>SXIP01000268.1 GCA_005772825.1 Methylococcaceae bacterium | reverse complement strand
GGCGCACTGGCGGTCGGCAATGTGCCCTTGTATAAGGAAACTTATGCACCGTTACTAATGGACGTAATCACCGTACCGGGACCTGATTGTTACTACCGCGAACCCGGCGAATCATGGCCAGACTACTCCACCCGACGCTTCGCGCTGATGGAACATGCATTGCAACAACACGCAGAAAGCGTCTGTGCTGTTATCGTCGAGCCACTGGTACAATGCGCCGGCAATATGCGCATGTACGACCCGGTCTATTTAAAATTGCTGCGCGCCGCTTGTAATAAATATAACGTGCATCTGATCGCCGATGAAATTGCCGTCGGTTTCGGACGTACAGGCACTTTATTTGCCTGTGAACAAGCAAACATAACGCCCGATTTTATGTGCCTGTCCAAAGGCTTAACGGGCGGTTATTTACCATTATCGGCTGTGTTAACGACTCATCAGGTCTACCAGGCGTTTTATGACGATTACCAAAAACTGACGGCGTTTTTGCATTCGCACAGTTATACCGGCAACGCACTTGTGTGCAGGGCGGCACTTGCAACGATCAGCATTTTCCAGCGCGACAATGTCATTGAAAACAATAAACGTCTGGCCGCCATCATGGCAAAAGTCGCCGCGCGTTTTAAAGACCACCCGCACGTTGCCGAAGTGCGACAATGCGGCATGATACTGGCGATTGAAATGGTCCTTAGCAAACATCAGCGCGAACCCTACCCCTGGCAGGAACGCCGCGGGCTTAAAGTCTACCAATACGCACTATCAAAAGGCGTCTTATTACGCCCGCTGGGTAATGTCATTTATTTCATGCCGCCCTACATCATTAGCGAAGCGGAACTGGAATTGATCGCTGACGTGGCATGGCAAGGCATTCAACAGGCGGTTAAGGATTAATTATGCGGGTTTCCAGACTTTATACAGCAACACCGCTGGCGACGGGCAAACAGGTTGAACTGGATGATGACAACGGTCATTATGTCAGGACGGTATTGCGACTAAAAAAAGACGATAAGATTATTTTATTTAACGGTAAGGGCGGCGAATTTCTCTGTACAGTAGCCGAAGTCAGCCGAAAAACCGTATTGATTGCCGTTGAACAATGGCATGACCGCACTGTGGAATCACCGTTACAGATCACATTGGGCTTAGGCATCTCGCGCGGCGACCGCATGGACTTATCGGTACAAAAAGCTGTCGAATTGGGCGTCAACCACATCACGCCGTTATTGACCGAGCGTTGCGTCGTGCAGTTTAAAGGCGAAAAAAAGCCGCAACGCCTGTTGCACTGGCAAAAAATAGTCCAACATGCCGCCGAACAAAGCGGCAGAACCGTGTTGCCCGAATTGACGGCAATCGAAGAGCTGCACAACTGGGTAGGCCGGCAACAAGGCTTGAAAGTATTTCTTGACCCTTATGCGGACATGTCATTAGCCAACATGACACCGACTGACATGAAAGTGACACTACTGACCGGCCCTGAAGGCGGTTTTGCCGACCATGAACGTAATATCGCAACAACTGCGGGGTTTATTCCGGTCCGCATGGGCAGTCGCATATTAAGAACAGAAACCGCATCACTGGCCGCGTTGGCCGCTGTACAGATGTTGTGGGGTGACTTTGGCGCCGATGACGGAAAATAGAAAAACCGACTTATCGGCTTTCTGTTTTCCGTCCTTCATCCGTTCTCTTCTGGCGGCTCTCGTGCCGCTATTGATAGTGCTAGCCGCCATTTTACTGTCGTGTATCATCGGCTACCTAATGATGCCGCTTATAGGTGAACAACTGCCTTTTCGAAAAATAGTCAGCAAATCGACACAGTTGTTTCTGGTGCTGAGTATTTTCCCGGCGATGGCGTACCTGAAAATCAACCGGGAAGCCTTGGGCTTTGCCGAAAGATCGCTCTTTCTAAAGCAGTTGCTGCAAGGATTCGCACTGGGTTTTATCACGCTGATACCGGTGTTTATAGTGCTTTACGCGCTTGGCGTTCATGTAATTGACGAAACCAAAACCTGGACAGCAGGCTTGCTGGCTAAAAAGCTGATTCTGGAACTCTTGCTGGCCTTGATCATTTCGCTGATTGAAGAACCTGTTTTTCGAGGCATACTGCTAAGCGGTTTAAAAAAAAAGCTACCCATTATCGCTGCAATCCTGCTTAGCGCCTTTTACTATGCAGCCCTGCATTTTCTAAACAGCAAAACCGAAATTCCCGCTCAGGAACTGACACTTTTCAGCGGCTTTAAATTACTGGGCGCGGCTTTCGCCAACCTGTTAAACCCTGAAATTCTGCCGGCGTTTTTTGCCCTGTTTATGGTGGGTGTTTTTTTAGCGACACTCCGAACCAAAGTAAAAGCCGGTCTTGGGCTCTGTATCGGTTGCCACACGGGCTGGGTATGGCAGATTAAAATGAGCAAAAGCGTGTTTAACACGGATTTAAACTCGGATTACCTGTTTCTGGTCAGCCCTTATGACGGTGTCATCGGGCCATTGGTCAGCGCCTGGCTGATGGTGGCGCTGATGGGGTATTTTGTTTATCAGCGACTGAATAAATCGTAGTGCTCGAATTATTTTTATGAAGGAGCGTACAGTGCTTTACAAGCCGTTGCATTCCAGCTTGAGCGGAATGCAACGGCTTTAGCTTTAAAAATGAAATTTAGATAAAGGCAGTTTGCGGGACATTCGTAAAACTTGATCCGGTAATTTCGATAACGAAATCGGTGGCGGTAAATGTACCACTGGCATCCAGATCGACGGCCAGAAAACTGCGCCCATTCAAACCACCGGCATTAGCCGTCGCAATCGCCGCATTAACACCTGAACCTACGTCAAATCCGGCTCCGGTTGCAGCGCTACCTGCGCTTAACAAGGCATTCATATTAGTGATAAATGTCGATTCAGTGACCGAACCTGTCACGGTCGTACCGACTGCTGAAACTGCCACACCGGTCAAGTCAATCTTGTCTGAAGCCAATGTTAAGTCTTTACACAAATCAACACCCGCTATCGACGTAGCGGTTGCAACCGTATCAGTAACACCTACGTCAAACCTTACTACATCGGCACCATCCAGACCGCTTGGAGTTATTCCATTACCCACACTGATAACATCCCGTCCAGTCCCCCCGATAATGACGTCATTGCCGTTACCGCCAGTGATAGTATCTTTACCGGCAAGTCCCGTTAAGGTGTTTGCAGAACTGTTGCCGACGATAATGTTATCTAATGTGTTACCGGTCCCATTAATAGAAGCCGTAGGCATCAAGTTAAGATTTTCAACGTTGGCGGCAAGCGTAAACGTTACCGCACTATTCACTGTATCGGTGCCTTCGCTGTCTGCCTCAATGATAATATCGCCAAGACTGACAACATAAGTATCGTTACCTAAGCCACCCGTCAGTATGTTGATAGAACTATTGCCGGTTATTATATTAGCCCGATCGTTACCGGTCGCATTGATGCCGATAGTCGTGCCCGTCAAGGTAATGTTTTCAATGTTGTCGTCACCGGCGGCTGCCGTATTAATTGAAAAAGTCACCGCACTAAATACCGTATCAGTGCCTCCACTCGCTCCAGCCAACGAATCAATGACAATGTCGCCAGTGGTAACATAATAACTGTCATTACCTTCCAGTCCTGTCAGCGTATTTATTGCGCTATTGCCCGTTAAGACATTATCCTGGCTATTACCCGTGCCATTAATCGCAGTCGTACCGGTCAGGGTGAGGTTGTCGACAAAGTCGTCGCCGGTCGCTGCGGTATTAAAGGAAAAGGTAACGCTGCTTTGAACCGTGTCGGTGCCGCCACCGGTTAACTCAGTGACCGTATCGCCGGCATTATCAACAATATAAAGATCGTTGCCTACACCACCGGTCATGGCATCGGCGCCGATACCGCCGTCCAAGGTATCAAGGCCCGCCATGCCATTGAGAGTGTCATTACCGTCAAGGCCTTTCAACACATTGTTATTGCTGTTGCCGGTCATTGTATTAACCAGGGTGTTACCGGTCGCATTAATCAGTGCCGTCCCAGTCAATAATACCTTTTCGACATTAACCGCCAGCGCGTTAATCGTTAAGCTACTGTTAATTGTGTCAGTGCCTTCACCGGTCAATTCGACCACCTTGTCGCTGGCGTGATCAACCAGATAAGTATCATCGCCTTTCCCACCGGTCATACTGTCCGCATCGGTACCGCCATCCAACGTGTCGTCGCCCTGAAAACCGAACAAGGTATCAGCAGCACTCCCGCCTCTTAAAGTGTTACTGCCGCTATTGCCTTTTATCACGTTCTTTAATGTGTTTCCTGTCGCATTGATTACCGAAGACGAATACGTCAAGGTGATGTTTTCAATATTAGCAAATGCAGCGCCGCTCAGATCGACAGACAAATTGCTTATAATGGTATCGGTACCGCCATTAAGTGCTTCAGTAACTACATCTACATTTCTGACAAAATAGGTGTCATCGCCGGATCCACCGATCAATGTATCATTAGCTCCCAGACCGCCATCCAGAATATCATTACCGGCGCCACCGGTCAGCGTATTGTCGGCGCTATTGCCGGTCAACTGATTAGCAAGGCCATTGCCGGCAATATCGCCCGCCGTAGTGCCGGACAGTGTTGCGTTTTCGATAACAGAATTATAAGCTGCGAAAGAAAGATTAATACTCGCATCAGAAATAATGGTATCGGTACCACCGCCTGCCAGTTCGGCAACGGTATCGCCTGTGCCGATAAAATAAGTGTCATTGCCGGCCAATCCCTTCAGCGTATCGCTGTGAGTGGATGTGGTGCCGTCGAGAATATTGTCTTTACTGTTACCGGTTAAGGTAACGCCCGCAGTACCGGCAGCGCCGATATTTTCCAGCTCACCGGCCAACGTGTAACTGACGCCGGCGAAAACCGTGTCCGTCCCATTATTGACGGTTTCAATAATGACATCCGCGGTATTATTAACGATATAAATATCATCGCCGCTGCCGCCTTGCATGGTATCAATGCCGTCATCAACACCATAGACGATTGCCGAAATACCCCCGGTAATCCTGTCATTACCTGAAGTGCCGAGTAAATAATCGTCGGTAGTCGCCGTACCAAAAACGGTGGCTGTAGTTGGTTTAGTCAGTGCCATAATAAAAAATCCTCATGTGAATTTTGCGCCGATAGCGGCAAATTAACGGTATAACAAAATAAGTGCTGAAGCGGTGTCATTATTCAAACACTCCGGTTTTACAAGATTGAAATGCCGACCGGTACTATTCAGTGATCATCCCAAGCCTCTTTCACCGATCTATTATAGGCCATTTCTTTTTTGACATCGTCAAACCTGTCAGCGGAATGATACTTACAGCGTAAACTGTGCTTGATTCGACTGAAGGTAAATCCACGACAGGGAGAAACGCAAAAACCCCATTCCGACTACGCCGAAATGGGGTTTTCAGGTTTTGGTGTTAAAGCTTAAGGTTTAGACAAACACGTCGGTAGAGAAGCCTGTCAGCTCTCCTGCCCCATTTACTGGTAATGCCCCCCCTGTCAGTTGAACGACGAAGTCGGCCGTCGTGAAAGTGCCGCTGCCGTTTATATCGACAGCCAGGAAGCTGCCGGTCAAATCACCGCTAGTAACCGTCACAACTGCCGCACTCACGTCGCCTACGGTATCCGTATCGAAGCCTTGGCCGCCGCCTACACTTAACAGGGTATTCATGTTAGCCACAAATGAAGCTGCACTAACAGCACCCGACTGTGCGGTGATGTCAACATTGGCGACCAGAACGGTCGACAAATCTATCGAATCGTTGCTAAAGTTGAAATCGGTCAATACGTCATATGACGTAGCTGACGTATCAGTGGTGCCCGACCCAAACACCACCGTGTCATTGCCAGTACCCGTGGTTATTGTATCTTTACCGGCGCCGCCGGTAATGGAATCGTTATCGTTTCCGGCATTCAGCGTATCATTACCGGCATTACCGAAGAGTTTGTCGTTACCGTCGCCACTGGTCAACGAGTTAGCGCCGCTATTACCGGTCATGATATTATTCGACGTATTCTCGGCACCAACTACGGCACTAACCGCAGCACCGATACCATTGGTACCCATCAAGGTGATGTTTTCAACGTTAGCGGAAAGCGTATAGATATCGGTAGCGGCCGCTCCAGTGACAGTAAATTGCACGGAGTCGGTGCCTGTACCTGCGCCACTGTCCTCAGTTATTTTATCAAGCGAGCTATCTACTTTATAGAGATCATTACCCGCTCCGCCTTGCAGGTCATCATTACCGACGCCGCCATCCAGGGTGTCACCGCCGCCGAGGCCTTTCAATATATCAATACCGGCCAATCCACTCAAAATGTTGATTTTGCTATTACCGGTTATGGTATTGGCCTCCCCATTGCCGGTCGCGTTGACAGCAACCGTACCCGATAATTCCAGTTTTTCGACGTTCGCGGCCAGGGCGCTAATCGATACGGTGCTGATGACAGTATCAGAGCCTTGGCCCGCTTTTTCAGTCACGATATCGAACACTGAATCGACCTTATAGGTATCATCGCCAAAGCCGCCGCTCATTTTATCCGAACCTATCCCGCCGTCCAAAACATTGCCGGCGCCGTTACCCAGGATGATGTTGTTCAACTTGTTGCCTGTCGCATCATTACCAACCTTACCGATCAGGGTAATATTTTCAACGCCGATTGAAGTTGTATCGTTAAGGCTATAGGTTGTGCTGGCGTAAACGGTGTCGGTGCCTTGTGACGCCGCTTCATTCACCACATCGGTCGCCTCATCGACATAGTATGCATCGTCTCCAGTCTGACCGGTCATCGAGTCAACGTCGGCACCGCCGTCCAGTAAATCATTGCCCGCGCCGCCAGTAATGGTGTTAGCACCGGCGCCGCCAAACAGCTGATTATTGAGACCATTGCCGGTAATAACGCCGCCGCCTTGCAGTATCACATCTTCGATCGCCAGTAATGCAGTAACAGAAATATCTATGGCACTTGAAGTCACAATCGTATCGGTACCGGCTCCCGTCGCTTCAACAACGGTGTCACCTGTACCCAGAAAGTAAATGTCGTTACCGGAGCCGCCTATCAGCTTATTAGCGCCGGTAGTAGCTCCCGAGCCATCCAGAATGTTGTCCTTGGTGTTACCAACTAATGTTGTAGCAGCAGTACCGGTCGCGACGATATTTTCGGCTTCACTGGACAAGGCGTAATTGACGCTGGAGTTAACGGTGTCGATACCGCCGCTGATAGATTCAATCACGTTGTCACCGGTGCTCACCGCAGTGATTACCCCGGCGGTGCCGCTGATAGCTATATTCGTTACATCGACGGTATAAGTGTCATCACCCTTGCCACCGGTCATGGTGTCTGAGCCGCTCAGTCCATCGATGGTGTCGTTACCCACTGTGCCGTTTAAAATATCGTCAACGAGAAGAGTACCGGTAATGGTTGAGCCTGTAATAGATGAAATTGCCATAATTAAAAATCCTCATGTGTCGTTTTGTGCCGAAAGTGGCGGATTGTCGTTAGTTAGCAAAAAGCGGTAAGTCATTACACTGGATTTTCGGTTTTGCCAGTCCGAAAACCCATTCCGTGTTGTTCAGTTATCGTTCAATGTCAGATACAGCATATTGTGTGCCATTTAGTTTTCGTAAATAGATCGATGCCAAGGCTTAACACGCTAGTCTCGCCTGCAGACAATTATTTGAGTGAATCAAACTCATGTTTAGTTGACTGATCAAGCTTGTATTTTCCAAACAAATCAGCTTTATCTTAAAGTCTCATCCGAACAAACAAGCGTTATTCGATGAGTATTTACGTCACTATGTGACAAATTTTGTCAAAGCAAGCGAAAGCTGTTACTTAATTATCCACTGAGGACTATCCACTGAGGCTGCTAGTTTAGGTGAATTACTTAAAATCACAATGGCACTCATCGATAAAAATTGCAGAATGCTGACATCTAACAGAAAATAGAAACCGTTATTGTGAAGCAGGCACGGTGCCGGCGGATTTTTACCCTCCACCTTAACCTTGCCCTGATGTATTTTAGCGCTGTGACCCCATTTTGATATCCGGAGTATTATGTTTGCTTTGCGTTATTTTTATCAAAACAGGATGATATACCTTAATCGTTGCCTGGAAACAGTCATTGTACTGGTGATAATTTTATGCACCGGTTGCGCCAGCGTTCCTGAAATAAAACCCGCCGCTCACTTGCCCGTTACACGCCCTGCCACTGTTGATTATGCGTTGAGCTTGCAAGGCATCCGTTATCAATATGGCAAGGACTCGCCACAGGAAGGTTTTGATTGCAGCGGCTTTGTCAAGCACGTATATCAGCACCAGGGTATTAAACTACCCCGTACAACCACAGAAATGGCACGATCTTTGCGCGAGGTCCCAAAGCATGATGTGCATTCAGGTGATCTGGTTTTTTTCAATACCAACGGCAAGCCATTCTCGCATGTCGGCATTTATGTCAGTAATGATGATTTTATTCACGCACCCAGTCAACGTACAGGCAGGGTGCTGGTATCCAGCCTTAAAAATCAATATTGGAAAAAACACTTTACCGGCGTACGCCGCCCATGAAATCTGTAAAAACGTTCAAGAGACCTGTTATTTATTCGATCATTTAACCTGAATTTATTACACTATAATTTACTAAAGATTTACTAATGCCTGATTGAGGGAAAAAATGAGATTTACACTGTTAATTCTGGCCAGCTTTTTTTCTGTCCATGCGATTGCCGATGTCTATAAATGTACAGACGGCAAGGGAAACAAAATCTATAGTTCAAAGCCCTGCACAGCCGGATATACTAATTCTGAATTGGATATCAGAACCGGCAGTTCCATCAACCTGGATGAAGCGCAAAACCTGGAAGTCTTAAAACAAAAAGAACAAGAGGCCAAGCTTGAACAGCAAAAACTTGAACAGCAGCAATTACAGCAAAAGCAGGCTCAATTCATGGAGAGCGTTAAAAATGAAAGCGCCGCTAATCAGCTTCTGGTCAAGAATAATCCCGACAAATTTTCAGCGTTCGCAATCCCGCCTTATTTACCTGACAAATTAACGTCGCTGGTCAAGACCTACGAATCAAGACTGCCCGATATTGAACGGTTAAGAAGACAAGCGGCGACAAAAGCGCTGGAATCGGGGGAATGCGGTCGCGTTGAAGAATCGGCATTAAACGAAAGAAGCACCAAGGACGCATTGATGTTTTTAGTCGATTGCAGCAGTGCAAAAAAATTCTATTTTACCGAGCAGGAATTAACCAAATGATGCCGGCATGAATTTATCAAAAACAATACTCATCACCGGCTGCTCTACAGGTATCGGTTACACCACGGCCCTCGAATTAAAGAAACGCGGACATCTCGTTATTGCTACCGCAAGAAAGCCGGAAGATGTCTCCCGATTGGCACAAGAAGGATTTACCTCGTTACAACTCGATTTGGCGGACAGTCTCAGCATTCGGGAAGCGGTAAACAAAACGCTCGAATTGACTGACGGAAAAATCGACGCACTGTTTAATAACGGCGCTTTTGGTCAGCCGGGTGCTGTTGAAGATTTGAGCCGTGAGGTCTTACGCTACCAGTTCGAAACCAACCTGTTCGGCACCCATGAACTCACAAATTTAGTCATCCCCCTGATGCGCAAACAGGGCCATGGCCGGATTATTTACAATAGCTCGGTATTGGGTCTGGTCGCACTAACCTATCGGGGCGCCTATAATTCCAGTAAATTTGCACTGGAAGGTTTGGCGGATACCTTACGCCTGGAATTACACGGCACGGGAATTCACGTTTCGTTGATAGAACCCGGCCCGATTTTAAGCCATTTCAGGCAAAATTCTTTTGCCCTTTATCAGCAAAATATCGATCCAACCCATAGCTTTCATAAGGACACCTACAAAGCGATGGAAGAGCGCCTGCAAAAAAAAGGCGCCGCTGCTCCGTTTACCTTGCCTGCCAACGCGGTTACCGAAAAAGTCATACACGCACTGGAAGCCAAACGACCCAAAATACGCTATTACGTCACTTTCCCCACCTATTTATTTGCCGTCCTTAAACGCATCCTCCCCTTTTTCTGGCTGGATGCACTGCTACGCAGGGTCTAATCATGCCTAACCTCGATGAAATCATTATCACCTGCCCCTACTGTGGCGAAGCCCTTGATGTGTTGGTGGATACATCGTCGGGGCCACAGGAATATTATGAAGACTGTTCGGTATGCTGCGCGCCGATTTTATTTGCAATATCGGAAGCTGATTCAGGAGAAATAATCGTTGATGTTAAAAGAGATGATGAATAAATTTTATCTTAACTCATTATCATTCAGCCCTAATACGGTTTTCTATGCTAGAATCGCAAGCGGTATCCGGCTAAATACATTTAATGCTTGTTTGCTAAAGCCCTATTCTGATTAGCCAGATCCTAAATTATCCAAATATTAATCCTGAGGTTTAAACAAGCAATGCAAGTATTAAAAAAAATCCTGGTCTCTATTGCTATGGCAGCATCTATGGCAGCTGTATCTTCAAGTGCTTTTGCTGCTGAAGGCGACGCCAAAGTAAAAGCCGCTGCTGAAAATGCCATTATTAAAATTGAAGAAGCGGTCAGCATAGTAGAAAAAGGTGGCGATAAGGCCGAGGTAATAAAAGCCATCAATGATGCTCGTCAAATACAAAAAGATTTTCGTTATGAAGTAACAGAGCGTCAACGCGAAAAAGCAAACACTAAATTGAAAGTTGCTCGTGATGCCTTTGAAAGCGGTGATTTCCAACCTGCTGAAGCAAAGTTAAGAGAAGCTTTAGCTTCCTATCAAGAAATGAAAGCAATCTACGATTCAAATCACAAGTAAAAAATGTTAAACCGGATTCAATTATGCTGTTTTGGTGTAATTGAATCTGTATTTTAGCTTGAAAGTTATTCAGCAAATCCCCCAAATCGACTCAAACAAGTCTTTTTAATCTCACTAACAGACTGAAAACTTCAACCTGTGTTAAAATCCCTTTTGATGAATAGGTATAATATTTATTCATCAATGTAACTTAAAATAAAAAAACAAATTGAGGCTTAGTGTAATATGAAAACATTCAAAAAAATCTTACTGTCTTTAATGATTGCATCTTCTATGGGTGCTTTTTCATGTTCAGCATTGGCTGAAGCTGGCGATGGCAGAATCGTATATGAGCCTATGGACGCCATTAACCTTGTAGAAGGTAAAATTAAAATAGCTATTGATGCAATCGCCGGTGGTGCTGACGGTGACGCTGCTTCCGCTCTTATCAAAAACGCAATTGACGCTACTAAAGAAATTAATGCGAACGATAAAGTCGATATGGCTAAACAAAAAGCTACTGCAAGATTGAAAGCCGCCAAAACACACGCTAAAGAAGCTGCTTTACAAGAAGCTGAGCAAGAGTTAAGAGACGCTCAAAAAAGATTTGAAGACATGAAAGGCATGTTGTAAGACCCGAACTTGCCATATCTGGATGCTCCTCGGCTCCCGGATATGGCCGCCCCTCCCCGCAATCGACTGCTCCGCGTTACATTTCCCGCTTATTTCAAATTAATGCTGTATTCCACGCATTAAAGCAACCAAATCGTCCCTCTGTTCTTCTGTATCTAAAGCATGATGCCTTAAATCCATTAAGCCCAGTCATCACGCAAGCGCTATCGAGTCCGATTAAAGCGATGCCATCCAATCCCTCATTACACCACTATATTCAGGATTTAAAATCAGCATCCTGATAGTACTTGCATACATACCGATAAATTGCTATTAATTCACCTTACCAGTTCATTCAAATGCTTAATCTAAACGGGAGAAGCCGTATCCTTCACCCAGATTCCAGCTTAAACAGTGAACCGGTTTCTATTTAGCTCTTAATTCATAATTAAAAGAGAAATTCTTCTAAAAAATAGTAGCCAATTATTGCCAAGAGGCAGATGATATGGCGCAAGATGTGTTCACATTTTTAATAACAATAAAGGGGGGGATTTATGATCGCATTCGAAATAGAAGTTACACTCGCCGCAACCCTAGTGACAGCCTTGATCACCATTTTGCAGGTAATGGCTTTACGGCGAGAAAAACTCGAACATAACCGTCAAATTTCGGAATTGGAGAAAGCATTAAACAGTGATGAAATTGATCCTAAAAACATAACAAGCAGTACAAAAAAATGCACTCGAATGGCCGGTGGCAATTTTTTTATCCATCTTATCTTCGGGATTATTGTCTTTGCCGGTTTTAGTTGGTGGACACTTTGCCTGCTCAACGGAGGATTTACCGAGTGGGCAGTACCAAGCGCAATCTTTGCCCTGATCGGCATAATGATGCCCTTTACGATTTGGAAAGAACATAAGCAAAGAGACGCAATAATAAACCGACTCACCCATGACCTGGAAGACCATCAAAAATCACTATCGGAGAAAAGTCAGGAACTGCTGACTGAAGTTGTCATTGCAGAGACTGCCGAAACACAAACTGATGACGAAGCCGTTGACACTGACATGTTTGCCGAGACTTTCGCTGAAACCGAAATGTTTGCCGAAACGGTTAGCGTTAGCGAAACTGTCAGCCCTGTGATAGCCGAAGCTAAACCGGATTCATATCGGAAGCCGGCAGAAAAACAAAAAATGCCTGAAGATTCGATACTCAAACGGCACTTTATTACCCATATTCGTTCACAAGTTGAATCTGCGCTTGGACCACGCCCCACTGATTCAATCCTTAAACGGCATTA
The DNA here is from genome assembly GCA_005772825.1 of Methylococcaceae bacterium. Classification (GTDB taxonomy): domain Bacteria; phylum Pseudomonadota; class Gammaproteobacteria; order Methylococcales; family Methylomonadaceae; genus SXIP01. Next base: position 4,038 of record SXIP01000268.1, on the reverse strand, counting down.
CGATACGCTGGTTAAATCCGAAATGGAAAAGTATGTGGACGGCCCCATCGAGCTGTGTGTTCATACCGAACCGGTAGCGGTAATAACGCCGGTTACTAAATTTGAACCCGTAACCGAAATTGCAGCCATCACTGAAACTGAACTATTGGTAGAAACGCTTACCGAGATTGTCGTCCCCGCGACACCTGAAGCCAAGGTTGAACATTATCCCAAACCGGCGGAAAAACAAAAAATCCCGGAAGATTCCATACTCAGACGGCACTTTCTTACCCATATTCGTTCACAAGTTGAAACAGGGCTTGGGCCACGTCCCACCGATTCAATCCTTAAACGGCATTACGATACGCTGGTTAAATCCGAAATGGAAAAATATATCGATGGAGCAATCGAACACTATGCCAATACACAAGCCACATCGGTAATAGTGCCTATGGCTAGGGTAGAAGCACTTGGCGAAACCGTGACTATCGCCGATGCAAATCTATTTGCCGAAGCGGCCGCCGAACCCACCATCCCTTCACCGAGGATAGAAGCAGTGATCAAAGACCATCAGAGACAGGAAAAGAAACAAAAAATACCGCAAGATTCAATACTCAAACGCCACTTTCTTACTCATATTCGCGCGCAAATTGAGTCCAGGTTTGCACCTCGACCAAGCGATTCAATCCTGGTGCGCCATTACGACAGCCTTATTGCTGCTGAAGTTGAAAAACAGCTGGAGGCGATCGACGCCTAAAGACATGCCGAATCAGTTTTTTACGGAAACAGTTCCATTACAAAAAACATGGAAACCAGTAATCAGTTAAGCTATATTGACAGTCCCGCAACAGATTGAAAGCAGCATTGAACCCTCTACTATATCAACGCATCGTTTATTCAATCACCCAAGCGGGGCTGGATGATTCTATCCATCGAAGAAATGAGTGAGTGAACGGTCAATTACCATAACGTTTAAAGGAGCGATTACCATGAATACTTTGAGAAAAGCCAAAAATCTAACACTACAAAGCCTAATTCCATCCCTGCTGGTCATAGCCGGTTTGGCAGGCATCAATTCATCGGCCCAAGCCGCCTGCTTCGGTTATCCCGAATCTACCGCAGGTTGCACCGTAAACGGCACAGCAGGAGCTTGCGTCGGCAAACTGGCGGCGGGTGACATCATTGTTGCAGGCGCGAACTATGGCGGTTGTACGAACCCCACTACGAGCCCGTTTGCAAATACCAGTGTCTGCGTAATTCGCGGTCTTGGAGGGAACGATTTAATCACAGCCAGCACGACCAACTACAGCAATTTACTCATTGTCTGTAGCGGCGGCGGTAACGATGTCATCCAGGGTGGAAGCAATAATGATGTGTTTCTTGGAGAAGCTGGACAAGACATCATTATCGGCGGCGGCGGCACTAATCTGGTTTTTGGCGGTTCGGAAAATGACACATTGCTGTTGGGCGGTACCGGCTATGGAGGAGCCAATTTCAATTATGGCGGAACCGGCACACGCGACGTATGTCAGGCGGGTCAATCCGGTTTGAATGTGATACCCGAGTGTGAAGTCAAACTTCCCTGATTCTGAAGTATCATATAGACCTCGTTCGATTCGAACACTCAAGGCCTCGACAAAAGCCTGAAAAATAAAATTCCCCGGCATCACTTATCCAAAGCTATCTACGATGAGTGATGCCTTTTCTTTTACAGCCCGTTTAATCAAACCTGATATCTCTCATGCGATACATACTTACTGCCATGAGCACTTCATCTATGCCGCTACGGCAATGTGTTTCCGGTTTACTAACATGCATGCTGCTAACCCTGCTGACCGGATGTAACTCTGACGAATCGGACACCCAGTCGCCCATGCCACTGAAATCGGCAGCCGAACAAATAAAAACGCCGGTAGCTCTTCCAAAGAATACCGATAAATCCCCGGAGCCATTACCGGAACCCGTGCAGCAAGCCGCGTTGCCGGCACCGGTCTCAACCGTCAAGCTAGTAATCGAGGCAACCCGCGCCACCGATTCGATCGATCTTGAAGCGCTGCAATCAGGCAGCAACTTACCTGCCCCACCCTTGCAATTATCCGTCGATCTTGTTGACGCGCCGTTGCGTGCTGTGCTCAGGGAACTCGCCCATAAACTTGATGCGAAAGTTTCGATTGCCGATGATGTGCCTGACCAGCCGATCACGTTACAACTCAAAGCAGTCGGCGTTACCGAGACAGTCAAACAGATCTTGCGGGAAACCAATTATGTATTGATTTACAAAGACTCGCCAGCGCCCGTCAATCAGGACCGACAAACCGCTAATACACCGGAAGCGGAAATCGCCGAAATCCGCGTATTAACGAAAAGCACCGGAGAAGAAACAGCAGATAAAACACCCCAGCTCAAAACACTGGAACCCAGCGACCAGACAGCCGAGCTGGAAGAATGGAAAAAGCAGGCGCTCACAGCCCTGAATCCCGAAGACCGGCTCAAGGCTCTCAAGCAATTCCTGGAACATGCAGATCCCGCTGAACATAATCCGGTTCTTATCGCTGCGCTCGAAGATAAAGCGCCGGAGGTCAGGAAGTTTGCGCTCAACTCGATGAGTGACAGCACAAACCCGTTATTTGAGCCGATCTCACAGACAGCGCTCAACGATGAAAGCCCGGAGCTCAGAACAGCAGCCCTGGATGTTTTGGTCAGCCGATATGGTGCGAATGCCATACCGGTTTTAGAACAAGCACTGACAGACCCCGATACCGAGGTTCAACAAACCGCCAAAAACAGCCTTGAGATGGCGCAACGTATCAAAAGCCAAATTGATGCGATGCATCATCGCCAACCCAAGTAAAACAGAGGTAATCTTTCGCCTCTCCCTTTGGAAAAGGGGGAGTTATTTAAAAATCTCCCCTATAGCCCCTCATTTTCAAAGAGGGGCACTGAATAACTACAAACTGAGTATCACCGCACTGCGGAATGCCTCTTACACAGGCTTGCCCCAGCATTTAGCGGTATAATTTCGCACCTCAATTTAATTCGCATCATTCACATAAAAACCATCTATGACCACAGTTAATTCCGAGAAACTTTCCAGCGCCCGCTTTGCACAGGCGACCGATGCCTTTGTTGAAGTGTTCACCGCTTCGGTAGATTTTGACCAACGCATGGCCCAACAGGACATCCAGGGCTCAATTGCCCATGCCACCATGCTGAGCCGGTGCGGAATTCTGACCGAACAGGAACGCGACGCCATTATCGGCGGGCTGACGCAAATTGCCCAAGAAATCATCGACGGTGATTTTGTCTGGTCGATCAAGCAGGAAGATGTTCACATGAACATTGAAGCCAGACTGACTGACTTAATTGGCATTGCCGGAAAAAAACTGCACACCGGGCGCTCGCGCAATGATCAAGTCGCAACCGATATTCGCCTGTACCTGCGTGGAGAAATCGAACAGATTACCGCCCAACTGATACGCCTGCAAACGGCTATCCTGGATCTGGCCGAACAACATGCCGACACCATTATGCCGGGCTTCACGCATTTGCAAGTCGCCCAACCGATTACCTTCGGTCATCACCTGATGGCCTGGTTTGAAATGTTGAGTCGCGATCGGGAACGGCTTCAGGATTGCTGCAAACGCATCAATATCATGCCCTTGGGAGCGGCGGCCCTAGCCGGCACCAGTTATCCGATCGATCGTTTTATCACCGCCGAGCTGCTGGGTTTCACCCGTCCGTCGGCCAATTCGCTGGATTCAGTCAGCGACCGGGATTTTGCCATTGAATTTACCGCCGTCGGCAGTTTGATCATGATGCACTTGTCGCGTTTTTCCGAGGAATTGATCTTGTGGTCCAGCGCCCAGTTTGATTTTATCGACATGCCGGATGCGTTTTGTACCGGTTCCTCGATTATGCCGCAAAAGAAAAACCCTGACGTACCCGAGCTGGTGCGTGGTAAATCAGGTCGCGTCACCGGCCATTTAGTCGCCTTGCTGATGTTGATGAAAAGCCAGCCACTCGCCTACAACAAAGATAATCAGGAAGACAAAGAACCGC
>SXIP01000267.1 GCA_005772825.1 Methylococcaceae bacterium | reverse complement strand
GCCGGATTTTTTTGAGTCATAAACAAAATAACCCTGTGCATTTAAGTCGGTCGCCTCGCCGATAATCTTGATCGAGTTTTTGTTGGCGCTCACCGTACCATCGCTGCCCAAACCGTAAAACATCGCCTGAAAGCTATCTCTTCCCGCATCGGTTCGAAAACCCGCATTCCACTCCAGGCTGGTATGCGTGACATCATCGTGGATGCCGATGGTGAAACCGTTTTTCGGATGCTCACGTTTCAGCTCATCATAAATCGCCTTGATCATGCCGGGCGTGAATTCCTTGGACGACAAGCCGTAACGCCCACCTACAACTTTTGGCAATACCGAAAACTTCGCCGCGCCGCTGCTGTAATTTTGCGCTATGGCGGTCAATACATCTTTATACAAAGGCTCGCCGTCCGAACCGGGTTCCTTGGTGCGATCCAGCACGGCAATTTTTCGGCAAGTAACCGGCAGCGCGGCAATCAGACTGTCGGCATCGAAAGGACGGTACAAGCGCACTTTCAGCAAGCCCACCGCTTCGCCTTGACAATTGAGATAGTCCAGCGTTTCTTCAGCCGTTTCGGCTCCCGAACCCATTAGCACAATAACGCGCTCCGCCTGAGCCGAACCCAGGTACTCGAACAAGCGGTAAGACCGTCCCGTCAATTCGGCAAAGCGGTTCATCGCCGACTGCACAATGCCCGGCAAGGCCTGATAATACGCATTCACGGATTCCCGCGCCTGAAAATACACATCGGGGTTTTGCGCGGTACCACGCAATACCGGATTATCAGGCGACATGCCCCGCTTCCGGTGCGCATCTATCCATTCGTCTTTAATCATCGCGCGCAACACGTCATCATCAAGCAGACTGATTTTCGCTATTTCATGCGAGGTCCTGAAGCCGTCGAAAAAATGCAGGAACGGAATGCGGCCTTGCAGCGCAACGGCATGAGCGATCAACGCAAAATCCATGACCTCCTGCGGCGAATTGGAACACAGCATGCCGAACCCGGTCATCCTTACCGACATCACATCGCTGTGGTCGCCGAAAATCGACAAGCCCTGGCAAGCCAGCGAACGCGCGGCGATATGAAACACCGTGGATGTCAACTCACCGGCGATTTTGTACATATTAGGGATCATCAACAGCAGGCCTTGCGATGCGGTAAAGGTCGTCGCCAACGATCCTGCCTGCAAGGCGCCGTGAATCGCTCCCGCCGCACCGGCCTCGCTCTGCATTTCAATGACTTGCGGCACAGTGCCCCATAAATTGAGCTGGCCGCGCGAAGACCATTCATCCGACCATTCGCCCATCGGCGATGCCGGGGTAATAGGATAAATAGCGATAACTTCATTAAGCTTGTGCGCTATGGTAGCCGCCGCCTGGTTTCCATCGATGGTCAGTGTTTGCCGGTTGTGCATAAAACAATTCCTGAAGATGAACTATAAAACAGAGGTAGTAGCGTTAGTGTATCAGAATATGCTTACGAGGGGATAAAGCGGATTTTAGCGGTTCATTCCTGAGCGTCTCGGCAGATAACAGTCGGAACTGGAGATACCGCAGGTAGGCTCAAGTTTATTGATTTGGTTAACCATTGGCGCCAAAAACCGATTTTCCTGCCTTGGCTGAAATACGCTGGTATTTGGCATAAGCGATGCCGGCGGAACTGCGTAACTCCGCTTCACTCGCCTGATTGGCAAAACCCCGTGCAACGGCTTCCAATACATAAGCCTCAGGTGCCATGAAACTATGCGTAGTAACCACCGGCTTTGAACCGGCGGCCTGCAAATGTCTTGCAAAAAAGGTGTCGCTCATGCAGGCCAGAACCGCCGCTTGTTTATCGTGCATCGCATGTTTTGGAAAGCGCTGTATGATCGGCAGGTTTTGTGCGTCCATCAAACCGTCATGGCCGATAAACACGACCATTTCACGGGTCGCCGGATCAGGCGGAGTCGCTGCTTGCTGCATAAAGTCAAGCATCGCCTGATCAATCCGCCTGCCCCGATAAGCATCGGCGGTCACTGTCAATTTGTCTTTCCAGGCAAACTCACAGCGTTCCAGGATCGTATCGTTAATCGCCTGTTCGCAGCCCAACTTTCGCCAGCCGTCGGCTTTGCTCAAAAAGGTTTTCACACCGTACAGCGCACCCCAATAAAGATTGCTGTGCGGATCATCGCCATTGCCGATTTTCGCAGGAACCGGTTCGATGCCTTGTGAGGCGTTGTCGACCAGCGACACGATGACATGGATATGCGTGCCTGGCGTGGCGGCGACACAGGGTCGCAAAGCCGTAAAAAAAAGCACACTGAATAAACAAATGGAACGCAGGGTGATCATGTGTTGGACCTCACGGGATGGTAATCGAATTTCAGTTGAATATATCTTTGTTTCAGGATTAAGGCATTATCCAATTTATTTCAAATTGTGGACACTGGCATCTTTGCTGCAATGTCCGGTAACGCGATAGTTTTATCCTTTCTATACGATTCTCAGCAAACAAGCACTATCTATTGCCAGAACAAAATCTACCCGGCATACTGAGTAGGTCGCTAATTTATCGGGAGCCACCATGCAAACAGTCACCGTTTCTGAACAAGGCCAAATCCTCATCCCTCTCGATATCCGTAAACAATTGGGTATTACGCCCGGTTGTCAACTCAGCTTCATCCTGGAAGGTTCCAGTGTAAGAATCGAAGTCAAGCAGCGTGTTCAGCCGACACGCCCTGAGGACGGCTATGGGCTTCTTGTCTGCAAAGAGCCGGGAGAAAGGCATCTGGCGGAGTTTGATGTTGCACAAGCCATGCGGGATGCTAAATGATAGGCCTTGACACCAACATCCTGGCTCGTTTTTATGTCGATGATCCCAACGATCCTGAAGCCGAAAAACAACGACCTATTTCTTTACGCATCATTACTGAATCGCCACAATTGTTTGTGCCTCTTACCGTCATTTTAGAACTGGAATGGGTGTTGCGCGCTTTTTATCATTTTCAGGCGGGTGACTTTCGTCGTGTTATTGAACACCTGTTAGGACTCGCCAATGTTACTGTTGAAGAATGGCCTCGCGTTTCTCAAGCCCTGGCTTTACAAGCTGAGGGATTAGATTTTGCCGATGCTTTACACCTAACTGCTTGCAGTCATTGCAAGAGCTTTTACAGTTTTGATGACCGTCGATTTGCGCGTCGAGCGGCTCGATTGCCATTGACTCCAAGTGTCATAGTGCCGACAAACCAACTGTGACAGTAAGAGTGATAGCCAATAAGCTTCCGAAATACGGGACAAACCCGACTTTACTACAAAATATCCGACGCATAATCCGCCAACCGCGAACGTTCACCGCGGCGCAAGGTAATATGCGCGCCATGCGGCCAGGTTTTAAATCGGTCCACGACATAAGTCAAACCGGACGTGGTGGCCGTTAAATAAGGCGTGTCGATTTGCGACAGGTTGCCGATACAGACAATTTTTGTTCCCGGCCCTGCACGGGTTATCAGGGTTTTCATTTGTTTTGAGGTCAGGTTCTGCGCTTCATCGATAATCAGGTAGCGATTAAGGAAGGTCCTACCGCGCATGAAGTTGAGCGATCTTATCTTGACCCGGTTCATCAGCAGGTTTTTGGTGGCGCCCTGCTCCCATTCATTTTGTCCCGAGCGGCTGCCGAGCAATTCAAGATTATCCATTAATGCACCCATCCACGGCGCCATCTTTTCTTCTTCCGTGCCGGG
>SXIP01000266.1 GCA_005772825.1 Methylococcaceae bacterium | reverse complement strand
TTGAAGCCGGCGTCGCTTCTGTTCTCGAAACACGGCACCACAAGATTCAACAGAAAAGCTGTTTTATTCTCGCTAGCAACCAACTGGAGGAAGCCCAACTTAGCCACGAAGAGTTGCTTGATTACTATACGCCGGGCCAACCTTAAGTCGAACGCGGCTTTCGTTTTTTGAAGGATCCCTGGTTCATGGCGAATACCCTGTTTCTCAAGTCGCCGAAGCGCATTATGGCACTCATGGTGATCATGACCCTCTGTCTTTTAATCTACGGGGCTCTGGAGCACCGCATTCGGCAAACCCTCCAGCAGCACCAACAAACGTTCCCCACCCAACTGGGAACCACTTCCGCAAAGCCTAATGCACGCTGGGTGTTTCAATTTTTCGCCGGCATCCATGTGCTGTTAATTGACCGTTACCGAGAAGTTATACTGAATTGCAACGAATACCACCATCTACTACTGAAGTTACTCGGCGAGCGTTATATTCGCTTATATGCTAATTCCGGGTAACAGGGGTGCGGAATGTCGGTTATATAATGAGATTTTTATTAAAGATTATACAGCGTTAACACATTCCGACCTTTGCCCTATCATTGAAGTATTTGCCTTCATTAACACGCATGTTTTCCATTTCCAATGCGTTTCTCCGCACATTAACCTGAATCGCTCCGCAGTCAGCGCTGCTTAACCACTTGGCGTCTATATCTCGATAGCGCGCAAGTACATCGTGGTGCGGATGACCGAAAGGATTCCGATAACCTGCCGGAATCAAGATAAGATCGGGCTGAACAGCTTGCAGAAAGACGGCGGATGACGAGGTTTTACTGCCGTGATGCGGAGCAATTAATACGCGTGCTTTTAATTTCTCGACGTAGTTTTTGGCTAACCACGACTCAGCCGTTGCTTCTATATCCCCCGTCAGCAATACAGCACCGCTGGCCGAGTCAATTTTCAGCACACAGGAATTATCGTTTTCTGCATCAAACAACTGCTGCGGCGATAATATCGTGAATGTCACTGCATCCCAACGCCAGGATTGTCCGGCTTTACAAACAACCGGCGAATAGGCGCTTAACTGATTGGGAACGCTGGTCAGTACCTTTTCAACCGGCAAGCCGCGCAGTACGGATTCCGCACCGCCTATATGATCATTATCGCCGTGGCTGATAATGAGCATGTCAATTTTTTCCAGCCCTTGCCTGTGCAGATAAGGCAATATCACACTCTGCCCGCTATCGCTGTCGGCAGAAAATTTCGCGCCGGTATCATAGACAAGACTGTGGTTTGCAGTTTGCACGACTACCGACAATCCCTGGCCGACATCCAGCAGCGTCAGATTAATCTCACCGGTCTCCGGTTTTTTTGCCTCGGTAAAGACCAAGGGCAAAAACATCACGAGGCTTAACCAGCGGGCCGGCATTCCCGACGGAGCCAGCATGATCACAATACCAGGTACCGCAAAAACCAATGCCCAGATCGAAGGCTGGGCATGATTGACGGTGGCTAACGGCAATTCGGCCAACCAGGCCAATAGCCGCCACAAACCTTGCAACATCGTATCAACCACACTAAACAGCACACCTGCTGGCAGCGGCGCAACCCACATCAGCACAATAGCCACTAACGACAAGGGCACCACCAGAAAGCTGATAATCGGCACGGCACACAAGTTAGCCAGCGGCGAGATCAACGAAACCTGCTGAAAAAACAATAACAGCAACGGCGACAATCCTACCGAAGTGACCCAATTCAGCTTTATCAGCGCGAACAAATAAGCGGGCTTGCCCAGGCGACCGGCAACGCTGTAAACAATCAGGCCGACAGCCAAAAATGACAGCCAAAAACCCGCCGACAAAACCGCCGGAGGTTCCAGCACCAGCACCGCAAACATCGCAATCGCCAAAGTATTAAAGGGACGGACATTGCGTTGCCGAATGATCGCCAGCATGACAATGGCCAGCATAATGACCGCGCGTTGCGTCGGCACGGAAAAACCCGCCAGCCCTGCATAAAAAACCGCAGCAAACATGGCCGTAGTTGCGGCGACTTTTTGCGGCGACCACGACAACATCCCCGTTCGCGCCCATAATTTCAAAACCAGAAAATACACCAGCCCCGCCACCAGACCGATATGCGAACCGGAAATCACCACCAGATGCGTGGTGCCGGTTTTTCGAAAAACCTCCCATTGATTCCGCGTGATGTTGTTACCGTCACCGATGGTCAATGCTTTTATCAGGGCGATATTTTTACTGTTGCGAAGTTCCGACGACAGCCGGTCGCTGATGTCCTGTCGTAACACCGATACACTGCGCCAGATTGGCTCGCGGCTCAGTAACATCGGTTTCGGATAGGGCCGCACATAGCCGGTTGCACCGATGCCTTCGATATATAACCAGCGTTCGTAGTCAAATCCGCCGGGATTTAAGCTGCCGTGCGGACGCTTCAGTTTCACCGTCCATGACCAGTGCTGACCGGCCTTGACCGGCTGATCCGGGTTATACCAGCTTAATCTGAGTTTGGCGGGCAGACGCTGTGCCGAACCGGTGACGATAAAATCAAAGCGCACCCGTCTTTCATCTGACTCAGGCAAACCGGCAACAATGCCCTGGATCGGTAGTTCGATGCCTTCCAATGATTCAGTGAGACGATCGGACAATGCCAGCGTGGCATACACTACCGCCCATCCTGCGCCGAGCAGAAAAAATAGACACCGCCAACAGCGCAACCATGCAATAATGCCAGCAAAAACGCCACCCGGCAGCAGCCATTCGACACCCGGCAGAACAGAAAACTGTTGCACCAGCAAAAGTCCGGCTAAAAATGACAGTGTGGAAAAAACCATTGAGTTTCCCGGCGTTTTTTCAGACGATTAAAACCTGATAAACTTAAATTACTAATTAACTTTTGTGTAAACGACGATGCCAAAACAATTTATAGAAAAAATGATGCAACGGTTTATACCTGACCCTGAATTCATTAAACAACACAAGAATCTCCAGTTTCTGGGTCACAGACTGCACGACCCCAATCTCTGGCATTTAAACCGGCGTTCGATTTCCATGGCTTTCGGCGTCGGTCTTTTTTTCGCCTGGGTGCCGAGCCCGACACAAATGGCGATGGCGGCAATAGCAGCATTTTATTTGCGGGCAAACCTGCCTATCTCGGTGTTGCTGGTCTGGATAACCAATCCGATCACCATGCCGCCTTTATTTTATTTTGCCTACCGGGTCGGCTTGTGGTTTATGAATCGCCCCTCCCCTGCCGAGGATTTTGTGTTTTCAGTAGACGGTATCTGGTCGGGTTTGGGCAATATCTGGGAACCCTTTCTATTGGGTTGCCTGATTATGGCGATTACCAGTTCTATGGCGGGTTATTTCGGCATGCGTTATTTCTGGGCTTATCAAATAAAGCAGAAATGGGCCGAAAGAATGCAAAGAAACAATCCTGATTACGTTGCCCCGGAAAACGCCAGTCAAACTAACGCTTATCTGCAAAAAGGTATCGGCGAGATTAAGCGAATCTATACACTCATCAAAACATCGGAAAACACTCGTATATATAGGGACCTGATTAACCGCCTTTATACAGACATTAAGGCCGTAGATTACGCAAAGCATTGTAAAGACGCAGTTAATTGGACCTCTACGAGCGTTAAAACACTGCTGAATAAATTGAACTGAAGACTTTCAGGTCGTAGCCCGCATTAAGCTTTGCGCAATGCGGGTCATCGAAGATACGAACGTCCTGGATTTCGCAAGCTTCATCCGGGCTACATTTCTTAATGTATTCACTTAAAGCTTAATCTTTAATCCGGCTTGCTTGAGAATTGCAAAGGTTGATGTCATTACACCGCCGCCCGGTGAACCGATTCCTCATGAAAAAACCGCAAGCGTAAATCATCATGCCCTATGCCGACATTATTCAACTCTGCCAGCTCAGGCGCAATTTCCAGGGCGCGTCCTGTTAACTCTTCATAACTTTCATGAAATAACTTGAGCATTCAATTTCCCTCTCCCGAGCCCTCTCCCTGAGGGAGAGGGGACAAGTTATCCAAGTTATTTCATGCACATTACTAACCGTTCCTTGTCACCCGACAATCACCCCATCCTCCATGTGCAGCACCTTGCCCATTCTGGCAGCCAATTCATGATCATGGGTCACCACCAGAAAACTGACATTCAGTTCCTGGTTCAACTCCAGCATTAACTGGTAAACCTGGTCGGCGGTCTTGCTGTCCAGGTTTCCGGTCGGCTCATCGGCCAAGACCACATGCGGCTTGTTGATTAACGCCCTCGCTACGGCGGCGCGCTGTCTTTCTCCGCCCGACAGTTCTCCAGGTTTGTGCTCTATACGATGACTTAAGCCCACCCTTTGCAGCAATGCGGTGGCACTAATGCGCGCCTGTTTGACGGATTCTCCAGCAATCAACAGGGGCATCGCGACATTTTCCAATACGGTGAATTCGCCTAATAAATGATGCGACTGGTAAATAAAGCCCAGTGATTTGTTCCTGAGTTTGGCCAGTTTTCCGGCGCTGACGTTATTGACGCTGACGCCGTCCAGGATGACTTCACCGGCGCTGGGTTTATCCAATCCGCCCAGCAAATGCAGCAAGGTGCTTTTACCGGAACCTGAAGCGCCCATAATAGCGACGCGCTCACCAACGCCTATGGTTAAATTAACCCCCTTCAAAACCTCGACATCAAGGCCGCCCTGGGTATAACGCTTGGTCAATTGGCGGCATTGTAGAATGCTGTTTTTATTCAGATTGGTATTATTCATATCTGAGCACTTCCGCCGGGTTTATTCTCGATGCCTGCCAGGCAGGATAAATGGTCGCCAACAGGGACAATAAAAAAGCCATCCCGGCAATTGCATAGACATCGGCCCAGACCAGTTTGGACGGTACGGAACTGATGTAATAAACATCCGCCGACATAAACTGCACATGGAATAATCTTTCAATCGCAGGCACGATGGTTTCAACATTCAGGGCCAGCATGACACCGCCGAAAGTGCCCATCAGGGTGCCGAACACGCCGATGATCGTTCCCAAAACCATAAAAATACCCATGACCGAACCGGATGTCAGGCCCTGGGTTTTTAGAATGGCGATATCGCCGCGCTTGTCGGTAACCACCATCACCAGCGTGGACACAATATTGAAGGCCGCCACCGCGACGATTAACAGCAAGATGATAAACATCACCGTCTTTTCAGTCTGGATGGCCCGAAAGAAGTTGCTGTGCGCCAGCGTCCAGTCGCTCACCCGGTATTCTTCACCCAAAGTTGTGCCGAGCGCGAGGCTGATTTTCGGCGCATTAAACAGATCATCGAGCTTGACCCTAAGGCCCGACACCGCATTTTCCAGTCGAAACAGTTTGGCGGCATCATCAATATGAATCATCGCCATATTGCGGTCGTATTCATACATGCCCACCTGAAAGACGCCAACCACGGTAAAGCGCCGCATTCTGGGCACGATACCGGCAGGCGTCGAATTAACCTGAGGACTGATGACGGTAATTTTATCGCCTATCATGACACCGAGATAATTGGCCAACTCCTTGCCCAAGACAATGCCGTAACTGCCGGGAACCAGATCCGACAATTTGCCTTCCTTCATATTACCGGCGACATCGGAAACCTTGGCTTCATAGTCCGGCATAATCCCGTTCAGCATGGTACCGCTAACGCGCCGGTCGGCGTTTATCATGACCTGTCCGGTAATGAAAGGCGCCGAGCCCTGCACATGAGGATAGCCTTGTACTTTCTGCTCAAGATTCTGCCAGTTATCCAACTGGCCGTATTGTCCGGTGATTGTGGCATGAGAGGTCATGCCGAGAATGCGCTCGCGAAGTTCCGCTTCAAAGCCGTTCATGACCGACAACACGGTAATCAGCGCAGTAACGCCCAGAGCGATGCCCAGAACAGAGGTTAATGTGATGAATGAAATGAATTGGGTACGGCGTTTAGCTCGCGTGTAACGCAGGCCGATATAAAAAATGAGTGGTTTAAACATGCAGTCTCAAGCGTAAATAAAAAATCAGGATTTCCTGCATTGCGGACAAAATCCGTATAAATAAAGACCGTGATCGGTTAATTCATAACCCAGTCTTGCCGCAATCTCTCGTTGCCGTGTTTCAATCACTTCATCGGTAAATTCGTCCACTTTGCCGCATTTCATACAAAGTATGTGATCATGGTGATCGCCTTTGGCGAGTTCAAAGACCGAATTACCGCCTTCAAAGTGATGGCGAGTTACCAAACCGGCGGCTTCAAACTGGGTCAACACACGATAGACTGTGGCCAAGCCGATTTCTTCATCTTCGCTCAGCAGAATCTTATAAACCTTTTCAGCGGTTAAATGGTGTTCATCAATTTGCTTTTCTAAAATCTGTAGAATCTTGACCCGAGGTAACGTCACCTTGAGGCCTGCATTCCTTAAATCATGGGTTTCCAACATTAATCTCCGGTTAAACCGTAGTGTCAACGGTTTGCTGTTGTTGTTATACTCCGCGCGGCCACCTTTGCGGAATTTATGGTCGAGCCGTTTTATTCGAGAGCAAGGCGCGGAAACAGGCGCATAGTTATCCTATGTAACTGTTTCCGCAACGCCGCTATCGGATAAAAGGGCCGAACAGAAATCTGCAAAGGTGGCCGCGCGGAGTATAGGTACATTGTAGCCTTTTTAGGCATTAAGAGCATGACAGTTTTATAGGATAATCTTTTAACATCCTGTATGATTTTAATTTTTAACCATTCCGCAGTCTCATCAATGAGTAAGCCGTTTTTATTTTCACGTCTGTCCCGGAGCCGAATCTCCCGTACTTTTATCGCCACTGTAAGCTTGACGCTGGCCTCTTGCTCCACCGTTTTCAGCTATCTGCCTATTTATACCCTGGAAATTCAGCAGGGAAATATCGTCGATCAAAATATGGTAGATCAGCTCAGACCCGGCATGAACAAACGCCAGGTACTTTATATCATGGGCTCGCCAATGCTGGTGGACGCCTTTCACAAAAACCGCTGGGATTATATCTATTCGGATAAACCCAAAGAGGATGAAGACAAGGTTCAGAAAGAGATTTCTTTATTTTTTGAGAATGATCAGATAGTCGGCGTACGCGGCGATATGAAACCCAGCGCGGTTCCAGTTATCAAGCCGTCGCTTGAAACAACGGTAGACGTACCCAAGCGCGATCTTGACGAAACCATTTGGGACGACATCGTCGACCTGTTTAATTATGGCGATGACGCATCTACAACCGATCCGGAAAATCTGAAACCGGAAACCGATGCAGCCGATCCTCAGTAGCAGGAATAATTATATTATTTTTGTAAAATACTGCCGGCATGCGCAGTTCTCAGAGTAAATGTAACCGGGCCGTTATTTATAAGTGCCACCTGCATGTCGGCGCCAAACCGGCCAAATTGAACATGCGGGTAGTTTTTTACGGCAAACTGTTGCAGGTATTCGAATAATTGCCGCCCTTGTTCCGGAGTCGCCGCACAAGAAAAACCGGGGCGATTGCCTTTCTGCGTATCAGCCGCCAGCGTAAATTGCGGAACCAGCAACAAGCCGCCGTTAATATCCCTCAAACTCAGGTTCATGCGGTCATTGTCGTCTGCAAAAATGCGATAGTTAAGTATGCGTTCCAGCAGGCGCTCCGCGTCTTTTTCGGTATCGTCTTTTTCCACGGCGACCAGCGCCATGATGCCGGTATCGATTTTACCTATATCCTGATTATTGACGGTGACTTTGGCGGTGGTGACGCGTTGAATTATTGAAATCATGATGCTAAATAGTCGTTGTACTCTTAGGTGAAACTATAACCCAAATTCTGAGTAATTATTCATCTCCCCCTTTGAAAAAGGGGGATTGAGGGGGATTTATCTAATCAAATCTCCCCTAACCCCTCTTTTTCAAAGAGGGGGACTGAATCACTACAATCCTGCAAGGCCTATTAATTCCCAGCAGGAAGGACTAATAGACCACCGCTCAGCCTCTCGTTTCAGCACACTTTTTTATTTTGTTAACCTAATTAATGGCTAAATTAAACCCCCAACAACAGGCCGCTGTAAAAGCGATCGATCATCCCTTATTAGTGCTGGCGGGCGCCGGCAGCGGCAAGACGCGGGTGATTACCGAAAAGATTTCCTACCTGGTCAAGCAAGGCCTGCCGGCCCGGCACATTGCGGCGGTAACC
>SXIP01000265.1 GCA_005772825.1 Methylococcaceae bacterium | reverse complement strand
CGCCCGCGATATGGACATGACCTTGAATAACCCCTGCTGGAAGCAGGTGAAAGCACCGTGGAAAACCGAAGCCGGTAATGAAGCGGTAAAAGCGGTCGCTTAACCCATCGTTGCCGCGCTCAGGCGTCACTGCCGTTAAGTTAAGGCGGAAAGCTCCCTCTCCCTTATGGGAGAGGGGACTAAATCGCTTAACTTATTGGAGAGCGTACAAACGATTAATTTTTCCCCCATAACGCCGTCCACAGATTAGTGGCGCGTAGGAGATTACCATGAGCCAACAAGTCGATAACATACAACCCAGCTATCCTTTGTTCAGAACCGACGAATACAAGGAAAATCTGGCCAACAAACGTGAAGCTTACGAAGAGCGTCACCCCCAGGAAAAAATTGATGAAGTCTTCCAATGGACGACCTCCAAGGAATACCAGGAACTCAATTTTAACCGCGAAGCACTGACGGTGAACCCTGCCAAAGCCTGCCAACCTCTGGGTGCGGTATTGTGTGCCCTGGGCTTTGAAAAAACCATGCCTTATGTACATGGCTCGCAAGGTTGCGTCGCCTATTTCCGTACTTATTTCAATCGTCATTTTAAAGAACCGGTCGCGTGCGTATCGGACTCCATGACTGAAGACGCCGCGGTGTTCGGCGGGCAGAAAAACATGTTTGCCGGTCTGGAAAACGCCAAGGCCCTGTATCAACCGGACATCATCGCGGTATCGACCACTTGTATGGCGGAAGTAATCGGTGACGATTTGAACGCGTTCATCAACAACGCCAAAAAAGCCGGTCATATCGAGCAGGAATTCCCAACGCCGTTCGCGCATACCCCGAGCTTCGTCGGCAGTCATACCACCGGCTGGGACAACATGTTCGAGGGCATGATCAAGTATTTCACGCTCAACTTCATGGACGATAAAAAAGTCGGTTCCAACGCCAAGATTAATCTGGTGCCCGGCTTTGAAACCTACTTGGGCAATTTCCGCGTCATGCACCGCATGATGAAAGAAATGGGTGTCGATTACACGCTATTGAGCGATCCTTCCGAAGTGCTGGATACGCCTGCCGACGGTACCTTCCGCATGTATGCGGGCGGTACCACCCAGGCCGAAGTCAAGGATGCGCCTAACGCGATTGATACCCTGTTGCTGCAACCCTGGCAGTTGGAAAAAACCAAGAAGTTTGTGCAAAACATCTGGCATCAACCTGCTACGGCGATCAATATCCCGATGGGCCTGGAATGGACCGACCAGTTCCTGATGGAAGTCTCCAAACTCACCGGCAAAGCAATTCCGGCGTCTTTGGAACTGGAACGCGGCCGTCTGGTAGACATGATGACCGATTCGCACGCCTGGATGCACGGCAAGAAATTTGCCCTGTACGGCGATGCCGATTTCGTCATGGGCATGACCAAATTCCTGCTGGAACTCGGCGCCGAACCCAGCGATGTGTTGTGCAACCACGCCAACAAACGCTGGCAAAAAGCCCTGCAAAAAATCCTCGACGCTTCGCCTTACGGTAAAAACACCCAGATCCATATCGGCAGGGATTTATGGCATTTCCGCTCCTTGGTCTTCACCAACAAACCGGATTTCATGATCGGCAACTCTTACGGCAAGTTCATCCAGCGCGATACTTTCTATAAGGGTGAAGAGTTTGAAGTACCGTTAATCCGCATCGGCTTCCCGATTTTCGACCGTCACCATCTACACCGCATGACCACGCTGGGTTATGAAGGCGCGATCTATTTGCTGACAACGCTGGTCAATGCCGTGCTGGAACAACTGGATAAAGAAACCAAAGGCATGGGCACAACGGATTATAACTACGATTTGATTCGTTAAAATCCAGCCTGCCACCCTTCGGCTCGTTCCCAAGCTCCAGCTTGGGGAATGCGGTCTTGGAAGCTCCAGCTTCCAGAATTCCCGAAGCTGGAGCTTCTCGGATTCTGGTTCCCAAGCAGAGCTTGGGAACCAGCGATAGAGGGCTGAGTAGTTTCAATAACAAGGATAAAACCATCAAGGCGCGAAGAAATTATTAATAAAACTTCGTGCCCTTCGTGGTTAATCAAGTATCGAAAATCTAAACGGAGAGCCCCAATGCCAAGCGTTATGTTGAAGAAAAACCCGGAAGGCAAGCTGGTCTTCTATGTACCGAAAAAAGATCTGGAAGAAGTAGCGGAAACCGTTGAGTTCGACAGCGTCGACAAATGGGGCGGCGAGGTCGTACTCGCCGATGGTTCCAAATATTATTTTGAACCGATAGCTCCGCCCGACTTCCCTATCACCTTACGCGCAAAACGCGTAGATTCAGGAGAATAATCATGGCTTTATATATTGTTGAAGCGGATTGTATTTCATGCGGCGACTGCGAACCGGTCTGCCCTACAAACTCCATTACCGAAGGTCCTATCGTCTTTAAAATCGACAAGAAGACCTGCACGGAATGCGAGGGGGATTTTGACGTTCCTCAATGCGTCAAGGTCTGCCCTATCGATAACTGCATCCTGCCTTTACCGGCGTAAACCGATGAACAGCCTTAAGCTGTCAAGAGAACTGGCGCTACGTATCGGGTTGGCCGCTCGCGCCTTGCCCGATACCGATGCCAGACGCCTGCTGAACGTGTTGAGTACCTGTGTGACCGAGCCGATGACGGACAGCAAAATCGCCGCCATTGAGCTTGATGCCTTTAAAAACGCCAATGACGGTGAATTTGCCGCCGTTGACGACAGCGTTTTACAGCAAGCCTTAAATATCCTGAAAAACGCCGCACCGGAAAAAGTCCTCCCTGCCGTGCAAGCCTACCGGGACGGCGACCTGCCGGGTTCGGTACGGATTGCCTGCGCCAGCGATGACGGCATCCATGTCAACGGCCATTTCGGCGCCTGTTCATGGTTCATGATTTATCAGGTGAGCAGCGACGAAGCGCGCTTGATCGACATCCGTACCGCCGAAATTCCGGAAGGCCTGGTTGTCGATGACAAAAACGTCTTTCGCGCCGAACAGATACAGGACTGTAAAGTATTGTATGTCGCGTCGGTCGGAGGACCTGCGGCGGCGAAAATCGTCAGGTTCGGCATACACCCGATGAAACTCGCCGCGATTGAAAGCCTGGCCGATGTGATTGCCCAACTGCAAACGGTCATTGCCGGCACACCGCCGCCCTGGCTGGCGAAAGCGATGGGTATTGAAGCCGGCGAGCGATTCCGGTTTGAACGGGAGGCGTCGGGATGATCACAGCAGAGCAAGCGCAGGAAATAGCCGACAAAATCGTCGATCTCGGTGTGGGCGACGCCACGGTTTCAGCACTCAGGCAGCAGTATCAAAAGATACACTTTACTTACTGCATGGATGATGATTTGCCCAATAACTCGCCGGTCATTGAGCATAAAGATTTCAATCTTTATTTGATTGACGGCCGTGAGCATTGTCTGTGCTTAACCAATGATTACGAGAGCGCAACGGGTATTGTCGTTGCTGAAATTATCGCTGATTAAACGGAATCGAGTATGTCTGGTCGTGAAACCCCTGTCAGCGTTCCCATTGCAGACTGCGGCTTATGTCCTTTTCGCGGCAAAACCCTGCTGATGGGCCGCTGCATGCCCGGCGATACCTGCGTGTCGGCGGAAAGCGGGCGGCAAATCGACCGCTTTTTCCGTGTTAACCCGGCCTATGCCGAGCACTATCTCAAAGACGGTTTTTGGGAAAGGCGCGCTATTGCTGTTCGTTACGCACCGCAAAAGGCGCTGACGGAACTCATTCACGATGACGACGAAGTGGTCAGGCGCGCGGTCGCCTACCGCTTGCCGCAAAGCCAGCTCCATCAACTGCTTGACGATCCCGACCGGGAAGTACGCATGACGGTTGCCGATCGCATTGCCGCCGAGGAATTGGAAAAACTGGCAGATGACCGGGACTATATCGTCAGATTGACGGTGGCCCGGCGACTGCCGGAAGGCCGTCTGTTTCGGCTGATTCGTGATAAAGACGTGCAGGTCAGGAAAATCGTTGCCGAACGCTTGCCCGAAGTCAGCTTGGGGCTAATGGCGCATGATGAGGCTCCGGAAGTCCGGCGCATCATCGCCGAACGCATGAATCCCGAAGATGCGGTGACCCTATTAACCGATCCCGACTGGGTGGTGCGCTATACCGCCGTACAGCGCGTAGCGCCCGAGGCTTTGGCAGGCCTGCTTGACGATCCCGAGCCTGATGTTCGGGCGGCGGTGCGGGAACGGCTAAGCATTGGCTCTCAAGCAACCCCCGAGAATTGACACCTGGAATCTTGATGATGACCAATCATAAATTTCAACTGGATGGGCAACAGCTTGCAAAACTGTGCAAGAACACCTTGCCCGGACACAGCGATGAACTGTTACTGACAAAAATCCAGGCTCTGGTTCCCGATTATCCGGTTCGCTTGGCCAGAACAGGCAGCGAATGGTATCGTCTCGGCGGTATCGTGGATATGAACGGCAAGCGCATTGCCAACGATCTGGTGGAATGGACGGAAAGAACGTTCATAGAATGCGGAAAAGACCTGCAAACCCTCATCGATTATACCCGCGCGCAAAAACTAATCGCCACGCGGCAAACCGGCAATACTTTGAATTTTGTGATCCAGACCGGACGCCGGGCGGAAGACTTCATGCAGCTGGATATTGATAAAACCCATGAAATGTCCGACCGCCTGCTGGTCAGTGAAAGTGATCCGCCGGAAGACCTGGAAGAGTTTATCGACCCGCTGACACCCGACTATGTCGATACATTCGGCATCGGCACGGCGCGCTATGCGTATCGACGCAAAACCGACGTCGCGGTGTTCATGACGGAAATCAATAAACACCATATCCAGGAACATCCGGTACAACGCTTTATGGATGACTGGAACCGCAGCAGCGCCCAGCAAAAAGCCGTGCTGTCCGACGACTGGATTGTCCGCCCGTTTCGAAACACCGGGCGCTTCGGCGAGCAGCAAATTAACGTTGAAATCATCAACACCCAGCAAAAAAATCTGCCGCAACTGGACGATATTAACGGCAAAAAAGGTCCTGCCCTGCAAAACCTGTTAGCCCGCTTTGATCGTCAGGCCGGTTATCCCTTCGCCTGGTTCTTTTACATGGCGAAAGGCAAACTGGTTTCACCGCACTGCGGCGTCGCGGTTTATAAGGACATCAGCGGCGATTTTTCTTATTTACCGGAACGCGATGTCGCCATCCTTAAAGACTGGATTAACACGCCCTACAGCGTGTAACTGCAGGCCTTTATGTTTATTAATTTTTTAACGCGATAAGCCATTATCAACAATAGGAGTCAACACTATGTCAATTGCACAAATCAAAGCATTCTCCGAGCAGGCCAAAACAGATCCTGTTTTAAAGGAAAAACTGTTGGGGGTACAAAAAATCAGGGAACTGATCGCTTTGGGCAAGGAATATAACTTTGAACTGGATGAAGTGGAACTGTACCCACCCAACGAACCGCAGTTTGTTGAGGAGCAACTGTCCGAGCGGATGGCCAAGGCTTTACTGAGAGTGTGAGTCGCGTAGCTCCGCTGAACATCATCCTCAGGCCCGGCGGCATCGTCATTAAGGCGGTGTAGCCGGGAGTTGACAACATGCCGGTACTACTTGATTGCCAGACGTTTGCCGGTAAACGAGATTGGGCCGAAAACCCGGAGCGGAACATTGGTTGGTTTAAGATTCAACGGGTCGGCGTCCAAAGGAAAAATCTCGACCGTAACGTCACCTGCTAAGGTACCGTTGGCATTTTGGCGTATTTTAAACAAGGATCTGCCAAATCCGTTAAGCGCATTGTTGTTATTCGGATCAGTGGTGAAATCCAGTGTCCGGACCCAAATCATCCCGTTGATCATTGCCCAACTACCCTGTTGGTCGCCAAAGGGCCCGGTCGGATCGAATTGGCCGGAATTCTGGCTAAACGCCTGCTTGCCCGGTGTTAAAGTCAGCAGTTGCTTGTATCCGTCCTTTTGGTTAAGCAAGTAAGTGCCGGGTACTGTGGACGTTTCTGCACTGACGGATTGTGTAACGGCTGCAAAAACGACCAGAATCATGATCATCGTTAAAAATTTGGCTTTCATGCTGTTGCTCTTCGATAGTTAACAAACGGTTTATAAAATAGACTCCGCACGGAATAGAACCGGAGATAGAGTCTATAGAATAACCGGATATTTGAAAATTGCTCAGCCATTGCCGTCATTTACCGGCCGATACCGTAATAGGTAAAGCCTTGCCGTTTAAGCAGGGCGGGTTGATATAAATTCCTGCCGTCAAAAATCACAGCCTCTTTCAAGGTGTTTTTTATCAATTGAAAGTCAGGGCTCCAGAAGTTTTTCCATTCCGTGACCACAACCAGTGCATCTGCGCCCTGCAAAGCCTCTTCGGCGCTTTCCACCAGCGTTAAACCGGGGTTGTCGCGATAAATCCTCCTGGCTTCATCCATTGCTTCCGGGTCGAAGGCCCTGACCGCTGCACCGGCATTAATCAAGTTCTCAAGGATCACCCGGCTGGGCGCTTCCCGCATATCGTCGGTTTTTGGTTTGAACGCCAAGCCCCACAGCGCAAAGACCTTACCGCGCAGATCACCCCGGTAATGCTGAA
Organism: Methylococcaceae bacterium; assembly: GCA_005772825.1. Classification (GTDB taxonomy): domain Bacteria; phylum Pseudomonadota; class Gammaproteobacteria; order Methylococcales; family Methylomonadaceae; genus SXIP01. The sequence continues at coordinate 261 of SXIP01000265.1, read as the reverse complement.
CGATCTTGTTGAAGACCACCTGTTTCTGTCGGTTATTGACATTCTCTACGGCGTTCAACAGTTCCGCCTGATAGCCCATTTGTTGTGCGGTGCGTTCCAGCGCCTTGACATCCTTGGGGAAACAGGAGCCGCCAGAGCCGCACCCCGGATAGATAAACGAATAGCCGATACGCGAATCGGCGCCGATGCCGTTCCTGACCTGTTCGATATCCGCTCCCAACAACTCGGCCAGATTGGCCAATTCATTCATGAAGCTGATTT
>SXIP01000264.1 GCA_005772825.1 Methylococcaceae bacterium | reverse complement strand
TTCCAGGTGTTTAAGGACAACATCGACTGTTGTATTGCCGGGCTGGATATCCGTTTTAAAGACAAAATGCAATCTTTAATGACCATGAATTTCCAGCTGTTTTCTAAAAAAACCGAAAACTTGACCGTTTGAAGTATATATAGGCGAAAAGCGCCTGACAGGTCATCGGTCGATTCAGAACCACACTTTTATCCGGTTCGAAAAAGGTCACCGCGGCATAAGGCGTGGTCATCTGCGGATCAACAGGATGCGCCGCGCCGTCAGCGGTAATCTGGTAAAACTTGCCGTCAAAGGCCACCATCTCGCCATCCAGCTTGTCGAATGTGCCGAGGCCGAAATCCCCGTTACGCGCCAATCTGCCGTATTTAACAGAACCATCGTAACCACCGACCGTCAAGGCGCCTAATGTGGAGACCTGGAACAAGGTATCGGAGGCTGAAAACACACGCATGATTGGCTTTTTTGAACCGGCATCTGCGAATACCGAACCGGCAGGGGCTGCGATCATCGCAGCAAGTAAAACGCTGGCAAATTTTTTCATCTAACAATTTTCCTGTGCTATTTTCCTAATACAAATAAGCTGAACAAGGCATTGTTCCGGACATCATCAGTCCGGACGGTAAAATGACTTGAATGAGGCAATGATGGGTATATAGTACATGACGATTGGGTTTCCCCTCTCAATAAGATCACCGACGAAATGTTTAACCAATGCCCCGACATGGAGAAATAAAATGATCGCGAAAAATCGACTCTTCTCAACCCTGCACACTAATCATCGCCCTATTGCCTTAGCCATTGCACTGGCATTATCGGGCGGCGTTGTAGAAGCGGCAACCATGGATGTCAGCGGCAGTTGCACACTGATCAACGCCATTAATAACGCCAACAGCAACACCGATACCGACGGCGCAACCGGCTGCCCTGCAGGCAGCGGCGCCGATACGCTAAACCTGAAAGCCAAAAGCATCTATACGCTGACGGCAATTAATAATACTACCAACGGACCGAACGGCCTTCCGGTGGTGACCAGCGTCATTACCATTAACGGCAACGGTGCGACCGTTAAACGCGCCGGCGCCGCCGGCACGCCCAACTTCCGTCTGCTACGCATCGTCAACGGCAACGTGACAATTAACGATCTCAGGTTGTCAGGCGGTAGAGTCACCGGCGCTACCGACTATGGCGGCGGCATTTCCAACAACGGCATCCTGACCCTCAACAACAGCACCGTCTCGGGCAATGGCGCTCTGGGCGCATCGTCTTCGGGTAGCGGCATCCTGAACGGCTACGGCGCTGTTTTGACGCTGAACAACAGCACCGTCTCGGGCAACAGCGCCACAGGCGGCGGCGCTATCGCCGATTTTGGCGGCACGGCGACCATAACCAACAGCACCATATCGGGCAATCGCGCCATTGGCGAAACCGGCGGCGTCGGAGGCCTGGTTAATCTCGGCAACATGAAATTAACCAACAGCACCATCTCCGGCAACAGCAGCACCAGTCCCACCAACTATGGCACCGGCGGCATCCAGAATAGCGGTACCATGACGCTGGTGCATAGCACGGTCTCCAACAACAGTATCGCTCATGGTAATGTTGCCGGTATCCAGAATGGCGGCACCATGACATTAACCAACACGCTGGTCGCCAATAGCCAGGGCGGCGCAGATTGTTATTCGTATATGGGCGGCTCGGGCAATCCCCCCGCCGTAACCACCTTTCAAGGCGTAAACATCGTCGAAGACGGCACTTGCGGCCTACCGCCCAGCCCTCCGCTCAATCTCGGCGCACTGTTGGATAACGGCGGTCCGACCTTGACACGCGCCTTACTGACCGGCAGCCCGGCTATTGATAAAGCCGCTAAAGCCCTGTGCAAAGCCAATGACCAGCGCAACATCAAACGCCCGCAGCCCGCAGCAGGCAACTGCGACATCGGTGCTTATGAACGCTTGACCACGGTAGCGACGAGCGTAGCCTCGATCGTGCAATTTTTCGATGCCCAGGTTGCCTCGGGCGGCATTGTCGGCGTCGAGAGTTTCACCATCCAGAAACGTAACGCCGTACGTAACCAATTACTTGCCGCCGGCCATTATCGATCGCAAAATCTCACCGCCCTGGCCTGCTCGCAGTTGGGCAGAACCAGGAACCGCATCGACCCTGACCTTACCCCGGATTTAAATGATTACGTCACCGGCAGCAGCGGTGATGAATTAATTGCACAGATCAATACCTTGCGGACTAACTGGGCGTGTAATTAACACCCTCGCGGTTCCCAAGCTCCGGAGACTGTGAAAGTATTATCGAAAATCAGGTTAAAAACATTTTTCACCACGAAGGCACGAAGAACACGAAGAACACGAAGAACACGAAGAACACGAAGAAAAATATCTATTTAATTCAATATATTGAAAACTTCGTGTTCTTCGTGGCTTCGTGGTTATTCTTTAATTCTGGTCTAAAACGGAATACTTTCACAGCCTCTCCGGCTTGGGAACGAGCAGAACCAGCAGTGAGTAGACATAAAGCACATTAGATACGCTTTGTACTATAATTCCTGACCCTCAATTTTTCAAAGCACTTGCCCTATGAGCATCCCTTTCGCCAGCCAGCACACGCCCTCATTCCCCGCCCTGTTGCATCACCTTGGCGCAACGGTGCTGGTGTCCACCTACCAGGCCGGACAGCTTATTATTCTGCGCGCACAGAACGACGTGCTGAACACGCATTTCTGCGGTCTGGACAAACCGATGGGATTGGCCGCATACAAGGAACGTCTGGCAGTGGGTACGGGCTACCAACTTTGGGAATACTCCAACTTGCCGGCGGTGGCAAACCACTTTAACGACCCGGTACCGCATGATGCCTGTTACCTGCCGCGCACCGTGCATATCACCGGCGATATAGACATCCACGAACTGGCCTATACCAATGACGGTGAATTGTGGTTGGTCAACACGCGCATGTCCTGTCTATGCACTCTGGATTCCGCTTACAGCGTGGTGCCGCGCTGGCGACCACCGTTCGTCAGCGCTTACGATCTCAGCGACCGCTGCCATCTGAACGGCATGGCGCTGAAAAACGGCAAACCGGCCTTCGCCACGGCATTGGGAAAAACCGATAACGCAGCCGGTTGGCGCGCCAACAAGGCCTCCGGCGGCTTGCTGATGAGCGTCCCGGACGGACGCATCATTGCCTCGGGTTTATCGATGCCGCACTCACCACGCTGGTACCAGGACAAACTCTGGTATCTGGAGTCGGGCGCAGGCCAACTCTGCACGGTCAACCCGAAAACCGGCGCACGCAAGGTTATCGCCCAAATGCCGGGCTTCACGCGGGGGCTCGACTTTGCCGGTCGCTATGCCTTTATCGGCCTGTCGCAAGTACGGGAAACCGCGGTCTTTTCCGGACTGCCGTTAACCGCGCAAGCCGGCGAGCGGCACTGCGGCGTGTGGGTGGTTGACATCACCAATGGCGAAACGGTCGCCTGTGTCGCCTTTACCGGCTCGGTGCAGGAAGTGTTTGCCGTGCAGGTGTTGCCGCATCGTTTTCCGGTTTTGCTGGAAATAGACGACCCGCTGGTGCGCAGTTCCTATTCACTGCCCGATGCAGCGTTGGCGGAAGTGGCAGCCCCCGATCCTATGGCCGTCGCCTTTGAGCAAGCCACCCACCAACACCGGGAGCGGCACCTGGAGGCGGCTATAGAAGGCTATCGACAACTATTACTGCAAGTGCCCGAACATATCACGGCGCGCTTTCATCTGGGCGTCGCTCTGGCCGATGCAGAGCGCTGGAGCGAAGGTGAACAGGAGTTGCTGAAAGTCATCGCCCTGCAACCCGGTCACGCCGAAGCGCACAATAGTTTAGGGCTTTGCTTCGCCTCTCAGGAGCGCTGGCCGGAAGCCTTGCAACATTACGAACAGGCGCTGGCCGCCGACAGTCAATATGCCGTCGCGCACATGAACCGGGCGATGATCCTGCTGAAACTGGGCCGATTTACCGACGGCTGGGAAGACTACGAGTGGCGTTGGCAAACACCGATGTTTACGGCTTTTTCTTGTCCGCAACCGCGCTGGCAAGGCGAGGCTATCACCGACAAGATTCTGTTGGTGCATACCGAACAGGGCGCCGGCGACGCCTTGCAATTCGCCCGCTTTCTACCCATGGCGGCGGGCCGTTGTAAAAAACTGGTGCTGGCCTGTACCGACGCCTTGCGCCCGTTACTGGCCGGCGTCGAAGGCGTCGCCGAAGCACGCTTACCGGGCGCGGTACTGCTGGACAGTTTCGATTATTTTTGCCCCTTGTTGAGCTTGCCGAAGGTGCTCGGCATCACACTGGATAATCTACCGGCTGCCGTCCCTTATTTGCACGCCCCTGACTATGTCAGCGTGCCTCACCTTACCGCCGATAAGCGGGTACGAGTCGGATTCTGCTGGGCAGGCAGCGCCACCCATCAAAACGATGCGCATCGCTCCTGTCCTTTACCAAACTGGGAAACCTTATTAACATCGCCCGAGGCGGTTTTTTACAGCCTGCAAACACCGGTTTCGGGAAGCGATGCCGCGCTCCTCGAAAAATGGGGCGTTATCAATCTGGAGCCGGAATTGACCGACTACGCACGTAGCGCAGCCCTTATCAACCAACTTGATCTAGTCATAGGCGTCGACACCTCGGTCATCCATTTGGCCGGTGGCCTAGGTAAGTCGACCTGGGTTTTACTTGGCCCGCATTCAGACTGGCGCTGGTTACTCAATCGCGATTCCAGCCCCTGGTATCCGACGATGCGGTTGTTCCGTCAAGTGCAGCCTGACGATTGGCGGGAATTAATGGCGCGGGTACAGCGAGCCTTGCTTGAAATAACCGCTATCAACACAGAGGCTCGCTAACAGTCGGAAATAGTGCTTTAACTTTATTCCACTTGATGCCGATATATAAGAGTTTTATTATATAGATTGTTTATGGATATCTCCGGTAAGCCTATAAGGAGATGTTGCCAATTTAATCTAAAAAGTATGGGGAAATCGACATGTATTTGACTGCCCAATTACGCCCTTTTCGCCCGGCATCGGCGATCTTATTGACATTCCTGCTGACCATCGAAAGCATTTGCTCCGTATCGTTTGGACAAGCCGATAATGCCAATCCGCCCGAGCAAATCGTGAAATTGATTTTTATCCATCATTCGACCGGCGAAAACTGGTTGAGAGACGATTACGGAAAACTAGGTCAAGCACTCGGAAACAACAACTATTTCGTCAGTGATACCAATTACGGCTGGGGGCCGAACGCCATCGGCGATCGTACCGATATTCCCGATTGGCTGGAATGGTTCCGCAGCGCCGACACTCCCACTTATATGCAGGCTTTGTATGCCGAACACGAGCAACATTCGTCATATACGCGTACGCTTAATAATCCCGGCGGCCCGAACAAAATCGTTATGTTTAAATCGTGTTTCCCGAATTCCAATCTGGAAGGAAACCCTAACGATGCTCCCAACCCGACGCCGGGTTATACGGTCGGTCATGCCAAATACGTCTATAACCAACTGCTCAAATATTTCGACGCCCACAACGACAAGTTGTTTATTGTCGTCACTGCCCCACCCTTGCGCCGGGCAGAAACTTCGCTACAGGCGGCAGCCAACGCGCGCGCCTTCAATAATTGGCTGGTTTACAACTGGCTGTGGGAAAACAATTACACCAAAAGTAATGTAGCCGTGTTCGACTTTTACAATGTGTTGACCGGGGCAAATCATCACCATTACTACCTCAACGATAATATTACTCATATTTTCGGCAGCCAGAATACGGCCTATTACCCGACCGAAGACAGCCATCCCTCCGCCGTCGGCAGCCGAAAAGCAAGCAACGAATTCGTGCCGTTGCTCAATATTTACTACCATCGCTGGAAGGCCGGAGCTAAAAATATTGCGCTCCCGTCTCAACCCGCTTACGACGGTTGGATACTGGAGTCTTCGGAAAACGCAGGTACCGGCGGTACTATAAATCAGCTCGGCAATTTGTTAAAAATCGGTGACGATGCGGCAGATCGCCAATACCGTTCATTGATTTCATTCGGGACGACTTCATTGCCGAACAATGCCGAGATCGTTTCAGCGATGATAAAATTAAAAGCGTCGGGGGTGACGGGAAACGATCCGTTTACCACACTCGGCGCTTTGAATGCCGATATTCGCAAAGGTGCTTTTAGCAGTAATCTAAACTTGCAGGCCGGCGACTTTCAAGCGACCGCGAATAAGCTATCCGTAGCGACGTTCAATAAAATCCCGGTTAACCGGTGGTATAACGCCGTAATGAAAAGCGCCGATTTCCCACGTATCAATCTGAGTGGCGCCACGCAATTCCGTTTGCGTTTTAACCAGGACGATAATGACAACCAAGCAGCGAATTATCGGGATTTTTATTCCGGCAATGCCAATTTAGGCAATCGCCCGTCATTTTGGCTGACTTATTACGAACCGTCGATGTTGAAATAACTTCGCAGGATCGTTGATATATTAAAGGGCGCATCCCAATCCGCCCAAACAGGGCCAAGTCTTGGCGCTTTCTGAACCCCATGACCACGTAGTTTTTCACCACGATGCTCGTGGGTTTTGCCGCTGTGCTTGTTCAAACCACATCTTTGCAGTGCTTCTTCAAGTAGTCGCAAGCCCATTCAAAGCGGCAAAAATTGCTTACCCATCAAAAAACTCTAGCATGATCTAAGATGTTTTTCAGTACACATGAAGTGTGCTATAACAATAATGTGTCGAATGACACAAGCACCTAATAAAAAATCACAAACTACCTGAAGGATATTCTCATGACTCGTAAAATACCCTCGTTTTTTACCCTGACGCTGCTGATGATCGCGTCAACTCCGTCGTTTGCGGCAACCGTCGCAGTTAATATACAAAACTTCCTGTTCCAGCCCAAAGGCGTAACCATCAATCTGGGCGATAGTGTCAAATGGACCAACAAGGACGGAGCACCCCACACAGCGACTTCGGATACGGCTCTGTGGGACTGCAAAACGGCGTGCAAAACTTTCCAGGGTCCTGGGGAAAAGAGCGTTGAAAAGTTTCCACCCCAGGTTGTTTAATGACCGGCTTTTTGCCGGAGAATCCTGGAGTGATAAAAATGGATGTAATTGCCGAAATCAGACGA
>SXIP01000263.1 GCA_005772825.1 Methylococcaceae bacterium | reverse complement strand
GCCGATACGCACCGAGTTTGAATAAACGATACCGTTTATTGAGATAACCGCTACTTCAGAGGTGCCGCCGCCAATATCGAGCACCATCGATCCGCACGCTTCGTCGGTAGGCAAACCGGCGCCAATAGCCGCAGACATCGGCTCTTCAATCAGATAGACCGCACGCGCACCGGCCATAGCCGCAGATTCGCGAATGGCGCGACGTTCAACCTGCGTTGAACCACAGGGCACACAGATTAGAATACGCGGACTGGGGCGCAGCAGTTTGGATTTATGAACTTTTTCTATAAAAAAACGCAGCATGCGTTCGGTAACGGCGAAATCCGCGATGACGCCGTCTTTCAAAGGGCGAATTGCCGTAATATTGCCAGGCGTACGTCCCAGCATTCGTTTTGCATCGGTACCGACTGCGGCAATCGTTTTGGAGCCGCGAATTTTGTCCTCTTTAATGGCAACAACCGACGGCTCATTAAGCACAATTCCTTGACCGGGAATGTATATCAACGTATTAGCGGTTCCTAAGTCTATTGATAGATCGTTGGAGAAAAGACCGCGAATTCTTTTGAACATTTTTACCTGTTTCCTTTAGGGAATAAAAATAGTACTACTGTATCAATCAAGCAGGTATTTGAGCAAGATATAAAGTATCATATTTATAGTAATACAGAACTACGAGCCTTTATGGAGACAAAAATGTCGTTAACTGTGGATGATGTAAAGAAAATTGCGCATTTGGCGCGCCTGGGAATTGATACCCGGGATATTGAATCGTATACCGTGGATTTATCCGGGATGCTGGATCTGATGACGCAAATGAGTAACCTAGATACGCGGGATGTCGCCCCAATGGCCCATCCCATGGATCAGGTGCAACGGTTAAGAACCGATGCAGTGACCGAAGCGGATAACCGTGAACAATTCCAGGCGATTGCGCCGCAAACCGAAGCGGGACTTTATCTCGTACCCAAAGTAATCGAATAAAGAGTGATTGAGTAAAAGGAAACACAGCATCATGCACAACAAAACAATTGCAGACTTAGCCAAAGGTCTGCGTTCAGGCGAGTTTTCCAGCGTCGAGCTGACCCAGGCCTTCCTGGACCGAATCAAACGGCATCAGTACCTGAATGCGTACATCACCGTTACCGATGAATCCGCTCTGCAAGCGGCCAAAGCCGCCGATCTCAGACTCGCAAGCGGCGACGCTGAATTGTTAACCGGCATACCGATTGCGCAAAAAGACATTTTTTGCACACAAGGCGTCAAAACGACTTGCGGCTCGAAGATGCTGGATAATTTTATAGCACCATATAACGCCACCGTGGTGGACAAACTGAATCACGCCGGTGCGGTCATGCTGGGCAAACTCAATATGGACGAGTTCGCGATGGGTTCATCGAATGAAACGAGCTTTTACGGCCCGGTCAGAAATCCCTGGAATACCGATAGCGTTCCGGGCGGGTCGTCCGGCGGTTCAGGAGCGGCAGTCGCAGCCCGTCTGGCTGTCTGCGCCACAGGCACCGATACCGGCGGCTCGATCCGCCAGCCCGCGGCTCTTTGCGGCATCACCGGTTTAAAACCGACTTACGGACGCGTATCACGATACGGCATGATTGCCTATGCCTCCAGCCTGGATCAGGGGGGACCTATGACCCGTAGCGCGGAAGATGCGGCAATCATGCTGCAGGCCATGGCCGGCTTTGATGAAAAAGATTCCACCAGCGTTGATTGCCCGGTACCGGATTATCGATCCGGCCTGAATAATTCCCTGGAAGGCCTGAAAATCGGCCTGCCTAAAGAATTTTTCGGCGAAGGCCTGAACAGTGACGTAGCTGGCGTGCTTGAGGCTGCCATCAGTGAATACCGTCGCCTGGGCGCGGAAATAAAAGAAATTTCCATGCCCAACCTGAAATTGGCGATTCCCGCTTATTATGTCATTGCGCCTGCCGAATGTTCGGCCAACCTGTCGCGTTTTGACGGCGTGCGTTTCGGATACCGTTGTGATTCTCCCGTCGACCTGACCGATTTATACACCCGCTCGCGTGGCGAAGGTTTCGGCAAAGAAGTCAAGCGCCGCATTTTAATGGGCACTTATGCCCTGTCGGCCGGTTATTACGATGCCTATTATATTAAAGCGCAAAAAGTCCGCCGCCTGATCAGCGAGGATTTTAAAAATGCTTTATCGGAAGTTGATGTGATTATGGGGCCGGTCACCCCGACGACGGCCTTCGGCATTGGCGAGAAGATCGGCAACCCGATTGAAATGTATTTGTCCGATATTTATACCATCGCCATTAACTTGGCCGGAGTGCCGGCGATGTCCATCCCTGCCGGATTTACCGGCGGTAAGCCGGTGGGTCTGCAAATCATCGGCAATTATTTTGCCGAAGACAGATTACTGAATATCGCTCACCGGTATCAGCAAGTCACCGATTGGCATCTGCAAATTCCTAACGGTTTTGAGTAAGCGACCATGACCGCCATCACACAACTTTCCCAATTGGATTTAGACGCCACTTACAGCTATGCCGATTATTTGACTTGGCAACTGGAAGAAACCGTTGAATTAATCCGCGGCAAGATCATGTTGATGTCGCCCGCTCCAAGCTTAAAGCATCAGCGTGTTATTACCAACCTGGGCGGATTGCTTTACACGTTTTTTCATAAAAAAACCTGCAAATTATTTTACGCCCCGTTTGATGTGCGTCTCTACGACAGCAAAAAATCCGTGGTTGCCAATCAAGACATTTTTAGCGTGGTGCAACCCGACCTCTGTGTCATTTGCGATAACAATAAATTGACCGAACAAGGCTGTAGCGGCGCGCCGGATTGGATTATTGAAATCCTGTCCCCCGGTAACAGTAAAAAAGAAATGCATCTGAAATACGAGCTATATCAGGAAAACGGCGTCACCGAATATTGGCTGGTCTACCCTTACGAACAGGCCGTTTACCAATTTGTGCTGAATTCCGAAACCAATCTTTACCAGTTATTCGCGATGTACGCGGGCGACGACATTGCCAAACCTTATCTTTTTCCTGATCTCGCTATTGATCTGACGGATGTATTTGCTGAATAAACCACTTTAAGAAAATTATTATGACGACTTCAACTTCTCAATGGGAAACAGTAATCGGCCTGGAAATTCACACCCAATTAGCCACCAAATCGAAAATTTTTTCCGGTGCATCCACCGCCTATGGGGCCGAACCCAATACCCAGGCCTGTGCCGTTGATTTAGGACTGCCCGGCGTATTACCGGTTTTGAATAAAGAGGCCGTGCGCATGGCCGTCATTTTCGGCATGGCTATCGAAGCGCAGATTGCGCCTTATTCGGTTTTTGCCAGAAAAAACTATTTTTATCCCGATCTACCGAAAGGCTATCAAATCAGCCAATTTGAATTACCGATAGTAGGAAACGGGCATCTGGATATTGAAGTTGACGGCGCAACTAAACGCATCGGTATCACCCGCGCCCATCTGGAAGAGGATGCCGGCAAATCCCTGCATGAAAATTTCCACGGTCTGACAGGCATCGATTTAAACCGTGCCGGCACCCCGCTTTTGGAAATCGTTTCCGAACCGGATATGCGTTCGGCAAAAGAAGCTGTGGCTTACATGCGTAAACTGCATGAACTGGTGCGTTATCTGGGTATCTGCGACGGCAATATGCAGGAAGGCTCGTTTCGCTGCGACGCCAACGTATCGGTTCGCCCCAAAGGCCAAAAGGAATTCGGCACACGCGCCGAAATTAAAAATATCAACTCGTTCAAATTTGTCGAAAAAGCGATTAATCATGAGGTTGAGCGGCAAATTGAATTACTGGAAAGCGGCGGTAAAGTCGTTCAGGAAACCCGCCTGTACGATTCGGTAAAAGATGAAACCCGCTCCATGCGCAGCAAGGAAGAAGCCAATGACTACCGTTACTTCCCCGATCCTGATTTGTTGCCGGTATTTATTGATGAAGACTTCAAAACCGAAATAAAAGCGGCTTTGCCGGAATTACCGGACGCCAAGAAACAACGCTTTAAAGATAGCTACGGCTTAGATGAAGAAAGCGCCACCATTCTGACCTCCTCTCGCCCACTGGCTGATTATTTCGAAGCTGTCGTCAAAGCATCGGCCTCTGAAGCAAAACTGTGCGCCAACTGGATAACCGGCGAGCTTTCCGCCGCGCTCAATAAAGCCGGACTAGATATTACAGAATCACCGGTCAGCCATGAACGTCTCGCAGGTTTATTGGCCCGCATCAGCGACGAGACCATTTCCGGAAAAATCGCCAAGCAGGTATTTGAAGAACTGTGGCAAGGTTCATCGACCGCCGATGACATCATTGCCGCCAAAGGCTTGAAACAAATCACCGATACCGGCGCGATAGAGGCCATCATCGACAAAATCATCGCCGACAATCCCGGTCAGGTCGAACAATACCGTAGCGGCAAGGATAAAGTATTCGGATTTTTTGTCGGCCAAGTCATGAAAGAAATGCAGGGCAAAGCCAGTCCCGGTGAAGTCAATAAAATGCTAAAGGATAAGTTGAAATAATCACTCGGGTCGGAAGGTGGAATTGCCCCGCCACCTCCCTGCCCGACCGGCAATTTATGCCGCGATAACGCCGTTACAAGCGTCGGGCTTCCAACCCAGTAGAATCGAGCAGGCTATTCTCCTAGAAACTGCTTGGTTACCCTAAACGAAAACACCATTGGCTTAATCAGGTAATACTTTACCAAAGCCGGCAATTTTGAGAACATGCCCACAACTTTGAGAATCTAATCAGTGATAAAATTAAGAATGTAAACAGGTATGGATCATCACAAAATTGAGCTGTATTCTGTCGATATTATGATCATGCTGATAGACGATCAGGCGATTGTCGGCAAACTGATACAAAATATGCTCACCGATCAATCCGACATCAGTTTTCATTATTGCCATAACCCGCTGTTGGCCATTCAAGAGACCCGGAGCATTCAACCGACAGTTATTTTGCTGGACCTGATAATGCCGGAACTGAGCGGTATGCAACTGCTGAAAAAAATACGCGAGACGCCGTCAACACAGGATATTCCGGTAATTATGCTGTCCATCGAAGACGATCCTGCCACCAAAGTCCAAGCCTTTGAATATGGCGCCAATGATTACTTGGTCAAATTGCCGGACAAAATCGAATTAATCGCCCGCCTTCGTTACCATTCCAAAGCTTACATTCACAAGTTGCAGCGCGACCGGATTTTTGAAGCCCTGCAAAAAACGCAAGCCGAACTGGAAAAACAGAATATCGAACTATTGCATCTGAGCCAGTTGGACAGCATGACCGAAATTGCCAATCGGCGTTATTTCGACCAATGCATCCTCATTGAATTGAAGCGCGCTTTGCGTAATCGGCGGGCTATGTCGGTAATCATGCTGGATATCGATCATTTTAAAACTTATAACGATACTTACGGGCATTTGCAAGGCGACGACTGCATACAAAGGATTGTCGCTATTACCAAGCAACAAAAGCATCGTCCCGCCGATCTGCTCGCACGCTACGGCGGCGAAGAATTTGTCTTGCTGCTCCCTGAAACCGAACTGGCCGGCGCGGTTAAAATTGCCGAAGCCATCCGCGCCGCTATTGAAGCCGAGCAGATTCCTCACCGGGGCTCCCTGACCGCCGATTATGTCACCGTCAGCTTAGGTGTGACCGGCGGTCTGCCCTGCGCCGATGACACCCCGGAAAAATGGCTTCAGCACGCCGACGAGATGCTTTATAAAGCCAAACAGTCGGGCCGCAATCAAGTGCAATTTATCGCGTTGCCGTCAGATGATGAAACTGAATGATTTTAAAAGCCTGTTGACCCGATATACCGGATTAGCGATGACCGGGAACGATCAGGACAAACTGCTGAAGTTCCTGAACAACCGGCTGTTGGAACTGAAGCTGGCCGATCTTTCCGACTATCTCGACATGTTAGCCGCCAACACCTTGGCCGCCGATCAGGAATGGCAGGCCGTCGTCCAGGCGTTAACGGTGCCGGAAAGTTTTTTTCTGCGCGATAAGGGCCAGATGAACATCCTGCAAAACCATATTTTGCCGGAACTGATTCAGCGTAATCAACAGAGTCGGCAGTTGCGGATCTGGAGCGCCGGCTGTTCTACCGGCGAAGAGCCCTATTCATTGGCTTTGTTGTTGCACAAACTATTGCCGGACGCACACGAGTGGGATGTATTGATTCTGGGTACGGACATTAACGACAAAGTCCTGACCAAAGCACGGGCGGGGCTGTATTCGACCTGGTCATTACGCGATATTGAACCGGAAATACTGGGTCATTTCCAACCCGAAGCGCACGGCCTGTTGTCATTGGATGCTTCAATACGCGAAAAGGTAAGTTTCCGGCGCGTCAATTTATTGCAAACGCCGTTCCCCGACCTTGAGATCAATAACATCGACCTGATTTTATGCCGCAATGTCTTTATTTATTTCGATCCTGAGGCAATCGCCACAGTACTGGAAAAATTCGTGCCCACCCTCAAGCCGGACGGCTATCTGATAACCGGCCACGGCGAGCTTTACCAGCAATCGCTGAATGGTTTGCGGACACGGCTGTTTTTAGAATCCGTGGTTTATCAACGTACGCCCCATACGAGACCGGAGCATTGGTCGTTGCCGCTGCCAAAGCGCCCCCTAAGCCCGGTTATTGCCGTTGCCGCCCCATCGAAACAAGCGGCGTTTGAAGAAAAGCGTGATACAACAACCGAACTGAGCGACGCTTATCAGCGCGGCGACTATCCCGCCGTACTGGCGACAGCCCAAAAAAAATTATTGCAAACCGTTGATTTTGAATCGTACTACTGGTCGGCGAAGGCCTATGCCAGCTTAGGCCAATACCATACAGCGGAAACCCGCCTGCAGTCCGCGCTGGCCTTAGATGCCCGGTCGGCGCGATGCTATTATCTGCTGGCCCATATCAAAGAATCCCAGAGTGAAATTGAGCAAGCCGAATTATTGTTAAACCAAGTGATTGCGCTGGACGAGACCTTTATTCCGGCTTACCTGGAATTAGCGGTGTTATACGAACAGGATGATGAGCAAAAACACCGGGAAATGCGTGAACAGGCCCTGCGACTGTTAAACCGATTGCCGTCCGAACATTATTTTGCGGATTACGACGCCCATGCCGGTGATCTTATCCGGCAATTACAGCAAGCCTGAGGGGCTGTTAATCGTGTCTGATTCATTACCCGTGTCTACAGCATTCAAGGCGACTGAAGCGTATTTTGTATTTGCGTTAAACCGTTATTTTTACGCGGTTTCCGTCAATGTCGTCCAGGAAGTCGTCTATTTGCCTGAATTGACCTTATTAGCAACGGCTTCAGCCGATGTCGTCGGGATTTTTGATTTACGCGGCGCGCTCATCCCGGTCCTGGATTTGCGCTTGCGTCTTCAACAGCCTTGTCAGCGCTATCAAACCAGCGACGTGGTGATTATCATGCGGGTTGCCGGGCAAACCTTCGGCGTCATTGTTAATGAAGTTTATGACGTCTGCACCGCTGACTCGGCGCATGATAACCCGTTATTATACTCGACCCGGATTAACGCCGAATTGTCGGAGTTGCTGTTAATCGGCAGCCTGAAAAAAGACGACATGATTATCACGCTGATCAATCCTGAAGCCTTGTTACAGCAAACCTTTTTCACGGCCTCCGAAGCCATTACCGAATACAACGATTTCTATACCCGCGCAGCGCAGGAAGACCGCGCGGTTTTTGCATTGCGGGCGGAACAGTTAAAATGGCGGGAGAACCGCGAGGATGTCAGCGTTCACCTGGCGCTGGCCGTGATTATGCTGAACGATGAGTATTTCGGCATTGATTTGCTGAGCGTGTGCGAATTCGCCAATATTGACGATATTGTACCGATTCCCTGCACGCCCGAGCATATTCTCGGCTGTCTTAATTTACGCGGCAATGTCATCACCTTGATGGACATACGCCGCGCCATCCATTTACCGCAAAGACCGGCGCAAACCGAGAGCAAAGCGGTGGTCATTAACAGCCCGGACGATTTCGCCGTTGCCGTTATCGTTGATAGGGTTCTGGAAGTCATTTATGTCAATCCGCAAAAAATCACGCCGTTACCGACGTCTGTCGCATCGTTTAGCGGTGATTATTTGACGGGAGAAATGCCTTATCAAGACAAATTACTGACGCTGATAGACCTTAACCTGATTCTGGAAAAAGGCGAACTGGTTGTGGAGGAAGAAGTTTAAGAGTAACTAAGATAACTCGCAAAAATAAACCGCCACGGATTGACGCTCGTTCCCAAGCTCTAGCTCTCATCGTTATACACAAGTCTGTGGGAGCACGTCATTCCGGCATGGATTGCCGGAATCCAGGACACAGGGATGTGTTCGAAGTTACCGTCCATGGCACTGGATACCCGCTTCCGGGCGGGTATGACGACACTTGTGTATAACGATGAGAGCTCTAGCTTCCAGAATTCTCGAAGCTAGAGCTTCTCGGATTTGGGTTCCCAAGCCAGAGCTTGGGAACCAGCGGAATGAATACTTTCACAGCTTCCGGCGCTTGGAAACGAGCTAAAACCCGCTAGCCTGAGCCGTTTCACACATAACAAAGTCATGCCTAACAGAGTAAAACCCATGCGTATCGCCAAACAAAAACTCACTCATCACCTCGTTATTTTATTTCTGCTCGCTTCCGTGTTACCCATCGGCTTAATTGGTTTCTGGAGTTACCAGTTCGGCAAGGAGGCCCTAAAAGCGCAGTTTCTCAATGATTATACGGCGATTGCGCAGGCCAAGGCCCAAACCATCAGTCAGTATTTGGACGCCGAAGTGATGCGCATCCAGGATTTCGCATTAGATAGCGATATTTATCGATTGCTGGAACAAAGTTCCGGTAATGCCGTTATCTCCGAACAGCTGGCGGAACAGTGGCATACGCTGCTAAAAACCAAAACGGCATTAGCCAAAGCCGACCGGGGAAACGGTTATTACGAGACCTTGGTTCTGGATGCCAAAGGTCGTGTGCTGGCTTCTACCGATGAAAAATCGATAGGCCGCGACGAATCGGAAAACGATATGTTTAGCGGCGCGCTCGATGGCGTTCATATCAAGGATGTCTATTACCACACCGCCGATAAACAGCATGGTTTTGCGGTTTCGGCGCCGATTAAGCATCGCGATACCGGCAAGGTCATCGGCATTATCGCCAATCGATTAAGCCTGGCGGCGCTGAGCGCAATCACCACGAACAGGCAAGGGTTGCGGGAAACGGGCGAAGCTTACATCGTCAATAAAAACAGCTACATGATTACCCCGTCCCGGTTTATCGAAAATGCCGTATTACAACAAAAAGTCGATAGCAAACCGGTGCGCCTGTTCCATACGCAACAGCAAAATATGGCCGGACTGTACCCCGATTATCGCAATATGCCGATCGTCGGCGTATCCGACGGCCTGCTTATCAACAAGCATTACGATTTAGGCTGGCTGCTGCTGGTGGAAATTGACGAACCCGAAGCGAATGCCGAAATCATTCAACTGCGCAACTGGGTGTTGCTGTTCGCGCTGGCGAGCGGCGCAGTGGCTGCCGCAACGGGGCTGATTTACGGGCGGTTTTTAAGCCGCCCGATCAGCAGGACGACGGCGGAGATTTTCACCACATCCAGCGAATTGTCGATCACCACCGACGAACATGAACGCACAGCGGCCCAGCAAGCGGTTGCCGTGAATGAAACCAGCGCGACGATGAACGAACTGGGGCGTTCGGCGCAACAATCCATCTTGCAGGCCGATGCCGCCAACCAGGATGCCCAACAAGCCGTCAATAACGCCCAGGAAGGCGCGCAAACCATGCAGGAAATGCTCGCCAGCATGGCAACGCTCAGCACTAAGGTCGATCATATCGGCTCGCAAATTGTTCGCTTAAGCGAGCAAACCAGCCAGATCGGCCATGTGACCGATGCGGTCAAGGATATTGCCAATCAAACCAATCTATTGGCATTGAATGCCGCCGTTGAAGCCACCCGGGCAGGCGAGCACGGCAAAGGCTTTACCGTGGTTTCCCAGGAAATCAGGAAATTAGCCGAACAAAGCAAGAAATCCGCCGAACATATCAGCAACCTGTTGGAGAACATCCAGAAAGTCACCAATATTACCGTGCTGGCAGCCGAAGCCGGCGCGCAAACCGCACAGCAAAGCAGCAAACAAGCCGAAAACGCGCAACGCTGTTTTGCCGCCCTGTCCGATGCCGTCAACAACATTGCCGATGTCTTGCAGCAAATTTCCTTAACCGCCAAACAGCAGGCCAACGCGACTAATCAAGTAGTGGACGCCATGAATATGCTCAACACCGGCGCTAAAGAAACCGCCAACGGCATTACCCAAAGCAAACTGGCTATTCAAAACCTGAATAAAGCCGCCGGGCAACTGCAAGAAATGATTTAACGCCATGATAGACGATCCCGATCTGCGGCTCATGTTTAAGGTGGAATGCGAGGAGCGTCTACAAAACCTGGAGCAGCATTTATTGCAGTTGGAAAAACAACCGGAGTTCGCCGTACACCTCGACGAGGTTTTTCGTGAAGCGCACAGTTTAAAAGGCTTGGCGCGGATGCTCAACGTCAAGAAAATGGAGCAGGTCGCGCATCACTTTGAAACCGTTTTAAAAGCCGCTCTCCAGAATGACCGCCCCTTGACAGCCTGCGTGATCGAACGCTTGTATCACGGCGTCGACGACTTGCGGGCTTTGGCGAGCGAAGCTGTTACCGGCGTGGCGCATCCGAAAACCTTGGGCGATATTTTGTCGCAATTGGAAGAGGAGAGAGTCGGCGCCCGTACCGAGATGACTCCTTCGTCCGAACCAATTGCGCAAGATAATGGCGCGACCACGGCGGATGAACCGATAGCCGCCGACCCGTTGGTCAGCGCTGCAAAAACCGCCGATGAACCGGCTCATGCCGAGGCGGTCGCTTACCCTGCGCCCGACTCAGGCTTGCATGCCGCCAAAATTGACACCATCCGAGTCAGCACGCAGCAACTGGATAGTTTAATGACCCATGTCAGCGAGTTAACCGTCAATAAAAACCGCCTAGCGCAACGCCTAAATGACATCAATGACATTATTTTTCTATGGGACGAATGGAAACAGCAAATCCGCCCTTTGCACGCCGCCCCCGATGCGATTAACCTGGAAACGCGCCTGCAGCAATTGCGCAGCCAGCTCTATGAAGACAACAACCGCATCGATTACCTGAACAATGAAATCGGTTCAGGCATACGCGCTATCCGGCTGTTGCCGCTCTCGACCACATTCAACCTGTTCCCGCGCATGGTGCGCGACATTGCCAAACAACAGCACAAGAGCGTTAACCTGCTGATTGACGGCGAAGATACGGTAGCGGACAAGCGCGTTATCGAAGAGCTCAAAGACCCGTTAATGCACCTGATCCGCAACGCCATCGATCATGCCATTGAAGCGCCCGAACAGCGGCGCTTACAAGGCAAACCCGAGCAAGGCGTCATCCGTCTGAGCGCCTGCCAAACCCCGACCAACATTATTATCAGCGTCAAAGACGACGGCGCGGGCATTGATGCTGAAAAAATCAAGCGCCATGCCCTACAAAGAAAACTCTATCGGGCTGATGAACTGGCGGCGATGAGCGAGCAGCAATTGCAGGAATTGATTTTCAGCCAGGGTTTTTCCACGGCCGACCAGATTAACGATATTTCCGGACGCGGCTTGGGCATGGCGATTGTGCGCAGTAAAATCGAGCAATTAAAAGGCCATATCGACATTGAATCGGTCCTACAACAAGGCACGCTGATACAGATTGTCTTGCCGATTACGCTGACAACCACGAAAGTCGTTATTATCGAATTGCAAAAGCGTTACTATGCCGTCCCTGTGGAAGCCATAGAACGCATCCGAAGCGTCACCGCCGAACAGGTTTTCAGCATCGACGGCCACCCTACCCTGTTGCAGGAAAACCAGGCGGTTTCGGTAGCGCATTTAACCGACCTGCTCGAATTGCCGGAACAACCGTCCAGGCAACGGCAATGGCTGGCTGTGATCATCGCCGTCAAACAGGGGCGCATTGCCTTACTGGTCGACAACCTGATCGATGAGCAGGAAGTCCTGCTCAAACCAATGGGCGGCGTATTAAAAAGAGTGCGCAACATCAGCGGCGTGACCGTGCTGGGCAACGGCGAAGTGTGCATTATCTTAAACCCCCATGATTTGGTCAGGGCCGCTTACGGCAAAAAACGGCCGCTGCCGGTGCCGCCGACTGCCAAAGCGGATAAGCCGACCGTGACTAAAAACCGGCGGATTCTCTACGCAGAAGACTCGATCACCACCCGCACGCAAATAAAGCGCGTTCTGGAAAAAGCCGGTTTTATCGTAACCGCCGCCGTAGATGGTCGCGACGCCTACGAAAAACTGAGCGGCGATCAATTTGCCGCAGTCGTCAGCGACGTCACGATGCCGAATGTGGACGGCCTGATGTTGACGGAAAAAATCCGCCGCCAGCCGCGTTACCAAACCCTGCCGATTATTTTACTCAGCGCCATGGGCGAGACCGTCGACCGGGAGCGGGCATTTGAGCTCGGCGCGAATGCCTATTTAAGCAAAAGCGCGTTTGATCAGCGGCTATTGCTGGACACCTTGAAAACCCTTGTTTAGCCAGGAGTGATTACGTTGATTCGCGTGTTTTTAGTTGATGGTTCCCCACCGATTGTATCGCTGTTAAAAAAAATACTGGAGCGGTTCCCCGACATCACCGTTGTCGGCACGGCCGAGAACGGTCGACAAGCGCTGGAACTCATTCCGCAGCTCAAACCGGATGTCATTTGCAGTGAAGCCTATTTACCGGGGATGGAAGGATTAGCGTTGATCCAACAGCTCATGGATATTTGCCCGACACCGATTTTAATCGTCAGCAGCCCGGCGCGTGACCGTCATCAGGAACTGATAACGCGTTTTTTCGAAGCAGGCGTTATTGATGTGCTGGCAAAACCCACTTTGGCGACAGGTTTTGAGGAACCCCAGTTTGCACGGGAATTGGCCCGCAAGATAAAAGTGCTGGCTGGCGTGTCGGTGTTCAGGCGCAAGGCGCAGACCCCGCCGTCGCCGGTATTGCCGCTCGCCGTTGCCGAGCCGTACTTAAAGATACTGGTGATCGGCGCTTCAACCGGAGGCCCCCAGGCCTTCGAAGCGGTATTATCAAAACTGCCGGCCAATTACCCGTTTCCGGTCATCTGCGTGCAGCATATCAGCAAAGGCTTTCTCGACTCATTTATTCTCTGGCTGACCGACAAGGTTAAATTGCCGGTCACGGTAGCCAAGGCAGGCGAAAAACCGGAGCTTGGACGTATTTATTTCGCCCCCGACGACGCCAACCTGGAACTGGATGCGCAAGGCCGTTTTCATCTTAGCCTGACACCCGATAGCCTGTATTACCCATCGGTGGATGTAACCTTGCATTCGCTGGCGCGCTATTACCGCAGCAAAGCCATCGCAGTATTACTAACCGGCATGGGCGATGACGGCGCCAGCGGTTTAAAAGCCATCGCTGACGCCGGCGGCCTGACTATCGCCCAGGACGAAGCCAGTTCCGTCGTGTTCGGCATGCCGAAAGCCGCTATCGAAACCGGGGCGGCGCAAAAAATATTAAATATCGGACAAATTGGAGACATGCTCTGTCATCAACTCAACCCGCGCTCGGAAAAATACCTGAAAACCGAGCCGTGGGCTTAAGGTAACTCGCATTAAATATCCCCCGCTCTCCTTGCGGTTGGATATATTATGCGTTGATATAAAGCCTAACCTCCACGTTGAAAATATTGGCTACCCACTTTAGGCGGAACAGTTTAAGGTTAAGCCGTTCGTAGTGAGCCTGCCGGATCAGCCGTTTCCGGCAGCTTCCTGGAATTATTCCACTGAAAAATCACGCATCATACCCATGTCTTCGTGCTCAAGATTGTGGCAGTGATACATAAACAAGCCTTTAAAATCCTGGAAGGGCTTAATGATGCGAACTTTCTCACCGGGCATAACCAGTACGGTGTCTTTCAGGCCGCTTTCAATAAAGCCTTCACGTACGCTCGCATAATCGTCATCGCTGTCGGCATCAATACTGCGGCTGACAATCTGGAAAGACTGCCCGTGTAAATGTATCGGATGGGCCATACTCATCATCATGCCCATACCACCCATTCCACCGCCCATACCGCCCATGCCTCCCATAGTGCCGTGTCGCATACCACCCATGCCGCGACCATGACGCATACCTCCCATGCCCATGCCGCCCATCATGCCGCCGCTTTGCTGTTCTTCGCCCTGCTCTTCCGGTGCGGCGGATGAATTACCGTGACCGCCACCGCCGCCGTGCGCATGGAAAATTTCCATTAACTGAATGGTATTAACCCGAATTCTTTCAATGTCCTGAATATCATTGTAGGCATAAGGACGGCCGTTCAAGACCATGGACATGTGGCCTTCGGTAATGCCGATGGGAACCGGTTTCTCGGGATTGGCGGTGTCGGAAATTTTATGCCAATTGATAGTTGATAATGTTGTCGGAAGCTTCGGGCTATCGCTGACTTTTCGCGTCACGCGGGCCGTAAAAATCGGATAATCACTGCCGACCGGCAAGCTGCCGGAGTGCATCATCATGCCCATTTTCGGCAACACGCCGGAAAAAGCCAGGCTGCGCATGACCAATTGCGAGCCTTCGCCGCGACCGCTGAAATCCGCCCAGACATCCAAACGTTCACCGGGCGCCAACATGACGTAAGGCTTGGTTTCCGGTTTTTCCAGCAAGCCGCCGTCGACGCCGATGACGGTAATGGGTGTGCCGTCATCCCAGGCCAGTTTGTAAATACGCGCCGTAGAGCCGTTTAAAACACGTAGTCGATACGCCCGGCTGGCGACATCGATATGAAAGTCGGGCCGCCCGTTAACCAAAATGCGGTCACCGTAAAAACCGGTCATCCGGTCATGCATATTACGCACATAAATCAGCTGGTTTTGCTCATCGAAAACACGGTCCTGAATGACGATAGGGATTTCGTATTCACCGGAAGGTAATTCCAGTGCGGCCTCTTCCTGGTCATGAACAAACAAGGCGCCGGCAAGCCCGTGATAAACCTGCTTTGCGGTCGTTTCATGTGGATGAGGATGATAAATATTCATGCTGGCGCGGTTCAGCACTTCAAATTCATACACCAGCTTTTCGCCGGGGTCGATCGCATACAGTGGATGTCCGTCCATATTGGCCGGAACATGCAGGCCATGCCAGTGGGTAACCGTGGGTTCCGCGAGTTGATTATGCAAATGAATACGTACTTTCTGGCCTTTTTGCAAACGGAGTACCGGCCCCAGATAGGAGCCCTTTATTTCTGTCAGTGTATCCGGCGGGCCTTGTAATAATTTTGCCGAATATTGCTGCACTCGGGTCTGTTCACCGGGCAGGATGGACACGGAAGTTGATTTGCAAAAAAGCTCCAGCTCAACATCCGGCTTAAAATTTGCAGAGGCCCGGTTGGGCGTCATTTTCGGCATGGCCTGCATGCCGCCCATTGACCCCATGCCTTCCATGGCGCGTAATACGGAGGGAGCTCCTGCAAATGCGAGCAAACCGATACTGGAATCTCTCAGGAATCGACGACGGGAATACTTGTTAAAATCAGACATAAAATCTCCTCGGACGGAACCGTCTTTATTATGCACCTGTGCCGAAACGGCAAGGCGTACCCGGATTTTATATTAGAAAACCATTATACTCAAGCAAGTCGATATTATTTGACCTCACCACTCTATCGCAATTAATTTTATAACTTACATAAAATCAATCATTTAAAAATAAACTTAGGTTGTTTATGGTAATTTTTACCGCAAGCATTGCCGATTACCGCCCTCATTATCCGGTTATTTTTCTCGCCGTTTTTTGTCCTTTTCCGCTGCAAGATAGCTTTGCGCCGAGGCCAACCATTCCGCAGTATATTGATTGTTAAAACGCTGATGTAATTTCTCTATATCGTCTATCAGCAACTGGGCGAGCACATAGGCGATATGATCGGGCATTTGCGGATAAATATGGACATTGACTTTTTTTGTAACCGTCAGTGGAATGGATTGTTCAGAGGCGTCAACGCCGAGAAAGCGGTAAATGGATTTGATTAATTGTTTCGGCGTATCCCGGACCTGCTCATAAAAACCAACAAAAATTTGCGACGCCGGATAAAAGTTTTCCCATTGCTCGAGGTTCTTTAAATAACGCGAACTCGCCAAGTGTTTTGAATCCATTAGAAATTTAATAACCTGCTCTTCATCAACCGTATGCAGTCCTTCATGTCCAAATCTCTCACTATGAAACATGGCGACATCGGACCACATACGGTCAATCGGGTTACGCATCAGGTAGATAATTTTGCTGTTGGGCATGAGGGCATGCACCTTTGCCACTTTCTTTTCCGGCAATATCGAATACCGTGGCGTTGTTTCACCGACAATTTGATTATTATCCGGCGTAAACAGCGACACATACCAGTTTTGGGTACGCAGAAAAAAATAGTAACGGACATACCATGAGAGTGTCTGCTGTCCCGCCCGCACTTTCCGGTAATCGCGCAACATCCGATTCTTTGCCCAATGGCGTATGGAATGTTC
The DNA here is from genome assembly GCA_005772825.1 of Methylococcaceae bacterium. Taxonomy (GTDB): domain Bacteria; phylum Pseudomonadota; class Gammaproteobacteria; order Methylococcales; family Methylomonadaceae; genus SXIP01. Next base: position 26,139 of record SXIP01000263.1, on the reverse strand, counting down.
CGGTGCAAATAGCAGGAAGTAGAAAGGAATTAAGGGTGGAAAATCAAAAAAATGAATTTCTTTTTCGGGGGGCAACCATATCTGAGGGTGACTTCTCAAATTACGATCCAACCAGGTTGTGCCCGATTTTTGAGCACCAATTACAAGAAAATCGGGAATCATCTTTATTGTTTTTTAGAATATGATGGGGCGCCGTTAACCCAAAAAATTTCGCCCTGTTTTACAGCCGTAAAACAGGGTAACCAGACACTGTTGTATATTATGAACGAATAAAAACTGAAAAGGTTATTTTCGGTTGGGTCAGGCACCCTTACCGGAACCGGCATTGGCCGGGCATTTAACAAGCCGGGAGAATCAGAGTGAATGCTTAATCCGGCAAACATTGCAGCATTACCAGCACAAGAACGACGGCTTTCAGCCAAGCCAAATCATTCCGGTATCGGCAGACGATTATACAGCATGAAGCTAATCCGTGTCTTAATCGCCAAATAAACCGGCGAGTTAAAATCGACCAATCGTCACTTGGTGAACCACCGGGCGATACCCTGCTTAAAGCGCATTTCCATCTTCAGCAGCCGGCGTAAGCCTTTGCGCCACCAGGGCAAAGTTACAGCATTGCTGTCCCGCCAGGCCAGCAGCTCATCGAGGGCCCGCTCCGGCGTGGTATACCTGTCGGTGGTCCGGCTGATATAGGTGGGATACAAGATCAATACCCCGGCAACCAATTCATCCAGCATCAGTCTGCGTGTCCGCCGGGCTATCGGCAGCACGTCTTGCGTCAAGCCCCACCCGGCATAAAAAGGCAATCCGTAGCAGACCACTTGCTTGCCGCGCAGCAACGCCTCAAACCCCGTCAGCGACGTAAGCACATGAACTTCATCGACCTCAGACAACATTTTTCCCAGAGCTACATCGACGACTATTTCATCACACCAGCGAGTCGCGTCATCTTCCCCCTGCCCCTTGTTTCTAAGGCCCGCCACGACATCGGGATGCGGCTTATAGACGATATAGGCCTGGGGATTGGCTTCGCGCACGGCTTTTAATAAATCAAGATTCCTGCGTATACCGGGCGCGCCAAAGGCAAGCGAAGCGTCGGACTCCACTTGCCCCGGCACCAGAATCACCGGCTTTGTTTTATCAGATTCGGACAGACAAGCTCTATCAGGCCGCCGCCAACTTGCCGTGCCCACGTTATACTTAGTCAATGCTTGCGCCACCAAGCGCTCACGTAACAGCTCCGCGCGATGAGTCAACTCGTCATCGAAGCAGGTATAAAGCAAAATGTGCTCCAAATCGGAAGGCGCCGTGGCATCATAATAAATTCCCCGCGTATCCATTGCCCAGGAAAGTGGACGAACCAAATCGGCACCTAATCCGACCGAACGGATAAACCCATCCTCCAGTCGTACAATTTGCGGATTTCCGCCTTTTGAGACGTCATTGGCAGGCATGGGACCAGGATCTTTGCGGCTCCACACAACGCAGGTCGCACCCTCGGACATTTGAGCCGGATGCTGATCAAATAAAACCGTACTGCCTTGAAAAAAACGCCGCACTATCGATTTTTTGTAAGTTGAAAAACCCTGCGCATAAACAGTTCGCGGAAATCGTTCACGCATACGTCGTTGCAGACCCATCCATTCGATCAAGCGTTCCGGCTCACAAGGTTTTTTGGTTTCCGGGTCGATATAGCGGGCATATTCAACCAGCGCCGCATAAACCAGGTTTTCTAGCGGCACCGGCAGTCGCCTTTCAGGCGCAGGAAGTTCATCGTGCGTCAGCCCCCAACCGGCATAAAACGGCATGCCGAAAGTGCGCACCCGCTTGCCCCACAACAAGCCTTCAAACCCCAGCTGTGAAGTGACGCAATAAACGGCCTCCGCATGTTCAATCACCGAGACGGGATGCAGGTCGTCCGCCAGCACTCTGATGCGAGGGTTTGCAGCCAAAGCATCCGAATCAAAATGTCCGCGCCGGCGTCTCTCCGAGTAAGCCTTAATCAATACCGTACAATGCGGATTTTCTTGCAGGGCGGCCTCCAGCATAGCTTGAAAAACGGCCTTATCGGCAAGACCGTACCGGATTGAATGACACCCCGGCGCTTCATCGACAACCAAGACATAGCGAGCGGGTAGCTCGGCGGCATATTCCCGTGTGTGGTTATATTTGGACACCCGCGCTGTCCGCCAGGCCGCCATAAGTGCTTGAGCCCGGGATTGCTGGGCTTTTGAACAGGCCCCGGCAATTAATGCTTCAAGCCGCGAGGGTCGCGTTGCATCGTAATACATACCCAGATCATCGACCACTATCGAAAGCGGCGGCTCTGTCCTGTCTACCGAACGGAGAAAACCGTCGTCAAGTCGCAACAAGCCTGATTGATGCCGTTTGACAAAAGCCGAGGCAAACAAGGCAGCGGGTTGATTGCCCCAGGCGACCATGCCGCCATATGATTCGCCGTCAGGTATTATCCAGCGGAATTTAACCGCTACGCCAAGCAGGTCGGACAGGTTAGGTAAAACACTCAGCGAATATGAGATTGTAATGAGGGGGGCGTTGATTTCGACCGAAGTCATTGGCTGCTGCATGAGGCGTGTTTTGAATTCACTGTATCAAGTTTGCATAAGCACGTTGCGCTTCACCGGCCAGTTCACGCATTTTTACTTCGGCGTTTTGCAAAAGAGTCTGCCGCAGCGGTTCATCCTGAACCAGGCTTAAAATAGCCTCGACCCAGGCGGCTGGATCGAGCGCCACGACCAGACCTTCCTGACCGTTGTTGATGATTTCCGAGCAGGCGCTGTCAGGCGTATAGATACCCACCGCACCACAACGAGTGATGTCAAAAAACTTTGTATACGAACGCGCCCGGTTAAACGGCACATCCTGCAAGGGATTAAGCCCGACATGACGTTCCTGCATGGCGAGAAATGTCTGGTAAGCGGGCCACTTCATCGGATGCACGACGGTCACACCGGGTAAACCCTTGTATAAGCGCCAGACATCCCGCCTGCCGACAATCTCGAAAGCAACACGTCGATCACGCCGCAACACTTCTTCCGCCACCGGACGCAGCCAGCGAATATCGTCCCTGTGCGTCGCCACCGAGCCGTGATAAAACACGCGCCGACTGTCTGTGCGATTCACCAGCGGCGACGGCAAGACCAGCCGGGGTTGCCATTGCGCGTATTTCTGCTGAAGATAAACAGTCGAAACCCAGAGCTCCACAGCCTGCTTTTGCAACCAGCCTGAGCGCCAGGTAGCCAGACGCGCCAGTTTGAAACGGTATTTTAACGGCATGCCGATTGAGGCGCGAAAATCCAGAACATCATCATCCATGAAGAATACCAAGGCATGCAGCAAGGTGCGCACAGCCTCAATCAGCTTCACCCAGGCAGCCGGCACATAACGCACAAACACCACCACAGCCCCCGTCAAATCAGCCGGATCGGGTAAATCATCAAAGCCGCAACGCACCACTTGACGGCCACTACTCGACAAAGCGGGAAGTACAAAAAAATCGGTTGACGGATTATCCAGTTCCTCAATCACAAAAACGGTATTATCGCCCTGCAAGACGGCATTCATGTCAATGATACCTTCCCGGGATCAGGCGCATGGCGCTGTTTCCGGTGCCACATTGTGTCGGTTTTTTGTAATGTTGAAACGCTCAGCCACGCTTCAATTCCCATTGCCATGCATGCTGTACGATCGTTTCCAGGTCGGCATACTGAGGCTTCCAGCCCAGGGTCAATTTGGCGGTGGATGCATCGGCGACCAGTCGGGCCGGATCACCTTCCCTGCGCGGCGCATCTTCGGCGGGAACCGGCTTCCCGGTGACCCGCTCAATGGTATTGAGCACTTCCTGAACACTGAATCCCTCGCCATTACCGAGATTGAAAACCGTGCTTGCGCCGCCATTCCAAAGATATTCCAGCGCCAGTAAATGGGCGTCGGCCAGATCATCGACATGAATGTAATCGCGTATGCAGGTGCCGTCCGGCGTGTCGTAATCGCGCCCGAATACCTTGAGCGCCGGTCTTTTCCCAAGCGCCGCCTGCAACGCCAACGGAATCAGGTGCGTCTCGGGCTCATGGCCTTCGCCGATACGCGCTTCCGGGTCGGCGCCTGCGGCATTGAAATAACGCAAGGCCACGGAACGAAAACCATAAGCGCGATCGAAATCGCGCAATATCGTCTCGACCATGTGCTTGCTCATGCCGTAGGGATTAATCGGCTGCCGTGGATGGGCTTCATTGATGGGCGTGTAGACGGGCTCTCCGAATACCGCTGCGGTAGAAGAAAAAATAAGCGCGCCTATGCCGTGATCCTTCATGGCTTCAATCATTGTCAGCGTCTTCGCTACATTGCACTGGTAATACTTCGCCGGATTGACCACCGACTCACCGACCTGAATCAGCGAGGCGAAATGCAGCACACCATCGAAATGATGACCTGAAAACAGCCTGTCGAGCAAAACCCGGTCGCCGCAATCACCGACAACCAGTTCGCCGCCCAGCATATTTTCTTTATACCCTGCGGAAAGATCATCCAGCACAACCACATCATGACCTGCATTAAGCAGGCATTTCACCATGTGCGAGCCGATATAACCGCAGCCGCCGATTACCAAAAGTTTTTTACTTTTTGACATAAATTCCTTAACCGCATTTGATAATTTCGTTTATAAACCAACCCATTGGACAATGGGGCCGATACTCGGTCAGTTTCCTGAAAACTATGCTCCCATGCAAAGCGTCGCGCCCATTCGGCATTTCGATTATCCGCAACCTTTTCATATAAAGACCGTTTGGGCACCACAAGATTTTCCGGCTTTACCTTGACATAAGCCGCAATTCGCTGCAATACAGCCTGTATATCTTCATCGATGTCTTCATAGGTAATATACAAGGGAAAAATGCGGTTTTCATAGAAATATTGCTGCCAACCTTTTTCTTGCCGAACGAGATGATCATACCAATACTTTATTTTTGCGTAATCGTATTCCAGGGCTTCAAATTTTCTAATCGTTTCTTCATTATGTTGAATGTTACTGTGAAATACCTTTGAAGAAGTGGCTTTATATAAAGAAACGGCCTGTGCATAAAGATCGCGCCGCGTTAAATAAATGTATTTAAAATCGGCCAAATATGAATGGTCATCCATGGCTTCCATAAAGTTTTGAAACTGAAACCAACTGACTGTAAGTCCGGAAACACCGTTAGGCGTCTTTCTGACACGAATGGCATTACGGATATACTCGTCGGCCGTACGCCCCGGCATTTTCTTCAGGTTTCCGACCACAGATGCGGGACCCAGCATTTCTCCGGGTACGCCTAAATGTTTGGTATGCCTCAGCATATCACACAGATAAGTGCTCCCCGAGCGCGGCGTTATGGCGATAATGTATCTGCTCTCCGGGTCAGATATAGCATCCATTTTATTAAGCCGATCCAGGTCAATAACGGGGTTTTTGAATATATTTAATATTTCGTTCATACAGATAACTTTGTTGATTAACAATGAAATAGTCAGAAGAGAGCTATCCATGACAAAAAATTTGTCAATCTGCAGCAACCTTAATAATATCAAGCCACTCGCTATATTCCACAGCCCCGGAGCTATTGCAATAAAGCATCTAAAACCTCAAGATCAACATTAAAATCAGAAAACATTTTAGGGTTTCTATTATTGCTCGATTCAAAATAAGCAATCGAATAAGAAAGCTTTTTATGATGCGCCAGATCCCAGAAATACAAGGACGGCATCGTTGAAGAAGAGAGATTAATCACTTTCGCACCCGGATTACTGAAAACCATATTGGTCATGGCAGCGCCTGAAATACCAATGATCGATTCAGCTGCCGAGAAATATTTAATCTGGTCTTCAATCGATAGCGCACCACACGATATTTCAACAAAGCCTTGCTTTTTTAAAAACCGATAAACCTCATCGTGATTAACAATTTGCCGCGTCGAGGCATCTTTTCTGCTGACAAATATTTTTGTCGGCCATGTCTCTTTTTTAAAGAAAGTTTTTCTAACAAAAGACTTATTATAATTAGCTGATGTTAAAACATTTTTCTTTACCTCATCAAGGAATGCAAAAATTTTTTCAGAATGCACCAAAGGATGTTTATTCCAAAGATCGATAAAGTACAACTGATGAAACAGCACCGGCTCATCTCCGATTGTCAGGTATTTTTGTTCATCAAAGCCCAGGAATGTTAATAGCTTCAAAATGGTTTTCGGTGTTTGCGGGTGAATAACTATTTTTATATCGGGAAATAATTGGCGAAACCAATATAGGCGAGGTGCAATATCTGTTAAATAATGCCCGTAGTTTAATATTCCATAGCGAGTTAAATACAATGCCGGTTCGGCGATTGATTTTGAAGGTAAAGGCTCTGAATTTAATGATTGTTCTATTTGTGCTACAGGCGCGCCCTCGATATTTTGCTCAACAATATTGCCGTCTACAGTAATAATGCCTTTACCACGGACAATGACATTATCCAGCAGATACAGTGATTGCGAGGCAATTTCAGCGGACGTTTGCCGGTAATATTTCGCATAGTTTTTTTGGGTCTGCTGATCGCAATAATAAATCCGGTGTGGAGCAGTTCTTATATAGGCCTCCCCCGGTAATGTAACTAATTGACTAACGCGATTATTAATAACGGGGTCACTCAATGAAACAAGCATTGATAAATTCCTCAAGACAGGGTATCAACTAATAGATCCCAGGTTAAGCCATTGTATATGTTAACTTTCAAATAAGGCCAAATTCCAAATATGCTTGAGTTGACGAAGCTCATTAATAGCAATCAGTATTATATCGCAGAAATAACTTGATCATTTTTATCCCCTCTCCCGGAGGGAGGAAACAAGTTGCACAAGTTATTTCATGCTCATTCCTGAGTACATTTATTTCCATATCGCATTGTTAGCTTCGGACTCTATATTAACGAATAGTGAAGCCATAGTGCTTAGACCATTTACCGCAAAGCCTTGCTATGGTGTCTATTTCTTGCTCGGAAAAAAGCTTGTCGTGTTCATGTTCCTTTGGTTTTGTAGCAATTCGGTTAAAGTAGTCGGGATGAAACTCCTCGCCAACAAAAGCCAAAATTTTTTCCATTTCCACTAACAGGTTATTAGTAAAATCCTCGTACTTGACTTCATATACCCGGCCCGGGTAGGCTTTTTTCAGCACATATATAATTTCTGCCGCCTCGTTCCAGAAATTACATGCACCCACTATGCTTTCAATTTTTACAATTTTGCCGATGCGTAGACTGGACACCACATCAATAGGATTCCTGACAATATGCACAAACTTCGAATGAGGAAACTGGGTGGCTATCATGGCGGCCCCGTATACATTTTGCGGTGTCTTATCAAACCAGCGATTTGCACTCGGCTTGTTTTTACTGATAAACAACTTCATGTATTTCTTGGTTAAATCAGATCTTGAAACACTCCTATGTAACATTTTCTGAAATTCCGCTTCTGTTATCCCGTCCATTGCCCTATGTTTTTTCAATGTTGCATTGCCCTCGATAGCCTTTAAGGATGCATTGTTACCGAAAGGTTCCGACCATCTAAAGAAATGCGTTTCCTCGGGCGAGGCCAGATTGGGATGTTCGCGGAGCACATCGCGTAATAACGTTGTACCGGAGCGCACGCATCCTATAACAAAAAAAGGGGGTTTCTTCACTTTGATCGCCTATGGTTTTTCAGATAATTCTTTTTTAACGAATAAAATATAAAAACATAAATCCAAAAATTTAATTATTTCTTGGAATTCAGTGCTTGTTTTGGCTACCAACTTAAAACGCGACCGGACAGCAAAGCTTAAGCATTCGTCCTGAGCGTAGCCGAAGGGCTCACGAACGGCTTAACCTTAAGTTGATAGACCTTGTTTTCAAATATTTATATATGAAATATCAACAGAGCCTGATAAAACACAAAAAACAGGCAATTAAATTCAATACCTGGAAACGCTGAGGATGGCGTAGTGATTAATTCTTGATGTTGAGTAAACCCTCTATATTAAACAATAAAGGGATAATTAGGCTAAAGCTATGAATTTAAGCGAATTATATGACACTCAACTATGTGGTTTTTTAGGCAGGATACGCTGCATAAATCATTTTAATCATCATACAATTGCCTATACCTGCCGGCACACAATGATTAAAACCGGCCACGACCAAACATCATGGCCGGTTGGAGTTTCCGTAAAAGGGCTATTTAGCCTGCTTTCGCAACTTTGGCTTTGGGTATACGTTTAACTTTACGAAACGTAACTCTTTTCAGAGTAACTTTCTGACCTTCTTTTTCCCGTTCAACTTGTCTGATTCGGAAATTCCCCAAACCCTGTACTTTTAGCACACCGGTATCGACTGCATCGAGTTGTTTGCCCAGCTCGGCCAACACTGCTTGAACCAGCGAGGCGGCTCTTTGTTCCGGCATTTTGCCCAATAACTTGGGGTTAGATTGTTTAATCGATTCTACAATTTCAATAGCTTTCATGTTATTTCTCTCTATATATGTCATTTATTAACAATTAAAAACACCAGCACATCATTTAATTTACAGGCTTGATATTCCAACCTTAGTCAAGCAAATTATTTTTTGCCAAAACTCTCCGCAAGGCTTGCCAGTTAAAAACTATGTCGTCCGCCACTGCTCGCGCCGCATCTGAATTGCCTTCCCGCCGAAACCATTTTTCCGCTGTGAGTATGGTTTCGGCCAGCGTTAATGCCGCTATTTCTTCATGCAGCATATCTTTTCGATACTGGGTCCTGGCCCATACTTCAAATGCGGAGACTTCTTCTACGGTCAATTTCCGGCATAGCTCTTCAGAAAGCTGCGGCTTGGCCATCGGCACTGTTCCGATGATCGCGCTGTTACCCTTCTTCTTGCTTTCATCGTAAGTTGTTCTGATTAATTGAATAACATTCTTGCGGATACGAAAATGCATGAAAAACCCTTAGTCGATGAAACACAATATGGGCAATATATTGCCCGATATATTGCCCGAATGCAAGATAAATTTTCTTGTTAATTTATTACAATCCATAGACCTGCAAAGGATAAATCCCTTACATACCGGCTATTTGCAGGGCAAGCAAAGTAATATCGTCGGATTGTTCGGCGCCGCGAATAAATACACTGACATCGGCAATAACCGTCTCCACCAGTTCCTGGGCATTGTTAGCACCAAGCCCGGTCAGCAAATCGCAAAGACGCTGTTCGCCATACGCTTCATAGTCAATATCCATCGCTTCGCTGATGCCGTCGGTATACAACAACAAACTGTCTCCGCGATTGAGCTGCATGGTTTGCGCGCTGAATGTAGCCCCGTCCATGATACCCAGGGCCGTTCCCGAATCGCCTTGCAGCATCGATACGATGCCGTAGCGCGATAAATACAAGGGCTGATTATGACCACCGAAGCTGTAGGTCAACTGATTAGTTTCAAGATCCAGCGTCGCTAAAAACAGCGTGACGAACATCGCCGCATCATTGTCGCGGCACAGTTCGGGATTCAATGCCGCCAGGACCCGATCAGGAAGCACATATTGTTTCGCCATGGCGCGAATCAATGTCTTCACCATGACCATGAACAAGGCCGCCGGTACGCCTTTATCCGATACATCACCGATCACAATCAGCAGCGTTTTCTCATCCAGGTGAAAGAAATCGTAGAAGTCGCCGCTGACCTCACGGGCCGGCGCCATGAAGGCGAATAAATCAATGCCATGACCGTCGCTAAAGCGGGGAAATGCGGTGGACAACATGCCCATCTGGATACTGTGGGAAAGTTTGAGCGATTCCTGCAAACGTTCCTGGGCGACACGTTCATGAATCAAATGCACTCGTCCGATCGCAACGGCGACTTGCGAAGCCAGCAGATTCAGAACTTTGGCTTCACCGGCGCTAAAATTGACCGGTGTCCGGCTGACCACGCTGAGGACGCCAAAAGTCTTATCACGGGTTTTCAGCGGCGCGCACAGCATCGCCTGTATGCCGGTTAAGGTACCCGCAGCAGCTTGGTAACGCGGATCTTGCCGGACATCGTTGACGATTTCGGCATTACCCGAGTGAATGACTTGTCGGGTAATGCCGTCAATTGAAAGCAGCTTGGCGCCGACCGGGAATACATCGCCTTGTCCTGCACAGACAGTTAATTGCTCCTCTTCTTCGCCGCTTAGCAATATGCCGAGATGAATATCCTGACCGGACGGCAATAAACGTTGCGCTTCATCCAGAGTAAGTCTGGCGAGTTCCTCAATATCCATGCAGGCGGCGATTTTCTCGCCCAGTTCATACAACAACGTAAGCTCTTTGTATTTGCCGAGCGTTTCCTGCGCCAGCAGTTTGCTTTCCAGCTCTTTTTGCGCCATATAGGCGATAAACGCCGCCAATAATAATGCATCGGACGGCTCGCCGCAGACCCAGCCGAGCACGGTATCTTCGTCTATTTCAATCGGATAGCGCGTGCTTGCAAGCGCATCGCCCAGCAATACTTCGCCGCTAAAATCCAGCACACAAAGGGGATTGTTTCGATCCTCAATAAATCGTCGGATGAGCTTTGAAGGATTGCCTTTCTGGCAAAGGCGCTTGAGTTTTATTTCAGTGCTCATATTATTTTCTCCAAAATTCCGGTACAAATAATATAACGATGGAGAATATTTGCACGCGGCCCAACAGCATGGCAAAAGTACAAACATTGGTTTGAAAATCACTGAGAACGCCGTAATTGGTTGCCGGGCCAACCAGGTTAAGACCGGGACCTGCGTTGTTAAAGCAAGCGATAACGGCAGAAAACGCCGTTATGAAATCCAGTCCGCTCAGTAGCAGAGCAAATACCAGGATAACAATACACATGAAATAAAGAAAAATGAAGCCGGTTACCGATGTGACAATATTGCTGTTTACGACCATATCGCCAATTTTCAGCGGCTTCACTGCATACGGATGGATAAATTTGAACAATTCCAGACGCGCCTGTTTAAGCAGGATGATGGTTCGGATCATACGGATACCGCCACCGGTAGAGCCCGAAGAAGCGGAAAGGCAACTCAAGAACAACATCCACATCGGCACAAAAATTGGCCATAAATTGAAGTCCTGGGTGGCAAAACCACAATCGGTGGCTATCGTAACCAGGTTAAACGAGGCATGTCGCAAGGCGGTAAAAAAATCCGGATAGGTACCGGCTTTCCACAACACCGCCGCCGCTATCACACTACTACCCAATACCAGCGCTAAAAAAGCGCGCGCCTCCATATCATCGATATAAGGATTAAAGGAGCGTTTTTTGATCGCTATGAAATGGGTGGCGAAGTTGATAGCGGCCAGTAATTGAAAAATCGTCAACACCACCTCTATAGGCAGTGAATTAAAGAAGCCGACATTACTGTCATGTGTGGAAAATCCACCCAAGCTCATCGCGGCAAAGGCATGACAAATAGCATCAAACCAATCCATCCCGGCCAGCCGTAAAGCAATAATGCACGCAATAGAAATACCGGCATAGACCAACCATAAGGCTTTAGCGGTCTGCGCGATACGGGGCGGCAAATCGGATTCCTTGACCGAGCCGGGGGCCTCGGCCATGTATAGCTGCATACCGCCGATACCCAGGATGGGCAGAATGGCGACAGCAAAAATAATGATGCCCATGCCCGCAATCCAGTTCAACTCATGCCGCCACAGGTTAATCGACATCGGTAAACTGTCAAGGCCGCTAAGCACCGTCGCTCCGGTCGTCGTAAGGCCGGAAGCCACTTCAAAATAAGCATCGGTAAAACTTATTTGCGGCATGTACAGCAGCATAGGTATTGCGCAAAAGACAGGGCTCAATGACCAGGTAATCGCGACCAATAAAAAACCGGCTTGTCGCGATACTTTTTTAGGCATCCGCAAGGTCGGAATAAACATTAATGCGCCTGATAACAAGGTAATCAGGGTGCCTTGAAGAAAAGCCGTAGTGGCGCCGTCTTCAGCTATTGTCGAGGTCACGAGGCAGGTAGCCATCAAGCCGCTGAACCCCATAGTAACCAGGCCGAAGATATGGATAATAGTGAAAATGACGTTCATGGAAGTCTTTTGAGTTGATGCTGTATCTTAAGCCGGAATCGATAGGGATGAATCATTGAAGATAATGCTATCCATAGACGGGATAAGCGCATGCCTGTTCAGTATCCCGTCAAGCAGCATTCAGCGGAACCATTCGAATGTTGCATTATCCAGGTTCTCAAGGGCCTCGCCCTCAAATACGCTGAAAGGTTTGTTCAATATTGGTAACCAGCTTTTTATCCATCGCGAACATCACGACATGATCGTCTTCCTGAAATACCGTATCGTGATGTATCGAAATAACCTCACTGTTGCGAATCAAAGCACCCATGACAATGCCGGGAGGGAACTTGATCGCATCAACCCGTTGACCAACGACAGAATTAGCATCATTGCTGTTATGATGCGCAACCGCCTCAATTGCCTCGGAAGTACCGCCGCACAGGGAACTGACCTGCGCCACGTCGCCCCGGCGCACATGTTTCAAAATACTGCCCAGTGTTTCCTGGTTAGGCAGCACAGACACATCGATTCCCGTTCCGGGCAATAATTTGGTATAGGAAACATGATTGAGCAGACAGATAGTCTTGCGCGCACCCAAGCTTTTCGCCAAAGAAGCCGAGATAATGTTGACGCCGTCATTATCGGTAATGGCGCAAAATAAATCCGCGCTATCAATCGACTCATCAAGCAACAAAGCCTCATCGGCGCAATCGCCCAATAACACCACGGTTTTATCAAGATCATTGGCGATTTTTTTAGCGCGTCGGGGATCTTTTTCAATGATCTTGACCTGATGATCGCCTTCCAATGCCAGAGCCAGACGCTTGCCGACGTGTCCACCACCGGCAATGATAATGCGCTTTAACGGCGCCTCGAGCTTGTTCAGTTCTTTCAAAACCCGGCGTACTTCTTTGCGCGGCGCGACAAAAAACACTTCATCGCCGGTTTCTATAATCGCATCGCCGGTGACCTCCATCGGCACACCGCGCCGAAAAATTGCCACTACCCGCGTTTTACCGTCGGCCAGCCGCACTTTCAGATCTTTGATTTTTTTACCGGTTAAAAATCCGTCGTTCACTACTTTAACCGAAAATAACCGTACCAAACCGCCGGCAAAATCGGAAATATGCAGGACACCGGGGAATTCAATCAGATTACGGATGGATTGCATGACGATTTGTTCGGGACTGATAACAAAATCGACGGGAATGCCGTTGGCGCTGAATAATTTAGGGTGTTTTAAATAATCAATGGCGCGCACCCTGGCGATTGTCTTCGGGCGGCTATACAGGGTATTGATGATGAGACAAGCCAGCATATTGGTTTCATCACGGTCGGTGACGGCGATTACCATATCGGTATTATGCACCCCCGCCTGCTCAAGGACGCTGGGATGCGCGGCATTGCCGGTGACTGTGGCGATATCGAAGCGTTCTTTTAAGGCTTCGAGCAGCTCGGGCTTGAAATCAATGACGACAATGTCGTTTTCTTCGCTGGCTAAGGCCTCGGCAACCGATGATCCGGTAACGCCGGCGCCAAGAATAAGTATTTTCAATTTATCAATCCGTTCAATGCCGACAGTCTGCAAGACAAGAGGTTAAGGTACATAAATTTCATTTAACTTAACATAAACGCATCGCACCTACCGATAATCGACCGGAAGGCGCAAAAAATTAATCATTGTAGCGAAATCGCCCTGCTGTATCAATTCAATGTGCCTCGATGGCGGGCACTGGTCAATGCCCGAGACATGATTACCCAACTATCAAATGAGGTAAAAAACAAAATGCATACCCTATGCCTTGTTGATACTGATGCTATACAACGGTGCTATTCATTTACCAAGATGATTCTGATAATATGCAATCGAAACCATCAAGCGCACTACTATATTTGATTACCCGCCCATCTCGGAAGAGATAACGCCCATCCTGCCCTTCCCCTTAATACGTCCTGTGGATACTTAAGGAAAAAGGGATTAAATTGCCTGGCTTAATGGCAGTGATCACAACCCGAAAAATCAATTCTTATGACGGATTTTTATGACTAAAGCAGCAAAATTAAATTGGGGTATTTTAGGCGCGGCACGCGTTAACGAGCGCCTGTTACCGGCCATTGTCGAAGCGTCGAACGCCAAACTGGTCGCCATCGCCAGCCGCCGCCCCGGCGCCGCCGCACAAACGCTGGCGCAATACGCGCCGCAACAACATCATGTACGGACTTATGACGGTCTGGAAGCATTGCTGGACGATAACGAAGTCAACGCCGTCTATTTACCGCTGGCCAATCATGAACACGCCGAATGGGCGCTACGCGTCATCGAACGCGGCAAGCATGTCCTGTGCGAAAAACCGATGGCGTTGACGGTAGCCGACATCGAAGCGATTGAAACCGCGGCACGTCAACATAATGTGACCGTCATGGAAGGCTTCATGTATCGTTTTCATCCGCAACACGCGCGTGTGCGTGAATTGATTGATTCGGGCAGCATCGGTGAAGTGAGATCGGTGCGCAGCAGCTTTTCTTTCATGATGCGGCCCGCCCGGATCTACCGCCTGCAGGAAAGCATCGAACGCGGCGGCGGCGCGATGTGGGACATCGGTTGTTATGCCATCCATTCAGCGCGGATGTTCTTCGACCACGACCCGGTCGCGGTCACCGCGCTGTCCCGCCATGTTGAAAGCGGCGCCGACATATCAACGAGCGGCGTCATTGATTTCGGCGCCGGGAAATTCGCGCATTTTGATTTCAGTTTTGAACGCGCCAGACGCTGCGAATACGAGATTACCGGAACCAAGGGCGGCATCAAATGCCATATCGTCTGGCAATTGCCCGGCGATGTGCCGGTAATTTCCTGGTGGACCGAAGATGGCCGGCAATATGAAGAACGCTTGCCCGCAGAGAATCATTTTAAACTGGAAATAGAGCATTTCAGCCATTGTGTGTTAAACGGCCACGCTCCCTTACTCAGTCTGGAAGACGCCAAAAGCAATTGCCGGACTATTGTCGCCGCGTTGCAATCGGCGGCTCAAGAGCGCGTTATCAGGTTGGCTTAAAACACAGCTCTGACAAAATCCTAAACTTAGTGGACATGGCGTTTCGAAAAAACAGTTTTGCTGTTTATACTGCACTTACAAGTATCAGGCGTGTTTCAGATGACGGCATCATTTACCGACATAATCACCGAAAGCCAATACGATGAGTTAATCGGCAACATTTATGACGCGTCCATAATGCCGGAAATATGGCCGGTTTTTTTGGAGCGCTTGTCCGATATTTTCAAAAGCAAGGGCACAACCCTCTATCTGGTGGATTTCGCCAGCCGCCGTTCGATTTGCCAGAGCGATGACATTTCATTTCTCCAATCGGTGCGCACCGATCCTGAAACGGTTATTTCTTATGACCGCTATTATTCCAAAGTCAATGTTTGGCTGGAGTATTCCAAATATTTACCTGAAGGCCAACTTATTACCACGGATCGCTTGTTGCCGGTTGACAGGCTGGTAAAAACCGAATGGTATAACGACTGGCTGAAACCGCAGCATTATTTTCATGCCATGATTGGGCACTTGCTTAAGCAGGACGAACTGGCGGTGCGTTTATCCCTTTTTAGAGCCAGGCAACAGCCTTTTTCGGCTGATGAGTGTTTATTATTCGCCCGCCTGATACCGCATTTGCGCCGGTCCTGTTTGATTTACAAACAACTTGCCGAAATTAAACAGATGCAGACCGCCAATCATCATCTGTTAAACCGCTTGCCTGTTGGCTTGATCTTGTTTGATAAATGCGGGCAAGCGGTCTTTGTTAACAGGACTGCGGAAACGTTAATCGCTGCTGCAAACGGCTTTAATCTGAATGCCGCCGGCCGCTGCCTAACCGGCAATGCCCGTGAATCGGGCAATTTGCGGAACTTGATCAGTGACGCCGTAGAAACCGGACAAGGCGGCGTCATCAGCCTGCATTGCAACCCTTCAGGCCGTCCTTTATCGGCCATCGTGGTTTCTTTACAAAATCAGTGTTTGCCTTTTCTTCAAGCGGGGGCCTCGGCGGGCTTGTTTCTTTACGATCCGGAGCAGACGATGGCTTTGGACGATACGCTGCTGCAACAATGCTATGACCTTTCGCCCGCAGAAGCAAAACTGGCCGCCGCGTTGTTACAGGGCCAAACCCCGAATGAATATGCACAAACACGCGGCATCAGCCTTAATACGGTCAAAAGCCAGCTCAAACAGGTGCTGGCAAAAACCGGTACACATCGCCAATCCGAGTTAATCCACTTATTGACGGCCGCTTTCGGTTTATTCGCCACACCGGCCAAGGCCGGCAAAAACGCATCGTAAATTATTTCCCCTTTTCACCCGAACGGGTGATGCCTCGTTAAAGCGCTTGGACTACATTGTTTCGCGATAGCTTATCAAACCCGACTTTATCCGGGTTGACCTGTCTATCAACACTCCCTTTTTCAATACAATTTAGCAACAGGTGAACGCAATGACGGCTATTACTGTACGGTATCTCAAGTTTGATCTTGAGGAACACCAAGAACTCAATGCGGAAGTCATTCCGGGCGAAGTCGAGATGTCCTATTTGATGGTCGGGTTGTCGATGATTCTGCCTTACATAGAACCCTACATCATCAAACATTCGATAGCCGGGCAAAAAATCATTACCGATCCCGGACTTTTGCACGATATGCGTCAATTCAGCCATCAGGAAGCGCAACATTACCGCCAGCACAGCTTGTTCAACGCGCGGGTTAGAGAGAAATACCCTGAACTGGAAGCGTTGGAGAAAAAAGTGAAAGCCGATTATGAGCGGTTTTCACAGCGCGGGCTAAAATTTAATCTGGCGTTTGCAGAAGGTTTTGAAAGCCTGACCAACCCGTTTGTGATTTTCATGTGGCGCAGCGGCATGATCCGGGATATGCGCGGACCGTTGGCGGATATGTATGCGTGGCATTTTTTGGAAGAAATGGAACACCGCACGGTGGCTTACGATGTGTATTATCATCTTTACGGCAGCTACGGTTATCGGTTTTGGGTGAGTCTGATTGCACAAAGCCATTTGCTCCGGTTTATGTTTTCCTGCGCACGTTTAATGCTGCATCTTGAACGCGAGCACTTTCAAGCGCGTGGCGGCTGGCCGGGGCGTATGGCGCGGATTTGGAAGTGGACAAAGCTGGCCGGAAAATACCTGCTCCTCCAGTTATGGAAAACCTACTTACCCAACTACAATCCACGACATCTAATCGTGCCGCAAGAAGTGACCGATCTTGCTGAACACTATAATAACCGGGCTTATAAGCTGATTAGCGGCTAACACCCGGCCAATCAGGGTGAATGCCGGGTCGGAGCGGCGCGGGACGTAGTGCAGGTTAAGCCTTCGCTCATCGCCAAAACTCTATAATCACCGCAGCACCGCCCAATAAACTTGAGGCGATATGCAGTCCACCCTGATACGCTTCGACGATGTCTGCGGCGACGCTCAGCCCGATACCATGACCGGGCGTCGATTCATCGGCGCGACCGCCGCGCCGGAGTATATGCTCAATGTGTGCGGCGCTAATACCCGGCCCGTCGTCATGGATGCCGATTATCAGGCGATGGCCGTCTTTGCAGCCGTGGATTTCGATCCGGGCATGACACCATTTGAAAGCGTTGTCGAGCAGATTGCCCAGGATTTCTATCAGATCGGACTCGTCACAGCGAAAACACAAATCCGGCTCGATACGGTTGAGCACAATCACGTTTTTGTTCCGGTACACTTTGCCTAACGAAGCGATAATCCTATCCGCCACAGTATACACGGCAACGGGCGGCGCTGTGGCGGAACTGTTGGCCGCACCGGCCCGTTGCAGTTGACGTTCGACGATACGCATCATCCGGGTGCTTTGCTCCTGAACGGTGTCAGGCAGGAATTCGGGCTGATCGGTCGCGCCGAGTAAAACCGCCAGCGGCGTTTTCAGGCTGTGCGCCAAATCGGCGAGCGCATTACGGTAACGGGTTTGGCGGGCACGTTCCTGGGTCAACAGGATATTGATATTATCGGTTAATTGTTTGACTTCCCTGGGATAGCGGCCGTTAATCTGGTGATGTTCTCCGGCCTCGATGGCGGCAAGCTCCAGGCCGACTTTCCGCAAGGGACTCAAGCCCCAGCGCAATACCCAGATTTGCGTCGCCAGCAACAGGATTGCAGTACCGGCCAACCCGCCCCATAAACGACGGCGATAGAGCGAAACCTGCTTTTGCAGCGGCGCCAGTTCGGTCATCAGGAAAAAATTGAATGAATAAATACCGGTTTTAAGGCTGCGCTGAAAGCCGTAACCCAGCAGGTAATAATCCTTGCCGTCTTCCATCCGCACATCCGACCATTTTTTCTCACTGACCTGGAGCGCAAACGGCATCGGCGTCTTTCGGTTGAGCAGCGAAGGCGAGCGCCACAGCAGTTCATTGTCGCCGTTTCTGCCGACGAACGCATACAGCCCGGAATCCGGCAAAGCTAGTTGCGGATAAGGCAGGTAGGTCGGCAACGGCATAATGAGTTGCCCGCCCTCCTCTACGACGGACGCGCTCAGCAATTGATAGATCTGGCCGGACATGCGTTCGCGCAGGGACAGCCGCGCACTTTCCAGAAAGGCATTGTCGAGAACCGCCCCGGTAACCGTCAGGAAAATAACCAGCACAGGGATAGCGCTAAGATTAAGCCTGAGATAAAGCGAGTTTATCACCTAGACCAACCGGTAACCCCGGCCGCGTAACGTTTCGATAGGGTTTCGAACACCTTCGGGATCGAGCTTGCGCCGCAACCGGCCTAACAGGACGGTCAGCACATTGCTTTCCGGGTCGGTGTCGTGGGGATACAGGTAAACCCGCAGTTCATCCTTGGAAACCACCTTGCCCTGACGTTGCGCGAGATACTCCAGCATCCGGTATTCGAAACAGGTCAGCTCTATTTCGAGTCCGTCAACCATGGCGCGTTGCGTTTCCAGGTTGAGGACAAGATAGCCGCAGTTCAGCAGCGACTGCGGCGCTCCGACGACACGGCGTATTAAGGCCTTGATGCGCGCGGAAAGCTCCTCCATCTGGAAGGGCTTCGCCAGGTAATCATCGGCACCGGCCTCCAGACCTTCAACCCGTTCCTGCCAACGCCCGCGAGCGGTCAGCACGAGAACGGGAAGATTATTGCCTTGCCGCCGCAAATGCTTGATGATTTCCAGACCGGACATGCCGGGCAAGCCTAAATCGACAATAGCCGCATCGACCGGGTATTCGGTTGCAAAATAAAGCCCTTCTTTACCGTCACCGGTCTCGTCAACCTGGTAGCCCTCTTTTTCGAGTTGCCTGCGGATTTGCTGACGGATGCCGGTTTCGTCCTCGATAATCAATATGCGCATGGTGGATGGATTTAAAGCCGCCAATCAACGCTGGCGAAAAGATCAGAGTGTGAATATACAATAACCGGCAGACAGGTAAGGCGCAATAGTTCCTTGTGCGATTGCGCCTGACCGTTCATAAGCCGCAGAGGTCTATTTGACGACGCCGGTGATCGTGGTCCTGACCGTTTGGCCTCGCTTCAAAGCCAATCCCTTGCAATTCCAATCCGGATCGGTCTGTGAAGGATAGGTTTTATTGACGCCGGTGGTCACGTTTGTACACGTATGCGTGAAACTCTTATAGCCGGCGGCATTGCCGCTAACAGCCGGCGCCGGTAACACAGCCGCCCCTATGACCAAACTTATTTGGGGTTTGGCAAGCGGCTCATAAAAAAGGGTCAAGGGTTTTGCAGGGTCAAATTGCACGACGCCGCTACTGTCTACAATCATCGTTGCCGGAACCAGCATATCGTCGCACCAGCCGGAAGCGTTCGGCGCTGTCTGTAGCGATATGGCGTTTATCTGTACGGCATTTTGAACGACTTTAAAGCTGCTGCTACAAAAAAACGGCGTACCTGCGGTGGGAATTGCCCTCACCAGCAAAGCCCAACCGGTATTGTCACGACATTTTTCATGCCAAAACGTCAGTTTAATGGTTTCATTGGCAGCATCGGTGGCCGTTATCGTGTAATTGGGCGTTTTTGGCGTGACCGGCAGCGGTGCTAGCAGGCAAGTACTCGATACTTCACGGGATGAATCGGTAATGGCCAGTGCCGCTTCTTGATGCCGCAAGTTTTGATCGATCAAAAACTGCTTGTCATTTAAAATTTCTACGCTTTCTGCAAGCACAAATGCCGGTACAAACAGGAAACAGAAAAAACAAAGAATTATGTTTTTATATTTCATTACACATTGTCCTAATCTCACCTCATTGTTATGGATTAACCCGGTATCACACTGAAGTGTTTCCATGATACCCGGCGTTTTCGGTATAAAATCGTGGCCGGTATGGTAGCTGTCCATTCACTGTTGCCCAAGTTACGACATGAGAACCCAAGCTTTGAAAATTCCGGACTCGATCCATACACTATAGCCCCTGACGGTCATAACTACTAGTTACCCGGACAAGGCGCAAATGCACAGGAAGGCGGCACCCGGCTGACATAGGAGCCATCGGGACACAGTTTTGCATCCTGGGCACAAACAGCCGGAGGAGTATCAACACAGGCGACCACCGGCTGTACGGAATAGGCGGTGGTCCTGGAATTAGGCGCAATCGTACGCAACTGCCGCACAAAAGAGACAAAGCCGTTGGTTCTCGGCGACGCTTGCGCACAGGCGGAAAAACCGCCTTCGATCCCATAACCACTTACGACAAACTTATCAATTACACCGTCGGCTACCGCATGGCCAATGACCTGTTGCACCGTTTGCATGGCTGCCGCATCGACAGCGGGCCCGATACCGGTGATGCTAACTTCAACGGCACGGTTTTCTGCGAATGCCGATGTCGTTGACAACGCCATGCTCAAAAAGATAAAACGTAAATATGATTTATTCATGATGATTCTCCAATGTGATTGCGTGTTGGTTTTACTGAGCGGGATCTATCAATATTTGACAATCACCTCCCGGATCACCGTCAGGCTCACCGATTTGCGATAGCAGACAATCCGGGGCTGTTTCAATCGGCAAATCCAGAAATCCGGTTTGCGTGTATTGATTCAAGTCATTAGCTTGTACCCGCGATTCGGACAGTGTGTACAGTTGATTGCCGATAGTCAGCAAGCGCTGAACGTAATTATTCCAGTCATAGGCCTGCCCATCCTGCTGATGGCTAATGGCGGCCTGCTTCCGGAAACCGTCGCTAAGACTGATTTTGTAAAGCTGTGCGCCCTGAAAGATCTCCGTCGGCCATTCTTCAGCAGGATTCTGCGCCGTTTCACTGATGGGAAACCCCAGCAATTCCCGCTTCTTGTCAAACAGCAAAGCTTTGTGATCACCCCACATCAACGGTGAATTGGTGCCTTCCTCGCCAATGGTCAGGTTGTGCATTTGCGTGGGATGTTCGACATCGCTGACATCGAACAGCGCCAGTTTCATGCCTTTAGTGACCAGCCCGGTTTCGGTTTCTTGCGTTTCCTGACCGAAGCCCAGCAGGTGAGTTTCATCGTAGGGGTGAAGATAATTGCTGAAACCGGAAATTTTCAGCTCGCCCAATACCTTGGGCGTCTCCGGTACAGATAAGTCGATGACGAACAGGGGATCAGTCTGTTCAAAAGTCACCAGATAACTGCGATCGCCGATAAAACGCGCCGAATAAATGCGCTCCCCTTCAGCCAGATGCTCCAGACGCCCGGCAATTTGCATGTCGCCATCCAGCGTATAGAGGTTATTCCAGGTCTCAAGACTGCCTGCATCACCGGCTTGAGTCCATTGATCGACGGTCGTGGCGATGCGGAAATAATCCTTATGCTCATCCATGGCGAATGAATTCAATACAGTCCCCGGCACTTCGCCGGCCTTGCTGAAACTGATTGCGCCGTTATTCAGCGCGAATTTGTAAAGATGAGTAAACGGCGCCGTTACTGCCTGATCGGGTTGCTCGGGACTGCTGTAATCAGCCGCCGAGAGATACAGATTTTTACCGGACGCATAAGCGATATCACCACCTCCGAGGTAGGCTTTAATATCGGCATCTTCATCCGGGGCATTCAGGCGAAAACCAGCGACGACCACATAATCCGGCTCAACAAAGCCGGGAAAATAGTAAAGATCGGTCAACGGCAAGGTGTGTTCTGCGCCACTCCCGACCGCCGTGTCGCTGATATGCGGCAAGATATTGTCTCGGGTCATGGTCAGGTTTTGCGGCTGAGCCCCGCCCCCTGAAAAATTGCTTAAGTAATAGTTGGGGTATTTCCTGCCGATTAAATAAACGCTCTGCCCTATTTTGCGCGAAGACAAATAATTCCCGGTAAAAGCAATTTCACGCTGCATAACGGGTTGTGTACGATCGGCAATGTTGTAGATTCTGGCGCTGGTCCGGCTTTCACCGGAAGGCGCCCAAATCGGCATAATGACCGCACCGTCTTCCGGTACAACCGGTGCGGCATCGCCGCTGTCTTCCGCATGCCATGCCGTGCCGACAACGATCAATTGATCCCCGTCAATATAAAGCTCGATGGGGTTGAACCCGCTATCGAATTGCAAAGTGCCGAGCAATGCCATGCTATGCGCAGGATAAGCGCGGATGATGCGAACCCGGCCGTTTTGAATACTGTAAATGTAATGCCCGTCGGTTTTGACCGTATCGCCCTCATCGACGCCCGGCACCTGGACATTGGTTTCAGAATGCTCGATAGCACCAGCCTCTGCCGCGCCATTAGGAAATACAGCGCCGGAATCCGCTGCCGACAGTGGATTCAAAGCGAGGTAGTGATTGGGGTGCAGCTTTTTTGCCGACAGCATATGCTTTAGTTGCTTAAATGATGTGACCTGTTTCGGTTGCAAGGAACGCTGTCGTTGTTCCGCCTGCACATCGGCCTGTGTTACTAAAATGATCAACGGGACAGTCATTAGTCCCAGCATTTTTACCCACTTCGGGCGATGACGCGATTTCATAGAACGAGATTTCATAAAACGACTCCGTTGCAGGGCTTGTAAATGGTTATTAAAAGCCCGGATTGCTACAGCCTTCCATTCGGCGAACCAAACGAAACGACACCGAAAATTAATGACAAACCCATCAAAAAAACCTGTCCACTGATGCGCCAAACCACTAATTAACCATAGGATACAAGGATTACGGTGAATGAAATGTTAACCGAAAAAGGCGCTCGCATAACGGCATTTTGTTCGGTATTATGGCAAATAACCCCGTCTTGCAAGGACCTCTACCATGAGCAACACTCACCTTTTCCCCGCTATTTATGCGGGGTTGAAATCTCGCCTCACTTTGATTAAACACCCGCTGTTCCTCTCCGTCATATTGGCAGCCACGCCCTTAGCAATTGCCGCCGTCACACTGGATGTTCAAGTGGCCGGAGGATCAGGCGGGCGGATAGTCAGCACACCGGGTAATACAGACTGCGCGCCGGACTGCACTATCCAGGCGTCCCCTCAATCACTGGTCAGCCTATTCGCTTTGCCCGATAAAACTTACCGTTTTCAAGGCTGGGATGGCGCCTGCGCCAATACCATAGGCCCCTTATGCACGCTCCGGCCTGACCGGAATACCCGCTTAAGCGCCCGTTTTGTCAAAACCGAAGCACCGGAGGCGCCGACCAAAGCCTTATTGCTACTGCACGGCGAAGGGCTTAAACACTCGGTATGGAATGAGTTTATCAAGCACCGCTTTAATAACCGTTGTCCGGTCATTTACGGCGGCGTTGTATTGGGTGAAGACTCATTCGATCCGCGCAATAACGTCTATTGCTATCGTATTGCTTTCGGCTATTACGACAGTCTGACCCACACTAAAACCGGCCGATCGTTACAAAAAACCGCTGATAACCGGAATGCGAAGAAGCGTTTTGCCGGCAAGCAGTTAGGATACGAAGTTCGGGCCGCCGTATTGGGCATAGAGAATCGCCATCCCGATCTCAGCTTAACGCTGGTAGGACAAGCGCATGCGGCCTTGGCGGCGCAGTCTTTTTTACAGGCCGATACGGTTGAACCCGACGAAGTGGCGGGCTTATTGGCGTTGCAGCCGGCAAGCTCTCAAGCGAAACACAGCGTCCGCCGTGTACCGTTTAAAATCAGCCGGACTGAAGCGCTGATAGTGGACGCGGTCCCGGAACAAGAGGGGAAAATCAGCGCCGCGCTCGCCCAACTGACGAAATCCTGGTGGATGAGCCGGTGATAAATCGATCGCTACTCGCCACGGCGGGTTTATTACTCGCCCTAATACCGGGCGCAGGGACTTGGCTGCTCTATAACACGGCGCTCGACTTGCAATCGGGTGCCGACCATGAGCCGATGATTGAAATACCCGCAGGGAAAAAACCGTTTTACAGCGCTGTAAAAAAACATATGGACCCGGCTCCTGACCTTAAACCAAACCCACACAGCAATAAACAGCATCAGGCCTCTGCCGATCCGACCGACCCCGCTCCAGTCACACAGGTCAACGAAAATCATGCCGAAAAAAGCCTCTATGAGCAAACGCCCGCGCAGTTATGGCAATACTGGAGACGACTGCTGAATCAATCTGAATTTCAGCAACTGCCGATCATAGGGGCATTACTGGCGGAACGCCTGCGCAAACAACCCGATCCCGAAGTTTATCAGAATATCTCCGACTTGCTGGCCAAGCCCAATGTGTCTATGGAAATCAAGGCCATTCTGCTCGACCTGTTGGCTGAAATCGCCACCCCTGATGCACTACGCCAATTACTTAGCCTTGCCGAACAAGGCACGAACTCCCCGTTATACATTCAGGTTTTGCAAGCGCTCTCCCGCATTGGCGATAATCGCTGGGACGGACACTTTCATACAGAACTTTCTCAAGCATTGGAGGCCGCCTGGTCTAATCCTGACAATATCGACCAGACTTTTTTAAGCGCTGTCGGCAAAGCCATCGCCGCGGTAGGATCGCCTGAGGGCGTTAATCAGTTATTGCTGACCGTATCGGGAAACAACAAGTATAAGGCAACGGAAGAAACAAACCGTATAAAACAAGCCGTAGCTTTCGAAGTCATCCCGGAGGTCCGTAACCCCGACGCCGTTGACGTATTGAGTACCTGGTTTGAACAAGAGCCGTTGGGAACGCCGGCCTTTGAAGTCAGCGGCAGTGCATTGGCGGAAATAGGCTCTCCAAAAGCGACTCAGGAGATCGTCGATTGGGCGCAGCAAGCACCCGCAGAAGGCGCCAGGAACCTCGAGGATTGGCTATCAAAAATCGACGATGCCGATTCTTTAGGGGCGATCTCGTCCGCACAAGACCTGGAGATTCAAAACCCGGAAATCGAAAACGTCATTGATGCAACGGCCGCCAATATCGACTCTACAGCGTTATCAACAACCTCAGTCGGAGATCAAATCGGTGATGAAATGTTGCCCCCGTTACCCAATAAAAAGTAATCAATGCGCTAGATGACTGTGCTTTGTATCGTTATTTTCGATAATTCCAATTCATTCTTTCTATTTAACAATAGAAACATCTTTCTGTACGCTATGCTAAACACAATCACTGAATGGGGATTTAGCAATGTACAAACTTTCAAGAAATGTAGAGCCGTTCCAACAAGACTTTCAGCGGCAACAAAAACCTCTCCTCTATTTGGCATCTAAGAATCATCCGCTTGGTTTACCTGTCGGAATATTGTTTTCGCGCCAAACCCTTCGTCCATATTGAACAGACTACCTATAAGGGCTGTGATGCCTTTACTCTGTTAATGACGACGACACGCAAGGCAGGCTTCCATGTTTTTTAGCCCCAATCAGCTTAGGAATGAGCATGAAATAACTTCGACAACTTATTCCTTCCTCCTCAGGACAAGGATTAGGCAAACCCTTTGCTCAAGTTATTTCGCGCATGTTCCTAAGTAATTAATTTTACAAACTTCTAACCAAAACTCAGGGCTCCTAGTATGTCACATCAATCCAATTTAATCGCCACCGACATTAATGCCTATCTGGCGCAACATGAACGCAAGGAATTGCTGCGCTTTTTAACCT
>SXIP01000262.1 GCA_005772825.1 Methylococcaceae bacterium | reverse complement strand
ACGAATCAGTTGCTCTACCAACTGAGCTACATCGGCTTGATAATTGAGGAACTGGCTACATTAAAACACAGGTTTTGAATACAATAAACCAAATTTGTTGTATCGGTGCCGTGCTTTTGCAAGTTAACTTGACGCGAATTCGATAGTCTCTTCGCATTTTTCCCCGATAATTTCTTTTTGTATTTGGGGCTTGTCTATATGAATGCTTTATGAATTTAATGTATAAAATCAAGAAACAATTTATATATACCTAGTGCTATTGTCAACAATAAGAGTCTTCATTATAGTTAAGTCGTGTTAAAACACTTTATCAACTTTTTGAGGATTTACTAATGAACGACTTTTACAAAGATATTTTAACCGGAGCCGTGTTTTTAACGGGCCTGATTGGATTTATTTCCGGTGAATTCATTCTCTCATCCACGCTGTTTGCCTCAGCGGCCATTGCCAGTAACGTTAACCTGAATCGTAAACGGGACGACGTTGGGCAACTGTCATGCGACTGATGATCTTTCCTACTCTTAAGCAAGCAACTTGAAAACTTCCAAGGCTTAACGGCCTTGGAAGTTTTTTTATTTTACCTGTTTGAAAAACTTCGTTGATCGATTTCGGTCAATGCCAATCCCGTCTTATTATGGCCTGAATGCAGGTTATTTTTCGCTTATCTCGATTGATATAGCTTTTATATTAAATATTAGAGTTATCTGATCAACCTAACCTTTTCCGCGGGTCCGGGTCAGTAATTTATCCTTCGATGTTTCAAGAGTTTCAAAGCGCTTTTCAATAAATTGAATAATCAGGTCGGCAATATCCTTGCCGCTGGCGGCTTCAATGCCCTTTAATCCGGGAGATGAGTTGACTTCCATAATGACCGGTCCGTGATTTGAACGCAGCATGTCAACACCGCAGACATTGAGCCCCATTATTTTGGCCGCACGCACGGCGGTGGAACGCTCTTCAGGCGTTAATCGTATCAGCGTAGCGGAGCCTCCGCGATGCAGGTTTGATCGAAATTCACCGGCCGCTCCCTGGCGCTTCATGGCTGCAACGACTTTGTCGCCGACCACGAAACAGCGTATATCACTGCCGCCGGCTTCTTTAATAAATTCCTGTACCATAATATTGGCATTGAGCCCCATAAAAGCTTGGATAACGCTTTCCGCCGCATTATGCGTTTCCGCCAGTACCACGCCGATTCCTTGCGTGCCCTGCAATAACTTTATTACCAACGGTGCGCCGCCGACTTGGTCAATCAAGTCGGTAATATCGTCAGGGTTATTGGCAAAACCGGTTACCGGCAAACCGATGCCTTTTCTGGCAAGCAATTGAGTTGAGCGTAATTTATCGCGGGAACGTGAGATGGCCACCGATTCGTTTAACGGGACAACGTTCATCATTTCAAACTGTCTGAGTACCGCGGTACCGTAAAAGGTCACTGATGCGCCTATGCGGGGGATAACGGCGTCAAATCCGGTCAGGTCTTCACCCCGGTAATGAATGGAGGGATTATGGGACGTAATATTCATATAGCAGCGTAATACATCCAGAACCCGTACTTTATGACCGCGCGCTTCGGCGGCTTCAACCAATCGAGAGGTTGAATATAATTTGGAGTTACGGGATAAAATTGCAATTTTCATAGTTTCTCGATTAACACAGGGAATTAAGGATATTTTGGCATGAAATAATGCGACAAGCATTAGAAAATGGGCCGCGAAAAAATAATAAAACACTTGAGATTTGTTGTAGATTATTGGCGGCGTTGTACATCGGTGGCATGGGCAATAATCGCATCACTCAAGTCACGTTATAAAATTAATACATTAAGGAGACATTACAATGGCAACATTACAAACGCCGGTCTGTGATTTCGGCAAAAAAGCGGTCGATTTTGAACTGCCCGGTGTTGACGGGCGTACTTGGTCGTTACAGCAATGTATGGGTAAAAAGGGTTTGTTGATTATGTTTATCTGCAACCACTGTCCTTATGTCAAAGCCGTGCATGAGAGAATTCTCAGGGATACGCGCGAGTTGAAGCAGTTCGGCATTGAATCCGTCGCCATTATGTCCAACGATACGGTGAACTATCCGGATGATTCGTTCGAGAATATGAAGCGGATTGCCGAACAATCGGCTTATGATTTCCCTTATTTATTCGATGAAACGCAGCAGGTCGCCAAAGATTACGGCGCGGTGTGTACGCCGGATTTTTTCGGCTTTAACGCCGATTATGAACTGCAATACAGAGGACGACTCGATGCCAGTCGCAAGGAAACCGCCCCGGCTGATACAATACGCGAGTTATTTGAAGCCATGAAACTGGTTGCTGAAACCGGTCATGGCCCCGAGCAGCAGATTCCCAGTATGGGGTGTTCCATCAAATGGAAAAGTTAAGGTTAAGGCCTGCCGGTTTGAAGTTGACACCTTTTACTTAATATTTCACACAACAATTTTTCACACAACAGCTAGAGAGAAAATATATGTCAATTAAAAGAATGGTTGATCTGGATTTATCAGGTAAACGCGTGTTAATTCGCCAGGATTTAAACGTACCGGTAAAAAACGGTAAGGTGACCAGCGATATTCGTATACAAGCCAGTGTACCAACCATTGAAAAAGCGCTTGCAGCCGGTGCTGCGGTGATGCTGTTATCGCATTTGGGCCGGCCTGTTGAAGGCCAGTATGACGAAGAGTCGTCATTAAAACCGGTTGCCGAACGCCTGGCGGAATTACTGGGTAAACCGGTTCGTCTGGAAAAGGACTGGCTGGACGGTATTAGCATTGCTCCCGGCGAAGTAGTGCTGTGCGAAAACGTGCGCTTTAATGCAGGCGAAGAAAAAAACAGCGATGCCTTGGGCCAAAAAATGGCTGCTCTTTGCGATGTCTTCGTTATGGATGCCTTCGGCACCGCCCATAGAGCACAAGCTTCCACGCACAGTGTCGCCAAATTCGCACCGATTGTCTGCGCAGGGCCCTTGCTCGCGAGCGAACTGGATGCGCTGGGCAAAGCCCTGGAAACACCTGCAAAACCATTGGTGGCTATTGTCGGCGGTTCCAAGGTATCGACCAAATTGACGGTTTTAAAATCACTGTCGGAAAAAGTCGACCAGTTAATCGTCTTCGGCGGTATTGCCAATACCTTTATTGCCGCATCAGGATTCCCAGTGGGCAAGTCGTTGTATGAAGCTGACCTGATCGAAGAAGCGCAACGCCTGATCGCCGCTGCAAAACAGGCGGGTTCCGATATTCCGATACCGACCGATGTGGTTTGCGCCAAGGAATTTTCGGAAACCGCTGTCGCGACAGTCAAGAAAGTCGAAGACGTTGAAGCCGACGACCTGATTCTGGATATCGGTCCCGATACCGCCAAGCATTATGCCGAGCTGTTAAAATCTGCCGGCACTATCGTCTGGAACGGTCCGGTCGGCGTGTTTGAAATCGAGCAATTCAGTCACGGCACCCAGTCACTGGCAAGCGCCATTGCGGAAAGCAGCGCGTTTTCAATTGCAGGCGGCGGCGATACCCTGGCGGCTATCGACAAATACGGTATTAATGACCAGGTTTCTTACACGTCTACCGGCGGCGGCGCTTTCCTTGAATTTTTGGAGGGCAAGGAGTTGCCGGCAGTTGCTATATTAAAATCAAGAGAATAGTGGTTTAAGTCGATCATTATCCCTATAATGAACACCCACCTTAATATTAAGGTATTCCTGATCAGCCTGATTTATCAGGCTGATGTCATTAGTTATTTAGGTTTAAATGGATTAGGTTTAAAAAATGGCCAGAGTCACTGTCGAAGATTGTTTAGAACATGTAGAAAACCGTTTCAAGCTGGTTTTATTGGCGGGCGCAAGAGCGCGTCAATTAAGTCACGGCGCTACCGAATTTCTCCCGCGCGGCAAAGATAAAGATACCGTTCTTGCGTTACGCGAAATTGCGGCAGGTCATGTTTCTCCTGAAAACATCAACCTCCTGCACCGTACCGGCGAAATGCACGATCATACGCCCACCATGTTCTAAGTCCTTGATGCCATGTTGGAAGAAGCCGACACGATCGAACTTGAACGCCCTCAGGATCAACTGATCCGGCGATTATGTGCGACTTTGTCCGGCTATCTGGATCAAAATCAAATTAATGATTGTATCCGCGCTTATGAATTCGGCGCGGCTGCACATGCCGGTCAATTCCGTAAAAGTGGTGAAGCCTATATCTGTCATCCCGTTGCTGTTGCGATCAGCCTGGCTGAAATGCGTATGGACGCAAGCGGCATCATGGCCGCTATCCTGCATGATGTTATTGAAGATACCCCGGTCAGCAAAAAAGAGCTGGCCAAGGAATTCAGCGTAGAGGTTGCCGAACTGGTTGACGGCGTCACCAAATTAACCAAAATCGACAGTAAATCACACGCCGAAGCGCAAGCGGAAAATGTCCGTAAAATGTTCCTGGCGATGGGCAAGGATTTGCGTGTCATTATGGTCAAACTGGCGGACCGTCTGCATAACATGCAGACACTGGGAGTCATGACACCGGAAAAAAAACGCCGTATTGCCCGCGAAACACTGGATATCTACGCCCCAATCGCCAACCGCCTGGGCATGAACAATATCCGCCACAAACTTGAAGCGCTCAGCTTTGAGGCCATGTATCCCCTGCGTTACGCCGTTTTAAACAGCGCGGTAAAAAAAGCACGCGGCAACCGCCGCAAGATTGTTGACATCATCGAAAGCGCGATAAAAAACCGTCTGGAACAGGCCGGTTTACGCGGCGATGTGTCAGGACGGGAAAAAAATCTGTACAGCATTTACCAGAAAATGCTGCATAAAAAGATTTCCTTGTCGGCTGTTTTTGATGTGTATGCCTTCCGAATTTTTTGTGATGAGGTTGACACCTGCTACCGGATATTGGGTGTTATCCATAACCTGTATAAACCGATACCGGGACGCTTTAAAGACTATATCGCGCTTCCCAAAGCCAAAGGCTATCAATCTTTGCATACCATTCTGATCGGCCCTTACGGCGTGCCTATCGAGATCCAGATCAGGACCCACGACATGCACCGCATGGCCGAATCGGGTATTGCCGCGCATTGGCTGTATAAATCCGATGACGACAAGACTGAAAAATTCCAGGCGCGCGCTAACGAATGGCTCAGGGATTTGCTGGAGATACAAAAGTCCGCCGGCGATTCGCTGGAATTTATCGATAATTTAAAAGTTGATCTCTTCCCTCAGGAAGTTTTCGTTTTTACGCCCAAGGGCGGTATTGTCAAATTACCGCGCGGCGCGACCATTATCGATTTTGCCTATACCGTACATACCGACATCGGCAACGCCTGTGTGTCTGCCAGGATCGACAAGCAGTTGGTGCCGTTGCAAACCAAGCTGGAAAACGGCATGACTGTCGAAGTGATTACCGCGCTGTGGGCAAGACCCAACCCGCTCTGGCTTAATTATGTGATTACCGCCAAAGCGCGCTCCAGCATCCGCAATTACCTGAAGCATTTTAAACAACAGGAAGCGATTAATTTAGGCAGGCGCTTACTGGAAAAAGAATTGCAAGTCATGCACCTGCATCTGGAAAGCATCAGCGAAACCCGAATCAAGGCGCTGCTTAAAATCGTCGCCAAACAATCGCTGGATGAATTGCTTGAAGACATCGGCCTCGGTAACAAGATGCCGTTTTTGATTGCAAAACAGCTGACCCAGGACGATATTAACGCCAACATCAAGCTGAACGACAGCGACCATATTAAAAAAGCACCGCTGGTCATTAAAGGCACGGAAGGCATGGTGGTGACATTGGCCAAATGTTGCAGGCCGATTCCCGGTGATTCCATCATCGGTTTTTTCAACCCCGGCAAGGGTATTGTTGTTCATCATCACGAGTGCCGCAACAATAATGAAGTCCGCAAAAAAAACACCAGTTGGCTCGATGTTGAATGGGATCAGAATGCGGTGGGCGAATTCCCTGCCGATCTGCGCATAGAAATCCTTAATCAACGGGGTTCTTTGGCAACCATCGCCTCGACGATTTCCGAGCTGAATTCAAATATAGAAAATGTCACCGTGGTCGATCAGGATGATCGCGTTTGCGTCGATTTAATCACGCTAACCGTCAAAGACCGCGTACACCTGGCCAAAATAATGCGCCGCCTGAAAGAGCTGTCCATTGTTTTGAAAATAACCCGTGTTAAGGCCTAAACCGGGTATTCGCGTTAAATCAACGAATGATTATTTTAGCCTCATCAATCACTTCGCCGATAACACAAGCCCTGGATACGCCGTTTTGATGAAGAGCATTTAAACAGCTTTCTACCTGATCGGGCGGCACTGAAAACAACAGCCCGCCGCTGGTTTGAGGGTCAAAAAGCGCAGGGAAATTTTGCCGGTTCACATCAGCACTGAGAACGCCGCGTAATGATGCCTCATTTTTATCGGCAATCGATGCCGCATAACCTTGTTGAAATAACCGACAAACGCCATCGAATAACGGAATCGCGTTATAGTCGATGGTAATGCCCAAATCCTTATCCGTATTTTTCCCAAGCATTTCAACCGCATGGCCCAACAGGCCGAAACCGGTAATATCCGTACAACCGGAAACTTCAAAAGCCCTGATCGTTTCCATCGCAATTTTGTTGGATTGCATCATGCTGGAAAGCGCCTCATCGACCAGCTTTCCATTCGCCTGGGCAAGCATATTGGCGGCAAAAACGACGCCCGTGCCGATCGCTTTGGTGAGAATCAAGCGGTTTCCCGCTTTGGTTACTTGTTTTCTTAAAACGCGTCCAGGTTCCACTTCACCCTGTACGGCAATGGCGATAGCCAATTCCGATCCTTCACCGGTGTGACCGCCGACCAGAGACACAGCGCTTTTTGTTAAAATATCCAGCACGCCCGACATCAGCTGGAAAATATCCTCCCGATGAATCTTGTCAGTGGCTGGGCAGAGCGTTAAAGCCACTTGCGCGGTCCTGGCAATGCCGCCCATTGCATAAATATCACTTAAGGCATGTTGGGTGGCAATTTGACCGAGCAAATAAGGATCTGAAATAAACGAGCGGAATTGATCGATACTTTGCAGGCATAAGGTATGCTCGGAAAACCGGGTCAACGCACAGTCTTCGCCATCGTTGACGCCCAGCAATACCGCGTCGTCTGTTGGAATCGCCAGTTTAGCTAGGCTTTGCGACAACGTGGAAGCGGCCAATTTACTGCCGCAACCGCCGCAGCTATTATCTTGCCAATCTTCGGGCACGAGCGTGGTCTTCGGCAAAGGCATTGTTTTTTTAACAGGCCCCGGATTCATCGCAAAAGTCCGGGCCTGGAAACGTTGCATAAACCGCCTGTCGATCCCGTCTTTAACCGTCCATAACAGCGCAGGCGACAGCCATCTAAGTATGGAAAAATCGTCTTGATGAACCAGCGCTTTTTTATCGCCAATGGTAATTAAAGACAGCACATTTTTTTTAGGATGAAAGGTTTTTAACGAGGACTTTCGATCGAAAAAGGCGCGGATATTATGCTCAAGCACCATGCCTTGCCGGACCGCATAAACGCCTGCTTTTTTCAAAGGCGAAGGGGAGAAATGAATACAATCGCCCCCTGCAAAAAGCGCATCTTCATTTTCAACGAGCAGCTTTTTGCTCACCTTTAAAAACCCCTCCTGATTTACCGGAAGACCCGAACCGGTAAACCACCGCGGAGCGGAAGCTTGTGTTGCAATCAGCGCGCGATAAAAATTTTCGCTGTGAATCCGTCCCTGACTGTCTTTAAGCACCAAGCTCTGATCATGTACTTCAAGCACTTCGGTATTCTGCAAAACCTTAATGTCCAGTTCGTTAAGCGTTTTTAACAGGCTATCCTGGGCGCGACGATCTTTTGCCGAAACCAGGAACTCATGCCGGTGAATCAGGCTCACCTGGGCATTCCAGCGGTTTTGCTCGATGAGCATTTTCAGGATAATCGAGATTTCAACACCCGAAGCGCCTGCGCCCACCATTGCCAGCTGTAAAGGCTCTTTGCCCTGATAAGCTTTCAAGTCCGATATTAATTGATCCCAATGCGCGATAAACCGGGAAATCGGTTTCAGCGGGATAAGCTTTAAAACCGCCTCTTGCGAAACATTGTCTATCGGTTTGGGTTCGATGCCGACGTTAATGGACGCGCACTCGTAGCTGATTTCCGCACGGTTCTCCAGGCGGATTTTTTTTCGTTGCGAGTCTATCCCGATGATGGTTGCCTTGATAAAACGCTGACCGAGTTCCTCGCAGAGTCTTCTCAGGTCGAAATGACAGTCTTCGTAAGAGTAATAACCCGCCAAATAACCGGGCACCATGCCGGAGTAAGGCGAATGCGTTTGATCGGAGATTAAAGTGATTCTAAGACCGCCGATCAGATTCATTGCCATCATTTTTAATACTTGGATATTGGCATGGCCGCCGCCAAGCAACACCAGATCGGAAACAATCGGCGTCGAATTGTTATTCATTATTGAGGCCCTTTAAAAAATCCAGGCAATCTTGCCATGAGCCTTTAAACAAGGTTTTTCGTGACTTTAACGACAGCGAATACAGATATTGTTTGTCGTAATAGTGCGTCAGCAAGCGTTCAATCCAGTCAAGATGCGCGTCTTGGTCGATAGCCTCGGCTTGAAATGCGTTGCCCAGACGGTTTTTGACAAAATCGCACTCCAGTCCGCCCAGCTTGTTTCTGATTCGTTCGATATTTTTCGCAAAGCACTGTTCCAATGCCTGTGCGGACATGCCGCCGACAAGCGGAACCTGGATATATTCCTGATAAATTTCCAATGCCCGCTGCCGTGCCGGGGTTTCGATCATCACCATCGGCGCTGTCTGCATGCGGTCATAAAAGTTGTCAGGCACATGGCAGCGGCCAATATTGGGGCTTTCATCTTCAAGCACAAAGTTATCGGTTTTTTGATAAAGCGATTGCGCCAGCTTGTTTTCAAACGTCGCTTGCTGCGGCTGGCTTATGCCAACATGTGATCCGAATGCGCTGCCTCTGTGTTTGGCCAGAGCTTCAAGATCGACGAAATGCGGGAGTTTATGAAGCAGACGGGTTTTGCCCGAGCCCGTCATGCCGGACAGGACGATAAACGGGGCAGGGTTTTCTATCGCATCAAGCGCCTCATGTCGCAAACCTTTATAACCGGAATCAACGCGAAAAACCTCGCAGCCGCTTTGGTAAAGCCAATCTTGAGCCAGTTTAGAGCGTAATCCACCGCGCCAACAAAAGATTAAAGCCGGTTGCTGTGGATGGTTTTTTATCGACTCGCACCATCGTTGAATCATCTGCTCTTTGTAAGCACCGCTGACCAGCTTATGCCCAAGCGCTTTGGCGGCTTCAGACCCTTCGGTTTTATAGGTTAGGCCCACATCATGACGATGCGCATCCGAAAGTATCGGGATATTGACCGTATTGCCGAAGTGAGCCTTTTCATATTCCCCCTCTGACCTGACATCGATAACCGCCATATTATTGTTGAGGGCAAGTAGTTTAAAGGCGTCAGATGCCGGTATAACAGGATGATTGTTCATGGCTTATAATGGATGTCCAGGTGTGTGGTAGCGTAACCCGCATGAAAAATTAAATAAGTTCAACAACGGCTGGGGAGAGGGAATAAAATATTCAAGTTATTTAGCTTCAGATCAGGGTAGCTAACCATAACGGCTGTTAAGATTCAATAGACGCGACGCTCCCTTGCCGGTTTTGGCGTTGCATTTTTTATCACGGTTCTGCTGCTTCGGTTAAGCTCGCACAGATACCCTGTATTGGTTATGTCACAAGGTTCAGCAATGCAAACAATCGACCAACTGCGCTCCGGTGAACTCGCCGGCAGTCGTCACCTGAAATTATCCTGTGGCCTGACGCATTTTCCACGCGAGATAATGAGCCTCGCGGACACGCTGGAAATTCTTGACCTATCCGGCAATGCGCTCTCTGAGCTTCCTGATGATCTGGCGCGACTCAGTAAGTTGCGTATTCTTTTCTGTTCTGATAATCAGTTTACGGTGTTGCCGGAGGTTCTGGGCAGTTGCGCTGAACTGAGTATGATCGGCTTTAAGGCCAATCGCATCCGCAAGGTTTCCGCCCAGGCTCTGCCGAGCCCATTACGTTGGTTGATTTTGACGGATAACGAAATCGACGTGCTGCCTGACGAAATAGGCAACTGTGCCCGCCTGCAAAAATTAATGTTGGCAGGCAATAATCTTCATGTGCTGCCAGAGTCTCTGGTTAATTGCAAGCGGCTTGAATTACTGCGCATCGCCGCCAATCGGCTTAATGAATTACCCCTCTGGTTATTTGCTTTACCGCGTTTATCGTGGCTGGCGTATTCCGGCAATCCATTCGCGGCTCAATTGGAAAACAGGATGCTGAGGACTTCGTCCGTTGATGATATTGCCTGGAGTAGTCTGGAACTTGGGCAGTTGTTAGGTGAAGGCGCTTCCGGATTTATTCATCGCGCCGATTATAATACCGGAGACCGCTGCCATGGTGTTGCGGTCAAATTGTTCAAAGGTGCGGTAACCAGTGACGGTTTGCCGCATTCCGAAATGGCGGCGGCCATCGCTGCCGGACAACATCCGAATCTTATTCGTGTTCTTGGCAGAGTGAGTGGCCATCCATCGGGTGTCAACGGCTTGGTGCTGGAGCTGATTGACCCGGACTTCAGAAATCTTGCCGGGCCACCCAGTTTTGCCTCATGCACTCGCGATATTTACCCTGCCGATGCCCGCTTCGATTTGCCGGTTGCACTGCAAATAGCGCAAGGTGTTGCTTCCGCTGCCCGGCATTTACATCATCAAGGGATCATGCACGGCGATCTCTACGGCCATAACATTCTGCATTGCGGCCAGGGCAGGGCATTGCTTGGCGATTTTGGCGCGGCCTCTTGTTACGCAGCCGACAAGAGTGCAATTGCCGAGGGCCTGGAGCGGCTTGAGGTAAGGGCTTTTGGTTGCCTTCTTGAGGAATTGGTTGAGCGTTGCAATCCATCATCCGAAGCAATCGGCGTACTTGCGTTGCTTAATGATTTGAAGTCGGCCTGTTTGTCTGAGGAAAGCGAAAGTCGGCCGTTTTTTGATGAAATTACGGAGCGATTAATTGAGGCCGACAGCGTGCTTAATTCAGGTGAACGGCTTGAACAGCGCTCTGAGCTTTCTCTTTTAAAAAGAGGCGAGGTAGTTGTGTCGATATAGTGTCATGGCGGTGAACGGATATAAGGTATTGTCAGCCTCCGAACGGTCATAGACAGTCTTTACATACAAAGTCATAGAAATGGCTTCAAATGAATGGCTTGTATGGCGGAAACAGTTACATCGCACCACTACGCGCCTGTTTCCGCGATTTGTTCTCGAACAAAATAGCTCGGCCTTAAATCCCGGAAATGTGTCCGCGCAGAGTATAATGACTCCCATGCTACAATTCTCCCGAGACACCGAGCTACGAAACCTACCCTGTACGTTGGATTTTATCGACTATTTTTTGAATAGCCTTTCATGCAAGCAAACCTAGCTAAATCTTCCCATGCCCGCTATTGGATCGTCGGACTGCTCATCGTAGCGTTGTCGGCAGTGGGCGGTCTCTGGCTGTATTTTTCGAAACCGGCTGAATCCGATCAAGCCTTAACGGATGAAACGACGGCCCTTATTGCGTCGGGAGATATTGAGGAAAATGTGACGGCCCAGGGTAAACTGGAACCGAAGGAGTATGTCGATGTCGGCGCGCAAGTCACAGGGCAATTGCAGACGCTGCATGTGGCCATCGGCGATGTCGTCAAGACCGGGCAATTGCTGGCGGAAATTGACCCCAGGCTGTATGCCGCGCGCGTGCAGGCGGACGAAGCGCGCATCAACAACCTGCGTGCGCAACTGGTTGAACAGGAAGCGCTGATCCTGTTTGCCGATCGCCAGTATAAGCGTAATCAAAAGATGTATCTGACCAAGGCTGTCAGTCAGGAGGCCCTGCAAAACAGCGAAACCAATATCAAGGCGGCAATGGCGAAGGCGGACTCGATCCGGGCACAAATACAGGAAATCGAATCGACGCTGTCCGGCGATCGCACTAATCTGGGTTATACCAAGATTTTCGCGCCGATGGACGGCACCGTCGTCCAGCAAAGCGCGCGCGCCGGACAGACGCTGAACTCCAACCAGCAAACACCGACCATCATGCAATTGGCGAAACTCGACAAGATGACCGTGCGCGCGCAAACCGCCGAAGCCGACATCATGCGTATCAAGCCGGGCTTGCCGGTTTATTTCACGACGTTGGGTTCGGAACAGCGGCGCTGGCAGGGCATTGTGCGTCAGGTGTTACCGACGCCCGAAGTGTTGAATAACGTGGTGCTTTACAATGTCCTCGTCGATGTCGACAACACCGATCGACAATTGATGACCGGCATGAGTGCGCAGCTCTTTTTCGTATTGGGTGAGGCCAAAAACGTGCTGATCATACCGGTAAACGCATTAGGCAAGCGCTTGCTTGAACAGGATAACGAGCAAGGCACGGCTTACCGGGTCAAGGTGGTTTTAGCCGGAAAAGAGGAGCCTCAGGAGCGGGTGATACACATCGGCTTGCAGAATCGCCGCTTTGCCGAGGTCCGCGATGGCTTGGCGGTCGGTGAACGGGTAAAACTCAACTTGCCTCCGGTCAAGAAAGGCAATTCCCAGTACGGATACCCGAGATTATGAGCGCAGTCTTCCCCGATCAGGAGCCGCTGCTGAATCTGGAACATATTTGCCGTACCTTTCGCAACGGCGATAGCGTGGTTCGTGCGCTGGATGATGTCTCGCTGAAAATCTGGCCCGGTGAATTCGTTGCGATTATCGGACAATCGGGTTCTGGAAAATCGACCCTGATGAATTTGCTGGGCTGCCTGGATCGATCCAGTTTCGGGACTTATTCGGTTATGGGCCACGACGTCGCCGGTCTCGATCCTGACCAACTCGCGGCCTTGCGCCGGGCGACTTTCGGTTTTGTCTTCCAGCGCTATAACCTGCTCGGTTCGGCAAGCGCCGAGGAAAATGTCGAAATTCCCGCCCTGTATGCCGGTGAAGACAAGTCTGTGCGCATGGCAAGAGCGCGCAAACTGCTTGGCGACCTGGGTTTGGGCGAACGCATGGAGCATAGGCCTGCGCAATTATCCGGCGGCCAACAACAGCGGGTTGCGATTGCTCGCGCGTTGATGAACGATCCGCCGGTGATTCTCGCCGACGAGTCGACCGGCGCACTGGACAGTCGCAGCGGCAAGGAAGTGATGGACTTATTGGCCGAATTGCACAGGTCGGGGCGCACCATTCTATTAATTACCCATGATGCCCAGGTTGCCGGACATGCCGATCGCGTTATTCATATCAGTGACGGCAGGATTACCGACGATTCCGCGCCGGTCAACGGCAAGAAAACACATTCGCCTTATATTTTTAATGTAGTTGGTAAAGCCGGCGTATTCGCCGATATAGGCGAAGCCGTGAAAACCGCACTGCGGGCGTTGCGCGTCAATCTGTTTCGCACCGCGTTGACCTTGCTGGGCATCATTATCGGTGTAGCAGCTGTAGTGACGATGCTGGCGGTAGGGCAGGGCAGCCAGCAGGAAGTCCTGAATCAAATTAAAGCGATGGGCACCAACCTGTTGTCGATTCGTCCCGGCGCGCCGGGTTTACGCGGCAGCAGCGATGTGGTCACGCTGACGCCGGGCGATGCCGAGGTGATTGAAGAACTGCCGAATGTGGAAATTGCGCTTCCCGAGCGTAATTCGCGCTTGACGGTGCGCTTCGGCAATATCGACTACGCCACCAGCGTGCAGGGCGTCGGCAGCGAAATGCCCAGGGCGCGTGACTGGCCGGTTGCCTCGGGCGCATTTTTTAACGAGCGCGATATAAAACGTTATGCTCCGGTTGTCGTACTGGGTCAAACCGTGGCGCAAATCCTGTTTCCCGACGGCGATGATCCGCTGGGCCGTTATATCTTGGTCGGCAATATTCCTTTCGAAGTGATTGCAGTAATGACGCCGAAAGGCGCTTCCGGCTTTGGCGGCGACCAGGACGATACCGTCATTATCCCGATCAGCACCGGGCTGATCCGCTTGTTCGGGCAGAACTACCTGAACGGCATTACCGTGCGTGTCAGCGATGTCTCGGCTATCGAGACCACGCAAGAGGCTATTTCCGAATTGCTGCTGGCGCGCCATCAAACCGAGGATTTTCGTATACGCAACATGGCCTCTATCCTGGAAACCGCGACCGCTACGCAAAATACGCTGACGACACTGCTCGGCACCGTGGCGGCGATTTCGTTGTTGGTAGGCGGTATCGGCGTCATGAACATCATGCTGGTCAGCGTCACCGAACGCACTCGCGAAATCGGCATACGCATGGCGGTCGGCGCGCGCCGGCGCGACATCCTGCTGCAATTCAACACCGAAGCGGCGGTGGTATGTACGCTGGGCGGCATATTGGGCGTATTGATCGGCTACGGCACTGGCAAGGCGATTGCGGTGTTCGACGTGCCGGTGGTGTTCTCGCCGCTACCGGCGGTTTTGGCGTTTTCCTGCGCCTTCGGAACCGGGATATTGTTCGGTTATTTACCGGCGCGCAAAGCGGCGCTGCTCGATCCGGTCGTGGCGCTGGCGGCTGAATGATGTCGGTTAATCGCTTGTCTCTATCGGGATTGCTTGTGCTGCTCGCAAGTTGTTCGTTAGCGCCTGAATACCGGCGTACTGAGGCTTTAGCGCCGAAGCAATGGAAGAACGAAGCGCCCGGTTTGGTGTCGGGTAGCCATGAGATTTCAGCGCATTGGTGGAAGCAGTTTGGCAGCATGGAACTCGACCGTCTGGTAGCCGAGGCGCTTAACAATAACAGGGATTTAGCCGCCGCCGGTCAACGTATCGGGCAATTCCGGGCGCTGGCCAAGATTGCCGGTGCGCCGCTATGGCCGGCCATCGGCGTAGCAGGCAGTTATAACCATACAGACGGTACGCGAACCGTCGGCGATGCCTGGCAAGGCCAATGGAACATGGCTTATGAAGTCGATTTGTGGGGCGGGCTGCGCGCCGCGCGTGATAGTGCAAAGGCGCATTTCGACACGGCCCGCTTCACGTTCGATGCACTGCGGCTTGTTGTCATGGGCGATGTTGCGCAATCCTACTTTGCCATCGTCGGCTTGAAGGAACGCAAGCGCATTGCCGAAAATAATCTTAACAATATCACCGACGTGCTGGCTATTATTGCCGCGCGTTTCGAGGCGGGCGGCGCATCGGCGCTTGATGTGGCGCAGCAGCGGACCGAGCGCGCCAATGCCGCCGCTGCTTTAGCTTCACTCGACCAGCAAATCGCGCAAGCTGAAAACGCCCTGGCTGTGTTGCTGGGCCGTCCTCCGCAACAATTCAAGGTCAACGAAAACAGCCTGCAAGCCCTGTTGATTCCGAAACCCGATACCGCTCAAGCGGCTAGCCTGTTTGACCGTCGACCGGACATTCGTAGCGCCGAGACCGAATTGATCGCCGCGCATGCCGACATCGGCAAAGCGCGGGCGGCATTTTATCCTCGATTGCAATTAGGCGCCGACAATATCTTCACCGCTGCGACTGTATCGCAACCGGCGGGTATCGCCGTTGCGTTGGCTTCGTCGCTAACTGCGCCTATCTTCCAGGGCGGGCGTCTCGAAGGGGAGCTTGAACGCACGCTTGCGCGGCGCGCCGAATTGATCGAGATTTATCGAAAAACCATTCTGGACGCCTACCGCGAAGTTGAAGATGCGCTTGCGCTCGGCCATCAGGCGACGCGCCGCCGCGATAGTTTGCTGTTATCCGTTGACAGCGCCGGGCAGGCTTATGGCCTTGCGCGAGACCGCTATCTGGCGGGCGCTACCGATTATCAAACCCTGCTGAATGTACAGCGCACGTTATTAAACGCGCAAGACAGTGAAATCCAGGCGCAGGTGGATGTGCTGAGTGCCTCGGTGTTATTGTTTAAGTCACTGGGTGGCGGCTGGAGTCATAGTTAAGGTGATATTGAATGCTTTTGTGCTTCACGGATCATTGCTTGATCCTCAGTCGCCTGCTTGCGCGACTATTGCCAGCCAGGGTTGTTCATGCAGGGGTTTGCCGACGGGTCGGTAATAATGATCGATTACTGCAAATCCCGCCTGCTCCAGAAACAGCT
Source organism: Methylococcaceae bacterium (assembly GCA_005772825.1). Taxonomy (GTDB): domain Bacteria; phylum Pseudomonadota; class Gammaproteobacteria; order Methylococcales; family Methylomonadaceae; genus SXIP01. Next base: position 1,664 of record SXIP01000262.1, on the reverse strand, counting down.
TGCTGGTATCAAATTGCATGTAATGACCGTATCGTTGGCCTGACCAGCCTTCACCTTCGCCCCTGGGGTTGGATGAAAATAAAATACCGCCGGGCCTTAATGCACGGCGCAATTCACTTAGCACGCGGGGCAATTCCCGGCTGGGAACATGAAACAACGAGGCATTGGCGAAAATGCCGTCGAAAGCGTGTTCTGGTAATTCCAGGCTGAGAAACTTTTGATGCAGAATTCGACAGCCTGTATTGCTGCGAGCCATCCTGCAAAATTCTTCGCTGCCATCCAATCCTACTGGCCTGTGACCCAGTGACTGAAAATAGCGGACATCGCGTCCGGGTCCGCAACCCAGATCAAGAATATCGAGCTTCTTATCACTCGGGAAAGGCCTCAGAAAGGCCGCATAGTTCTGCGCTACATCATGGTCTTTGGTGCCGTTCCAGAACGCCTCGGCATTTTGATTATAATGGTTCAGGGTAAGTGTTTCGATGGAATCCAACACTTCGTTTTTTGCTGTCATAAGTTCGCTTCACTACACCTATAAAATCGGTCAGACTCGAAAATGCCATGCCTGCAATTATAATTGAAACACGCCAAGTAGTTAGATACTTGGCTGCGTTCATGTCATTCAGAACTGCTGGGTTTCAATTTACGGATCAGATTTCCCGAAATTTTTTATAAGTGTTAATCAATCCATTAGTCGAACTGTCGTGGCTGGTGATGATTTCATCGTTCTGAAGTTCAGGCAATATAACCTTGGCTAGCACTTTTCCCAATTCCACGCCCATCTGGTCGAATGAATTGATGTTCCAGATGGCGCCTTGCACAAAGGTTTTATGTTCGTAAAACGCTAATAACGAGCCCAGGGTTTTGGGCGTCAGTTTTTTAAACAAGAAAGAATTTGACGGTTTATTGCCTTCAAATACTTTGGATGCGACCAGAACAGGGTCCTCCCGGTCGGCAGGCGGCAGCTTCTGTTTGACTTCTTCCGCCGTTATGCCTTTCATCAACGCTTCCGGCTGGGCGAGATAGTTTGATACCAAAATATCGTGGTGTTCGGGCAGCGTGTAATGGCTATTTGCTGCAACCATAAAATCGCAGGGGATGAGTTTGGTGCCCTGATGTATCAATTGGAAAAAGGCATGTTGACCGTTGGTGCCGGGTTGTCCCCAAATAATGGGGCCGGTGTTGTAGTCCACTTTTTCGCCCGTCAACGTGATGCTTTTGCCGTTGCTCTCCATATCGCCCTGTTGAAAATAATCGGCGAAGTAACACAGGGACTGGTCGTACGGTAACAGGGCATGAGATTCGGCATTAAAGAAGTTGTTGTACCAGATACCCAGCAAGCCCATGATGACCGGAATGTTCTTTTCAAACGGCGTGGTGCGAAAATGCAGGTCGGTTTCGTGCGCGCCTTGTAACAGTTCTTCAAAATTATCCATGCCTATATATAATGCGATGGACAAGCCGACTGCCGACCACAGCGAATAGCGACCGCCGACCCAGTCGCGGAAGCCGAAGGTGCGACCACAGCCCCAGTCCCTGGCCTTGTCCGGCGCGGCGGTGACGCCGATCAGGTGGCGGATCATCCGGCGCGGTGACAGGCTTTCTGCCAACCAGGCCTTGGCCAGTTCGGCGTTGGCCAGGGTCTCCTGCGTGGTGAAGGTCTT
>SXIP01000261.1 GCA_005772825.1 Methylococcaceae bacterium | reverse complement strand
TGGGAAAAGATTTGATTACGATCAAGCATTCGATTCCGGTACAGGCTACGCCGGCAGTCAGCAATCCGAAAACATCTAAATCGCCTACCCAACAAGATACGGCACAGAGCGATAAAAGTTCTCTTTTGTGTAAGGGGAATGATCATCCCGACTATGGCGAAGAAACCGGATTACCTGACTTATACGCTTAGGCAATTGTCGGCCAACCCGTTAATCGGCGACATTGTGTTAATTTGCAACCACGGCGAACCGATTGTTTTCGACGGCATGAGCGACAAAATACGGCAACTCGTGCAAACTGAAAATATCGGCGTTAATCCCGCATGGAACCTCGGCATGACCTTATGTCGATCGCCTTATTATTTGTTGCTGAATGATGACGTGTTATGCCAATCAAGCATTATCGACAGTTGTTACAATGTGCTGCGTAGCGACAACTCGGTCGGTCAGGTCGTCGTGGAAACTTTGCAAGCGATACCGTCGCCGAACGCACCGATTGCTCCGGTCGATATGTATATTTATTACCAATTCTACCGCTATCGACCCTATGGCTGGTTTATGCTGGGTAAATCAAAGGATTGGCGGGCGATTCCCGAAACGATGAAGATTTTTTTCGGCGATTATTATATTCAACACGGCTTGGTGCAGCAGGGCTATAACATCGCCAAACTGGTTTCCGCGACCATTAGTCATGATACTTCTTCGACTGTGCGGGCGCTGCAGTTGAATACGACGCTGCAAAAGCAGCAGGAACGTTATTTTTATGAGCAGGCGGTGGCTTGACGATAGTGCATCCACCATGCTGAAAATAGCATCATCGTCGCTGCCTATGGAACAGATCGAGTATGTTTTTGTATACGGAACCTTGCGCAGAGATGCCGCTACGCCCATGTCTTACCTGTTGGCGCAACATTGCAGCCATTTTGCCGACGGTTATATGCAAGGCAGGCTCTATCGGGTTGGCGAGTATCCGGGTGCTATCGAATCGGATAAGCCAAAGGATAGGGTTTATGGCGAGGTATACCGTTTGGTGAATCCTTGCTTGATATTGCCGGAACTCGATAACTATGAAGAATGCACCGACAAGTTTCCCGAACCACACGAATACATCCGGAAAAAATTGCCGATTACGTTGCTCGACGGCGCTTGTATTACGGCGTGGGTATATGTTTACAACCATAGTGTTTCGAATTTAATGCGGATTAAGTTCGGTGATTATTTGCATGCTGTTTCTCCATCGAAAGAACTATCCATCGGATAATTCCTCAAAAAAAACACCTTACCTGCTGGTTCTTAAGCTCAGGAGGTTGTGAAAGCATTATTCACCACGAAGACACGAAGACACGAAGCTCACGAAGAAAAATATCCATATAATTCGTAGATTGAAAACTTCGTGCGCTTCGTGTCTTCGTGGTTGTTATGCTTTAATTCTGGTCTAAAACGGAATTTTTTTATAGCCTCCGGAGCTTGGGTACCGGCATCAAAATATTCTAGGCTTATGGAATATTTGTTGCCTGTTACCCCCGACATTGATTAAGCGACCACCAACTGCCGCTCCTAAAATCGCTTTATACCGAAACCCTTGAAACAGGGCTATAATCAAGGCTTATTGTTCCTCGCATCATGAGATAAGGAGTCATTGCTATGGCGAGTATCTATGCTATAAAGCCCGCTTTCCAGAGCTTGTTGCGCCCCTTGTGCAGGCAGCTTGCCGAACGGGGGATTACGGCCAATCAGGTGACTGTTTCCGCATTACTGCTGTCAATCGTGACCGGTGTGCTGGTGGCGCTGGGCTATAGTCATGCGCCGGTGTTTGCGCTGTTGCCGCTGGTGCTGTTCGTGCGTATGGCGCTTAACGCCATTGACGGCATGCTGGCGCGCGAACACGCCATGCAATCGGCGCTGGGCGCCATACTTAACGAATTGTGCGATGTCGTCTCCGATGTCGCCTTGTATCTGCCTTTTGCGCTCGTACCCGGTTTGTCGCCGTGGTTGCTTGTCATGCTGGTGATTTCCGCAGTAATCAGCGAAATGACCGGCGTAATTGCCGTGCAGATCGGCGCGACCCGCCGCTATGACGGTCCGATGGGTAAAAGCGATAGGGCCTTTGTATTCGGTGCAGTCGGTCTGGCGCTGGCGCTCGGCATAAGTCCGGGCGCCTGGCTTGACGGGCTGTTTGCCGTCGTGTTGGCGCTTACGCTGTTGACCATCGTCAATCGCGCCCGTCACGCTCTGACGGAAGTCGCTCAATGAACGGGCCGATATTACCGCAAAGCGTTCAAATCGCTTTTCTGGCTATCGGCATACTATTGCTCATAGCCAGCCTCACATCCATCCAGCTGGTGCGGACAAGGCCGGAACGCGACTATTCGGAATTGAGGCAACGCATCCGAACCTGGTGGATGATTGTCGCGGTATTCGCGGCGGCGGTGCTGTTTAACCGCACATTATCGGTGACGATACTCGGCTTTGTCAGTTTTCTTGCATTCAAGGAATATCTGTCGCTGATACCGACGCGACGCGCCGATCATCGGGTATTGTTCTGGGCGTATTTGGCTATCCCCGTGCAGTTTTACTGGGTCTGGATAGGCTGGTACGGCCTGTTTATTATTTTTATCCCGGTGTACATGTTTTTGTTATTGCCGATGCGCATGATCTTGATCGGCGAAACGCAGGGTTTTCTGCGCGCCATCGGTACGCTGCAATGGGGCTTGATGATTACGGTTTTCAGCCTTAGTCACATGGCTTTCATGCTGGTGCTGCCACCGGAAAAAAACCCGGCGGGCGGAGCGATGGGTCTGCTCATTTACCTGGTATTCCTTACCGAGATCAATGATGTCGCGCAATACATCTGGGGCAAGAGCTTCGGCAAACGCAAGGTTGCGCCCAAGGTCAGCCCGAACAAAACCGTCGCCGGATTCTTGGGCGGCGTGGCCACGACGACATTGCTCGCCATTGTGCTCGCCCCGTGGCTGACGCCGCTGTCACGCTATGAAGCCTTGGGTGCGGGCATGCTGATCGGCCTTGCCGGTTTTGTCGGCGATGTCACCATCTCCGCGTTGAAACGGGATCTTGGCGTCAAGGACAGCGGCAGTATGCTTCCCGGCCATGGCGGCATCCTGGATAGACTCGACAGCCTGACCTATACCGCGCCGCTATTTTTCCATTACGTTTATTTCCTGCACTACTAGCGTTATGCTGCGTATCCTGTTCTATAGTCTTATCGTCAAGCCGCTGGTGCTGGTTATGCTGGGGCTTAATGTCAGAGGCCGGAACCACTTGCCGACATCCGGTCCTGCGATTATCGTCGCCAATCATAACAGCCATCTGGATGCGCTCGCGTTGATGTCGCTGTTTTCAAATCGGGTGCTTATCCGTGTGTATCCGGTGGCGGCCGCCGATTATTTCCTGCGCAACCGCTGGCTGAAATGGTTTGCGTTAAACGTGGTCGGCATTATTCCGATTGAGCGCGGCCCCCTTGACAGCAAACGGACGGAAAAGGGGGCAGATGTTTTAGCGCCGGTGATTGCCGCGCTGGATCGCGGTTCTATCCTGATCCTGTTTCCCGAAGGCACGCGCGGCGAACCGGAAGCGATGGGCAAGTTGAAGAACGGCATTGCTCGCGTACTTAGCGAACGTCCCGATGTCCCGGTTGTTCCGGTTTTTTTTTACGGCCTGGGCAAGTGTTTGCCGAAGGGTGAATTCATCCTGGTGCCTTTTTTCGTCGATGTATTCATCGGTGAGCCGTTATATTGGGAAGGCAGTCGCCGGGCTTTTATGGATAAGCTGATGGAGAAAATGCAAGCGCTGCAGAGCAGGGCAACCAATATCGCTTCTTCGATATAAGCACAACCATACGCCGCGCGGTCATATTTCAGCGGCGGAGCCTGACCTATTATTCGACGAAGGGTGTTGTTGAACTGACAACCACCCGGTTACGACCCGATTCCTTGGCGATATAAAGCGCCGTATCCGCAGTTTTAAGCAAGGTAGCCGCGGTATCGCCGCCATCAGGATAAACCGCGACGCCTAACGAGGCGGTTACGCTTGCCAGATTCCTACCCTTGTAAACAAACTCGTGCTTCTCTATCGCTGCACGAACCAGTTCGGCGCGTTCGACAGTGATCTCCCTGGATGCGCCCAGAATAATCATGACCAGTTCTTCTCCGCCGTAACGACAGGCCACATCGCCGGACCTCAGCTTGGCGCGCATGATGTCGGCGATTTCAACCAGTACATAGTCGCCCGCATCATGTCCGTGGGTATCGTTATAGGTTTTAAAGTGATCAATATCAATCATGATCACGCCTAATGGTTTTCCGGAGCGCTTGCAGTTCGCCAGTTCGCGAATCAGTGTTTCATCCATATAGCGTCGGTTGAACAACCGTGTCATAGGGTCGCGGACGGAGCGGTTGCGCAAGGCTTCGCGCAATTTCAGGCTGACCAGCGCCATCGCCAGATTGTCCGCAGCCAGCGAAATCAGGCGGGTGCGGGATTCTACCGATGTCCGTAGCACACCCTTATCATTACGAGTGTCTCCGAGTGTGACGCATAAAAACCCGATCATTTCACCCTGCGCGATGGCGGGCGCGCAAACATAGCCTTGCACGGCATGTTCGGCAATATGACTGCAAAGAATGGCGTTCTCGGTCTCCTCAACAACATGTAACCGACCCTGGCGCAAAGCCCAGCAATCATCGGGCGAAATAACCGGCGATGAAAAAAATTTTTCATCGCCCCAGATAACTACGGCTTCCACCGTGTTGTGGCTTTCATCGAACAGGTATAGCGCACCGGTCTGATCGGTAAATATCTGTTTTGCGTAATGATGCACAATGGAATGGGTTTCTTCCAGCGAACGACAGACCTGTAAATACGAGTTCAGCTCGTTGATCAACGCCATTTCGCGATTATGCTGCGTCAATTCCAGTTGCGAAAGCCGCAACTGGTTTTCGTAATTCTTGCGATCGGTAATATCCGCAGATGAGCCGATAAAACCGGAAAAGCGGCCTTCCTTGTTGATATAGGGTTCGCCCATGTCAAGAATATAACGATATTGCCCGTCAAAACGACGCAGGCGATATTCCATCTGGAACGGCTGGTGTGAAAGAAAGGCCTCGTTAAAAATCTGCAGGCAGTGTTCCTTGTCTTCGGCATGTAATGCAAGCAGCCATGCGTCTCCGCCTAAATGCCCCTCGGTGACGGCGCCGACAAACTTTTTCCATTTTGAATTGGTAAAAATCACCTTGCCTTCGGCATTGGTCAACCATAACATCACCGGCGCATCTTCGGCGACAATCTGAAAATCCGTATCGTCCGCTAATAGAGCGATAACGGTATTGATGCTTTCACCGGCAACTGCTTTGTTTTCATTCATGATAATCTCCTGAGTCGAAGTGGGAAGGATACGGTTTAAACCCCTTGTGCCAAAGCGCGGCTATTTGTTCAGACGCGACCGGTTTACTAAAGTAGTAACCTTGTGCTTTATAGCATTGTTTGCTGATAAGAAAATCGAGCTGCGCTTGCGTTTCCACTCCTTCAGCGATTACATCCAGATTGAGACCGTAGGTCATCGCGATAATAGCCGTGATGATGGCCGCATCATTAGGGTCGCTGGCAATATCCCTAACAAAGGATTGGTCTATTTTGACCTGATCGATAGGCAGCCGTTTGAGATAGCTCAGTGAGGAATAGCCGGTGCCGAAATCATCAATGGAAATTTTGACATTCAGCGCTTTCAGTTCATCCAGGATAGCGATGATGGCGTTTTTGTCCGACATCATGATATTTTCGGTAATTTCCAGTTCCAGTAAGGTGGCCGGAAAACCGGTGGTAGACAGGATCTGTTTCAATCTTGCCGGAAAATGAGGCTGTTGAAACTGGACGGAAGACATATTAACGGCCATGCGTAATTCGTGTAAGCCTTCATCCAGCCACTGTTTGCCTTGTGTGCAGGCGGACATCAACACCCAGTCGCCAATCGCTATGATCAAACCCGATGATTCAGCGGCAGGAATAAATTCAGCCGGCGATATAGGGCCCAGTTCATTGCTTTGCCAACGTATCAAGGCTTCCACGCCGAGCATTTTACCGCTGATTACATCAACCTGGGGTTGATAGTGAAGCAGGAATTGATTCCGCTCAAGAGCTTGGCTTAACAGCGAAGTCAGACGCAATTGTTTTTGTACGACTTCGTTCATTTGCGTGGTGAAAAACTGGAAATTATTGCGTCCGTTGTTTTTGGCATGATACATCGCCGTATCGGCATCACGCAGCAATTCCTCAATGTTCATCGAATCATCGGGATAAACACTGATGCCTATACTGATAGTGACGAATATTTCCATATTATTGATTTTAAAAATCGGCTGTAAGGTGTCCTTGATTTTTTTGGCAACGGTAATGATATTTTCAACGAGCTCAATATCCGGCAACAAGATCAGAAATTCATCGCCTCCCAGTCTGGCAACGGTATCACTCTCGCGTATGCACTGTGTCAGCCTTAACGCTACAGCCTTTAATAATTCATCACCGGCAGAATGGCCGAGCGAATCATTGATGTGCTTGAAATTATCGAGGTCGGCAAAAAGGATGGCCAGTTTGGTCCGTTTGCGACGGCTGTTTGCCAGGGCTTGATGAATTCGGTCATAAGCCAATTCCCGGTTCGGTAATCCGGTGAGCGTATCAAAATGCGCCAATTGGTATAAATGCTGTTGTCCACGCTTGATTTCCTGTACCTCACGGGCGTTATCCAGTATCAGGCAAAGCGAGGTGGCGAAACTCATCGCCAGCAATTCATCTTCGTTGTCAAACGGTGAGTCGTCGATTTTGTCGCACAGATAAATCCGCCCATAGACACGGCCCAAACTCGATATAGGCACCGCTAATAACGATTTCATGACAGGATGATGGTCCGGAAACCCTTCACTACGCGGATCTGTCGTTAAATCATCGAGACGGATGGCGGTGTTTTCATGAATAACCGCGCCCAACAAACCCCGTCCTTCAGGCGCATGACCCATACGCTTGACTTGTTCATCGGTCATGCCGGTATGCACGAAATGCGTTAATTGGCCTGCTTCGTTAATCAGCCCGACTGCGCCGTAGCGCGCCTGTAGCAGCTTGCACAAGGCTTCAATGCCGGATTGCAAAATATCGTCTTCAATCTGGGTATGCGACAACACGCTCAATAATGTTCGCGAGGCGCCGTGGAGTTCGGATAAGCGATTGGACCATAAAGCAAGGTGCTGGCGATCTTCCGCGATTTGCTGATTAAGCTCTTGTGTTGTCATCAACAACTCCCGTTCGCGCTTCAGCAATGCCTTAAGGACACTGGTATGGGTAACAACGCCTGCAAAAGTATTCGTTTTATCGACAACCGCTAACGCATCTTCAGAGCCGCTTAGTAAGTCCTCTACCTGGGTTAAGGGAGTATCATCGGTAATTGGCGCCAGAGGATGCGGGTTGAGCAAGTCTGCAAAAATGCGGTGCGGTGAATAGGAAATATCCCTGTCTGTCACAATGCCCTGAAATACGCCTTCTTCATCGCCGAGTGTCGCCGTTGAAAATACCGCGTAAATTGAACCTGCGGTACGATTTGGCGTGGGTCTGGCGTCGGCGCGCACCGGTATGACATTTTCAGAATAAGCATCTGCTGCGATGAGTTGTTTCATGAGACCGGCATGTCGATAAAAATTAATATGGATGCAGCGTGATTAAGTAAAAACAATGGCTTATATGTTATTTGCATTTAAGGTTATGAAATGGACAGCGTTATAATTCAGCCTCAAATTGAACCTCAACATCCAGTTCAAGATAAAGAATTTCATCTTCGCTCATAAACGGTTTAATGCTCTTGAGCACAAATTCGACTACTTTGTCTTGTGATATCCGCTTTAACAGCGTTTTTCTGATGAGAATATCTTGAATAACATCATCGTTTATTTCGATGTGCTCGAAAGGCGTAGCGACCAATAATTCCAGGGCTTGACGCATAGCCTTGCTGCCAATCGGGGAGTTTTTGCCTAATATCAGCCCGTCGCGAAAAGGCGGCAGAACAAACTCTTTGATGCGCGTCTGGATAAAATGCTTGCAGTTTCTCACGGTCTGAATTCCTTTAAGTGATTGTCAGGCCAGAAGAAAATTAAGGCCCCGGCTGGATATGGATTAATTGTAGTCTATCCGCTTGCTTGTGACCATTGCATATAAAAGTTGTCGGCTAGGGTGTTGTCTTGCTTTTATGATGATAACACTTGCTAATGATGACAGTAAGCGGACAAAATAAACCGGCAACCTCGGCTTGCCGCTAACGCCGCCACCTCCACGACTTATGATCACCTGAAAAATTGAGCGTTAAATGAACATGACATCGATCACCGAAACAGCAACGGATTCAGGCGCCGCCTTGATCAATGCATTGTGCGAAGCAGGCGCTTACGATCATCAGGTGGATTCCGTCAACTTGATTGAAACCCATATTTCCTGGGTATTACTGACCGGACAGTACGCCTACAAAATTAAAAAACCGGTTAACTTCGGATTCCTGGATTTTTCCACGCTGGAAAAACGCTTGTTTTTTTGCCGGGAAGAATTGCGGCTTAACCGGCGTTTGGCGGCAGATTTGTATCTCGAAGTCGTGCCGATAACCGGCACAGTGGATAAGCCGAAAATGGGCGGCCAAGGTGACGCCATCGAATATGCCGTCAAGATGCTTCAATTCCCTACAGGCTGCACGCTGGACGAGCGGGCGCAACACGGGCAATTGGCCGTCGATGCGATTGATCAATTGACCGATATTATTGCCGACTTTCATGAAGCGATTGCAAAAGCCGGAGTAGATTCGCCTTACGGAGATAGTGAAAATATCCGGCACTGGTGTATCGAGAATTTTGACCATATCAGGCCCTTGCTTAATGATGACAGGCACAAGCAGCAACTTCAGTTACTCGAAGCTTGGCATCATAACGAATGGTGTAAACAAGCCGAATTAATGCAACGGCGTAAACAGCAAGGCGCTGTGCGCGAATGTCACGGCGATTTGCATCTGGGCAACATTACTCTGATAAACGGTCGAGTGACGCCGTTCGATTGCATCGAGTTTAATCCGATGCTGCGTTGGGTCGATGTCGTCAGCGAAGCGGCTTTTTTAATCCTGGACCTGATACGCTTCGGCCAGAAAGCCTACGCCTATCGTTTTCTCAATCGTTATCTTCAATGCACCGGCGATTATCAGGGGCTGGCTTTATTGCCCTATTACCTGGTTTATCGCGCCATGGTACGTGCTAAAGTGTCGTTGTTGCGCAATTCCCAGCAGCACAATGACGCCTGCATCGACTATGGGCTTTATGCCGATCTTGCCGAGCGCTTCACCAAAAGCCGCGAGGTTGCGTTGATTATTACTCACGGCTATTCGGGTTCCGGTAAATCCACATTTGCAGCCGGGCTTGCCGAATACATCGGCGCGATACAGATACGCTCGGATGTCGAACGCAAACGCTTGTTTGGTTACCGAAGCCAGGATAGTAGCGGCAGTGCTGTTAACGACGGACTGTATACGCAGAATGCCGGGGAGCTTACCTACCGTCATCTTGCCGTGCTTGCAAAAGGGGTACTTGAAGCCGGTTTCCCGGTTATTATCGATGCAGCCTTTCTTAAAAAAGAACGGCGCGATTTGTTTCGGCAGCTTGCCATAAAGCAGGGCGTAGCATTTTTTATTATCGATTTTCACGCATCCGATGAAACATTAGCAAGACGTATCCATCAGCGGCAACATGATGCCTCGGAAGCGACGGTTGAAGTCCTGCAACAGCAGCAACGCTCGGCAGAGCCGTTGTCGGATCAGGAGCAGACCGATCTGATCACAGTTGATACCGAGGATGATAACGCACTGGAAAAACTGTTGAATCGTTTTGCGACTTATCGGTAGTAGGTAATCCGTAATCAATAAACCGCCACAGATTCACAGATTAAGTTAACTCGCAAAAATTACTCCCCATTTTATTTTCAATAGATGGAGTCCAAAGCTGGCTTTGGCTGTTCAAAGCTAACTTTGAACTCCGGTAGGTGACGCGCGTGTAACGCGTATTGAATACCTAAACTATCGGTTAACCATGATCATGATCATCAGAGGCTATAGGTGCGATGGTTTGTGGTACGAAGTCAGGCAGGTCGGCTTCATCAACGCTGAAGACAAAGAACTGGTTAGGGTTGGCGATACCGCCGACAGCCGGTAAAAAGTCGTTATCGTTAGCGATGAACAGGGTATGTTTGTTTACTCCTTCAACAACCAGATCGGGACCAAAGGCAACGCCTTCGATTTTAGCCGGAATCCTGTCTGACGTGACGCCGTTTGCGTTCAATTGAGCAACGACATCCAGGAATAAGGTTTTGCCGACGGTCGGTGTGCCTGCGCCGATAGTCGGTGTGCTGATTTCAGTTGCGCCCGCCAGATCGATTTTAAACAGTTTTTTGGTAACAGCCGCGCTGCCGTCGCCCAAACCGCTACCGTCACGCTCATCGACCAAAAATTCATGATTGTTAATGGCCAGGATGTCGCTGACGCTGGAGCCGTCGGTCAACAGATAAGCGTATTCATGAGTTGTCCCGTCGGCAATATCTATCGTGATAATACGCACGTATTTCTTGGTGTCCTGAATCAGGTTTTGCTGCATCATGCCGACCAGGGTGGCGCCGTCCGGGGTAATGGCTAAAGCTTCCATGCCTTTGTTGGTTAGTCTGCCTGAGGTGTTTCCTGCAATTTCAGTGTCTTCCACCGGCGTTACATTAGCGACAGCGTAGTAAGCGGGCAGCTTGAAGGCCTTGATACGGTTACCGGTGATGCGGCTGAATTGATACACATAAGGGCCGTACTCGTCGGTGATAAACACGCTTTTGCCGTCATTGGACACGCGGATGCCTTCAGGATCCAAACGAGCATTGCGTGGGTTTGTGGATGATTTGGCGGCGTCAAAATTATCCGAACGGCCGCTAAAATAAAATTTATTTGCAGTATTTAACGCAGGCGCGCCGTTAACGCCGTAAGTCAGCGCCGTCTTGTTGGATAACAGGGTCGTCGCACTAAGAAAGGGCGATAGGATATAAGGCAATGAACCCGTTTTTGATGGGTGATAGCCGGGATTCGGCGCTAAGGACAGGTTGATGGTTTGAAAACGATTGATATAAGACGTGGTGTCGTCAATAGCGGGATTATACGGCGTGGCGTTAGGTCCGCGATCGGGTACGCCAAGAAAAACATTGCCGCCGGCATAAGCCAGACCGGAACCCACGCCGCCCAGAATGTTGCCGGCAACGCCGTTTTCAAGCAAGGCCGCAGTTCTGGTTGACATATCCTGGTAATTGCCGGGGATTTTGCCGATGGCGATCAGGTCTATGTCCGCTTGCGCAACCGGGGCTGCAAACAAGGGTAATAATAAAAAGGGTATCAGGTGTGTTTTTGTCATTGAGAGCCTCGAAATAGTGGTTATAAAGCTCCCGGATTATTGCAACACGGTGTTACCGGATGATTACCATAGCATTAAACAAATGTGTCAGTATTTGCCAAGCGCATAGTCGTCAAAGGGCATGGCTTGAAGGGATATAGGAATATCGACATAAAAAACCCTCGCCTGTAAATTCCGGGCGAGGGTTGGTTAAGTATTGTGGTTTTACATAACCAGTTGAGGCTCCCGGTGGTTATTCTGCGTTGAGTGTTTTGCTGAATACAGAATCACCATTGAGATCTTTTAAATCCACGGTCATGGCTTGGCTTACTTTGTCGATATTAACTTCACCGAAGAATTGCAAACCGGCATAAGGCGACAGATTGATCTGACCTGGAAGAGGGGCTTTTTCGAATACGGCTTGCAGACCGAATGTACCGTCTTTGCTATTAGGGCCGAAAGTACCGGCATTTAACGGACCCGCAACAAATTCCCAGAAGCCATTGAAATCAGTTGATCGGGCCTTGGTTGGATCGTAATAGTGAGCGGCGG
>SXIP01000260.1 GCA_005772825.1 Methylococcaceae bacterium | reverse complement strand
GCCATCGTGTTCGCAGTGTACATGCCGCCGCAGGAACCGGCGCCAGGAATCGCCTTGGCTTCAATTTCGGCCAGCTCGGCGTCATCTATTTTGTTGTTGGCTCTGGCGCCAACGGCTTCAAAGACCGAAACCACATCAAGTTTTTTATCTTTGTGGCAACCCGGCAGTATCGTGCCGCCATAAACAAAGATAGCGGGGCGATTCAGTCGTGAAATCGCAATCATGCAGCCCGGCATGTTTTTGTCACAGCCGCCGATAGCGACAACGCCGTCAAAACCCTGGCAACCGACCACAGTTTCAATCGAGTCGGCAATCACTTCACGGGATACCAGCGAGTATTTCATGCCTTCCGTACCCATGGAAATACCGTCGGAAATGGTGATGGTGTTAAAAACAACCGCTTTGCCGTTGGCGTTGTTTACGCCCAGCGCCGCATCATCAGCCAGCTTGTTGATGTGCATATTGCAAGGCGTGACCATGCTCCAGGTTGAAGCAATGCCGATTTGCGGCTTCTTAAAGTCTTCATTGTTAAAGCCGACCGCATGCAACATGGCGCGACTCGGTGCGCGCTCCATGCCGTCAACGACGAGAGAAGAATAGGGGCGGGTGTTGTGACTATCCGGCTTGTGGTCATCTGAATGAGCCATGTATGCAATTCCTGGGTGAAAGGTGAATGAAAACGGCACACTGAGATGGAACGCAGGCAAGTTTCCTGCGCAGTTTTAGGTGTCAGTATCCGTGGTGTATCGTGTGATTGATGTTAATAGCTATCCCAACTGCTTTTACGTCGCCAGCTGAGTTTGGGCAGGATAAATCCTAAAATGACGCCGAAAAGAGCGAGCAGGCCGCCGTATAAAAACCAGTCCTGTTTGGCAGTGTTTTTCAGGGAATCGTTTTCAAGTTTAAATTGTTGCAGGTCTCTTTCAACATTGACTACGCGTTCCTGAAGTTCGTCACGCTCGCTTTTTAATTGGACGGTGCTGGAGGCGGTTTTTTTTAATTCGTTAAGTTCCCGGCTTAACTGGTCACGTTCGTTCGCTAACGATTGCTCCAGCGACGTTCCCGGTGTAATGGAGGCCTTTACCGAGGCCAGCTCCGCCTTCAGGGAGCTGTTTTCCGCTTGTAGCAGGGCCAGGTTTTTGCTGGCTATATCCGCTGCATCATGCGCGGGCGGCTCGTTTTTCAGGTAGCGAAGTTTCATGTAACCTTCGGTACCGTCAATCAGGCGAACGCGGACAAATCCGGTTTTGGTCGGTTTGCCGACGATGGTTACCGAGGTTCCGGTAGGCAGCGATTTTAAAGCTCTACCGTGACCGCTGGCCTCGCTTCTGAGTGATAAATTGAAATCGTCCGTTACATAAGCTATCTCGGCATGGGCCGAACCAAAAGTTAGAAGTAAAACCAAAAACGAACGGTGTATTTTTTTCACTGGAATCTCTGTAGGTTAGTCGTTTGATGAAGGTCGTCTAAATCAAGATCAATTCTAGCTTTTTTTTCCGCATAGTAGAAATTCCAGCAATGCTTTTTGTGCGTGCAGTCGGTTTTCCGCTTCATCAAAGACAATGCTCTGCGGGCCGTCTATGACTTCGCTGCTGACTTCCTCGCCTCGATGCGCCGGTAAGCAGTGCATGAACAGGGCGTCACTATGTGCTGCATTCATGATAGCTGCATTGACCTGGTAGTCTTTAAAATCGCGAATGCGCTGTTTTTGTTCGTCTTCCTGGCCCATGCTCGCCCAGACATCGGTAACAATCAGGTCGGCATTTTTCGCGGCATCTAACGGGGTATTAAAGAACTTGATACGGGTGCCTGCCGCTTCGACAATGGCTTTTGACGGCTCATAGCAGACCGGTGCGGCAATATGTAAGTTGAAGTCCAGAACCGTCGCGGCATGAATATAGGAATGACACATATTATTGCCGTCGCCGATCCAGGTGACGGTTTTGCCTTGAATGTCGCCGCGATGCTCAAACCAGGTTTGCATGTCGGCCAATAGCTGGCAAGGATGCTGCTGGTCGGTCAAGCCGTTAATCACCGGAACGCTGGAATGTTGCGCGAATGTGGTTACCGTTTCGTGCTTGTCGGTCCTGAGCATGATGCAATCGACCATGCTTGAGATGACTTTGGCGCTGTCCTGCAACGGTTCGCCGCGCCCTAATTGCGTATCTCTCGGTGACAGAAACAATGCGCTGCCGCCAAAATGCGTCATGCCCGCTTCAAAGGAAATGCGCGTGCGGGTTGATGATTTTTCAAAAATCATCGCCAGCACTTGGCCTTTTAACGGCTGGTAATCCGGGTCGCGGTTATTTTTCAGTTCTATCGCCCGCTCGATTAGACGACGCAATTCGTCGCCCGATACATCAAGCAAGCTGGTAAAGTGTCTGAGAGTCGGGTTATCTGTTTTAATCATGGTAATTGACCTGTGTACTCTTCAATTAGAGTCGATAAGGACTCTACGAGTTGATTGATCTGTTGTTCATCCATAATTAGCGGTGGCAGTAAACGGATGGTCTTTTCATTGGTGACATTGATCAATAAATGCCGTTCCAATGCGGATTTGACTAAATCGGCGCACGGGTAGTCGAGCTCAATGCCGATCATCATGCCTTTGTGGCGAATATCAACCACATGCTTGTTGTCTTGCAAATGCGCCGTAAAGCCCTTGCAAATAGCGTTGCCTTTTTGTTCGGCCAGTTCTATCAGGTTTTCCTGGTCCAGGGCTTCCAGCGTCGCTAATGCCGCGCTACAGGCCAGCGGGTTGCCGCCGAAGGTAGAGCCGTGAGAACCGGCTGTTAATATTTCCGCCGCCTTGCCGCGAGCGAGGCAGGCGCCGATGGGCACGCCATTACCCAGTGCTTTGGCCAGGGAACAGACGTCGGGAAGAATGTTGTTGTGCTGAAAGCAAAGAAATTTTCCGGTACGTCCTATGCCGGTCTGGATTTCATCCAGCATCATTAACAGCTTGTGCTGGTCGCACAGCGCGCGTATCCGGTTCAGATAGTCCGGGGCAGGGATATTGACGCCGCCTTCGCCCTGTATCGGTTCGACTAATACGGCGACAATATTTTTATCCTGCTCAATCGCTTGTTGAACGGCATCGACATCGTTATAAAGCACCCGTACAAAACCCTCGAGCAGCGGCGCAAAGCCCTGTTGCACCTTGGCATTGCCGGTAGCGCTGAGTGTTGCCAGTGTACGGCCATGAAAGCTTTTTTCCATGACGATGATGGCCGGTTTATCGATACCCAGTTCGTGACCATATTTACGTGCTAGTTTAATGGATGCTTCATTGGCTTCAGCGCCGGAATTACAGAAAAACACGTTATCCATGCCGCTTTTTTCCGTCAATTTATCAGCCAGACGTTCCTGTACGGCGATGCCGTATAAATTAGAGGTATGGAGGAGTTTTCCGCTTTGCTCGCAGATCGCCTTATGCACGGCCGGGTGGGCGTGTCCCAGATTGCACACGGCTATGCCGGATAAGGCATCCAGATAACGGTTATTGTTTTCATCCCACAACCATGCGCCTTCACCCCTGGCAAAGGTCACGGGCAAGCGTCCATAGGTTGGCATAATGTGGCTGGTCATAGCGTCTGCCTGTAAACGAAATCAGCTTGCAATCTGCCAGCCGATAGAAAAATGCTCGATTATAAGTTTCAATCCGTTATCAGGCAAGCTCGAGATTGCAAGAATTGCTTTTTTAAGTCGCTTAAAGTTGATAAAATCAGTCATCTTTTACTTAACTTGAGTGGCTACGACTATGAACGTGATAGAAAGAATTAAAGATCAGATTGAAAATAATCCGGTTGTCCTGTACATGAAAGGTTCACCTGATTTTCCACAATGCGGCTTTTCCGGTCAAACCGTGCAGGTATTGGATGCCTGTCATGCAAAATATATGTATGTAAATATTTTTGAAGACCCTGAGTTGCGTGAGGCCCTGAAAGAATATTCCCATTGGCCGACCTATCCGCAGCTTTATATTAACGGCGAATTGGTCGGGGGTTGCGACATCGTTATTGATTTGTACAAAAAAGGCGAATTGGCGACTATGTTGGCTGCGGTGGGCGGAGTCGCTGCATAATATTTCCATGACCAAGCGTCCGCGGCTGATATAAATAGGGTGAATATCAGCCGCGGGTGGGTTTTCAATTTAGAAGGTGTGCTGTGCGTACTCTTTCAATCATTATCAAATCAACGTAAACAATACGCGCACCCTGCTCTGCGGTGGATTGCGAAAGTCTATTTCACTTCAATACCCTGTATAGCGTCCTTATCCTGTCGGATGTTCCATCGCCCCATCCTCATTGAACTGGCGGTTATAAATAGTTTTTCTGTCGTTCAATGGCGGCCAATGCCCGTAAATGGTCGAGTACCTGATGTAATACGACCGAATCATTATCGCGGGGCGAAACCATGTAAGCCGGTAGTTTGAATTGCGGACTGTTAGGCACATGAAACAGCTTTTCGGCTTTAATCAGCGGTTCGGCAAGGCGGCTGGGCAGAAAACTCGACCCGCCGTTGCTGAGAATTAACTGTACGGCCAGCCAACCGATATTGACTACCTGGGCCGGGCGTTCCAGGTTAGGGTAGCTATTGCTGTGTTGGGCGTAGAATCCCGGCCCCCAATCGACATAGATGTAGCCTTCATTGGGCCAACGTTTATCGGGATCGGTGGTCACCAGCACCAGTGTTTCATCGAACAAATGTTCAACCTGTAGGCCGGGACTGTGTTGCGGCGTATACATCATGCCTATATCCATTGAGCCTTCTATCAGGCTGCGCATTAAATCTTCTTCAAAACCAATCGCGCTGCGTATCGAAATATCCGGCAGTTGTTTGCGTATGCTGCCGATCCATTCCGGTAACAACGCTTCCCACAAGGCAATCCGCCCCCCTATGGTAATACAGGCGCGAAAACGGCTGGGCAAGCCGATGTCGTGTCGTGCCTGTTCCAGGGTTAACAGTAGCGATTTGGCATGACGTAAAAAGCGCCGTCCCTGCAGTGTCAAGGTCGCCCCGGAGCGATTACGCACAAACAGGGGGACGCCCAAATAAGCTTCCAGGCGTTGTATCCGCGTGCTCACGGTTGACTGCGTGACATACAGCCTGTTTGCGGCTTCCAGAAAGCTGCCGTTGGCGGCGACGCTCAAAAAAGTTCTGATTTGATCAATATCCATCGTATTTGGTATCGGATTTGTCGATATTAAAGTTCAATAAAAATCGTTTGCCTTATATTAACTGAATTCTTATAGTGACTCGAAACTATTATTGCCGATTTGATAATACCGGCGCTTGGGAGAGTCACTCATGCAAACATCGTCTAATCAATCATCTTTAAAGCTTCGTATATTCAAACAGGGATTTACCGTCGTTCTGGCTGTCCTGTTAAGCGCTTGCTGGGCGTATTCAATCAAGCCGCCCGTTGCCGAAATCGATAAGCTCGGTACTGTCCTCATTGTGCCGGTCGAATCGCCGCCTCTGGAAATTATTCCCGACCCTATCGAACAGCGCATACCGGCGTATGCGCATTACCGGAACATGGCTGTAGAGTATTCCTCGCCGACAAAAATTTACCAAACTTCAGGTGGAGTCACTATCGCCGGTAGGGTCAGTGCGCCCGACGATGAGCAGGATCTGGTTATCGTGGATGAACGGGCGACACCGAGCCTCATGATCGGCACCGGAACGGAACAGACCTGGACGCCGACGCTCGTTTTAGCGCGGCAGGCGATGACGCAACTTGGCGCGAGCAACGTAAAAGCCGTTATGAGCCGTGATTATTATCGCTTGCCTATGGCCGATGCGGATCGCAATGCGGGGTTGAATTATTGGCATGATGCGATTGTGAAATGGTATGGGCAGGATGCGGTGGAGGCCGATTATAAACCGTATGCCGGGGTTGACGCGGTACTGGAGCTGGGCTTGGGAAGCTACAGGATTTTTGAAGGACAAACATCAATACAAGTGCTGATGAAACTGATTAATCCCAAGACCGGGCAAGTCATTGCCCGCACCCATGCACGGGATTTTACCGTCAAGGAGGCCGGGCAAGCTTGGATTCATCGGGACAGCGAGCCGTTTAAGCAACTGGTATCGGAAATGAGTTCGCAGCTTTTAAAACAAGGCTTGAATGACATTGGCTGGCGCTTGTAAGCATTCGCCCAAGCCTCGGATGATCGAGCAGGAAATCGTATGACCAGCCTCTATGATAAAACGCTCCAGGGCTGGCGCTTCATCTTGTTCAATCTTTGTCTGGGCCTGAGTCATGCGCTGGTTATATTCAATGCCGGCGCTTACATCGCGATGCTGCCTCGGGTTGCCGCAGGCCTGGGCATTCCGCCCAGCTTCGCCACCTGGACCCAGACCGATTACATGATCGGTCTGGCGCTCGCTTTCCCGGTCGGCGGCTGGTTGTCGCGGCGCATGGGTGAATATCGCCCCTTTGTTGCGGCATTTTTTGTTTACGCGCTGGCCTCTATGATTTGCGCCCTTGCGACCGGTTTCTACAGTTATCTGGCCGGGCGCATCGTGTTGGGTTTTGCCGGCGGGATGACGCTGCCTTTGGGCCAATCCCTGTTGATCAAGGAATACCCGGATAAACGAAAATCCATCGGCATCGGCATTTGGAGCGTTTTTACCTTGACGCCATTCACGTTCGGGCCGCCGGTCGGAGGCTGGATAGCCGACACGCTCGGCTGGCGCTGGCTATTCTGGATCAATATTCCAATAGCGCTGGCCATTGCCGGCATTGTCGGCGCATTGCTCTATCAACGCGGCAGCCGGCGACTCCGGCATCGTTTCGATAGTGTCGGCTTTGTGCTGATTACGCTGATCCTGTTTGCTGTTCAGACCTTGCTGAACCAGGGTAACGACTGGGACTGGACTCACTCCAGGTATATCAACGGCCTGATTTTTTTCATCGTCGTCACGCTGATTTATTGGGTGATCTGGGAGTTAGGCGTGTGCCGCCCATTCGTGGATATCCGCCTGTTTGCACACCGTAATTTCACTATAGGCGTATTGGTACTATTCGTGGGCTTTCTGTTTGCCCAGGGCTTGTTATCGATGTTGATTGTGCAGTTGCAACTGGCGCTCGGTTATTCATCGTTGCTGGCCGGCCTGGTGTTCCTGCCGATGGCTATTTTTGCCAAGCCGATGGCGAGCGTATTTCACGAAATCGTCAAGCGCTTTGACGCCCGCCTGCTGGCATCGTTGAATTGCCTGGGTTTTGCGACGACCTATTTCTGGCTGAGCCGCTTCGATGACCAGGATGCTTTTGCCCAATTATTCTGGCCCAAACTGCTGGAAGGCGCTTGCCTCGGCAGTTTCTTTGTGCCGCTGACCGCCTTGCTGCTGCATGGATTGCCGCCGGAGCGGCAATGGCGGGCCGTGGAACTGGCAAGCCTGATGCGTATCGCCGCCGGTGCTATAGGTATCACCTTGCAAGGTATTGTACTTTATCAACGGGCGCCGCTGCATATGACGCGGTTTGCCGAAACCCACGGTATTTTCGACTCAAGGTTTGAGCAAACATTGGAACCTTTGATTGAAGCTGGCTATAGCGAATCCATGGCGCTTGCCAGGCTCGCCAAACTGGCAAGCCGGAACGCGATTATTCACGCGATGAATGATGCTTTCTGGATTGCGGGCTGCGTATTTGTTGGTTTGTCCATGCTGGTCTGGCTTGCCGAGCCGACCCGGCAGCCTGCGAGGCGTACAGCGGGGCAGGCACGGCGCCGTGAAGAGCAAGAAATACTGGTTGAGGAGCCCTGATGAAATTTGCTTTTCGATACCGGTTTTTAGCCTTTGCAGCAGGTTTGGCTACCGTTTTAGCCTTGATGACGGGCTGCGCCTGGTTCGGCGATACCGGCAAGCGTGCCGAGATAATGACCTTGCCGGACATGTCGCAGACACTGGCGGCGGCCCGCTCATCACTGACTGCTGACGGGCAATGGCCGCGACAGGCCTGGTGGGAGGACTTCAAAACCCCGGCATTGAACCGGCTAATAACACTCGTATTGGCCGACAACCCCAATTTCAAGGAGGCGGCAGCGCGCTTGCGGCAAGCACAGGCCCTGGTTGACGCGCAAGCGGCGGAACTTTATCCGTCCGTCGATGCCAATGTCAGCTTCAGCGCTCAACGATTTTCGGCCAACAGCGTTCAGGCCAAGCTTGCCGGGGAAAACTTCCGGCAATTACTGATCAATCCGCTGGTATTGCGTTATCACCTGGATTTCTGGGGGCGCGACCGGGCGGCGCTGGAAGCGGCTGTCGGTAAGGCGTTGGCGGTTGAAACCGAGCTGGCTGATGCCAAATTGTTACTGGCTGCAACGGTCGCCAACAGTTATTTCGCTCTGTTGGCCGCCGCCGAAAAACAGGCGCTCGCGAAAGAAATCGTGACGAACCGGGAAGCGCTGCTGGCCTTGCAACAGGTACTTAATACCAGCGGCCTGGCTGCTACTGCGCCGTTGCTGCAAGCCAAAATGGCGCTCAATACCGCGCAACAGGTCGCTGCCGGTATGAACGCCGAGGTTGAATTGCAGAAAAACCTGTTGGCCGCGCTTGCCGGAAAAGGCCCTGATTGGGGACGCGGTATCGTGGTCGAAGACGGCGTTATGCCTCATCGTCCGGCGTTACCGGCAGATTTGCCGTTGCGCCTGTTGGCGCGCCGACCTGACCTTAGCGCTGCAAAACTCCATGCACAAGCCGCCTCTCAGGAAATCAAAGTTGCTGAAAGCGCATTCTATCCCGACGTCAACCTGATTGCCTTCGCCGGGCTGCACAGCGTCAGCCTGAGCGATGTCGTGCTGCAAGGGGCCAGTCTTGCCTATGCGGTAGGGCCGTCGATCAGCTTGCCGATTTTCGAAGGCGGCCGTTTGCGCGCCAGGCTGAACTTCCAGGAGGCAGGGTATGACGCGGTCGTGGAACGTTATAACGGCACGCTCCTGCATGCGTTGCAGGAAGTGGCCGATGTCCTTGCACGGTGGCGCGACATCGACACCCGGTTGACGGAACAGCGGCAAATCGTTGCCGAGGCCGACGAAGTTCAGCGTCTCGCAGACCGTCTCAACCGCTCCGGTCTTAACGACCGTTCCGAGGCAATGCTTGCGCGCGTGGAAACGCTGCAACAGCG
Source organism: Methylococcaceae bacterium (assembly GCA_005772825.1). Taxonomy (GTDB): domain Bacteria; phylum Pseudomonadota; class Gammaproteobacteria; order Methylococcales; family Methylomonadaceae; genus SXIP01. The sequence goes on along the minus strand of SXIP01000260.1, from coordinate 4,592 downwards.
TTTTCGGCTGGCGGCGCTGGAGGGTGAGCAGTTTAAAACCGCCGTGCAGGCCAGCAAGGCCTTGGGTGGCGGCTTCAACGAAATCAGTGCTAACGCTCAACAAATCAGCCATGCAAAATAAACTTCGTCCCAGGGAAATCATCCATCAGCGCAACCGACGCCTCAAATGGGTGACGTTGGCTATCATAGTGGCCTGTCTGGGTTATTTCGGCTATTGGTGGACGATGTACCGAGATTGGGTCGGCACCGACGACGCCTTTGTGACAGGGCACCTGATTACGCTGAAGGCGCAGACTGAGGGTACTGTCGTCGAGATCTTGGCGGAAAACACCCAGCCCGTACAAAAAGGCGATGTGCTGGTGAGGCTGGACGGCGCCCATGCGAAAATCGCCTTGCAACAAGCCGAAGCCGAATTGGGCGAGACAGTGCGTAGTATTGTCAGTCTGAGCGCGAAGGTCGAAACCCTTAAGCAGCGTATTGTCGCCAAGGAAGCGGCGCTGAACCAGGTTCGCCACGATCTTGACCGCTTTAAAGCCGCTGCCCGTGACGGCGCCGTGTCCGAACAACAGGTTCAGAACGCCGAAGACCGGATGCGTGAACTGGAAGCCGTGATTCGTGAAACCCAGGCTGAAAAAACCGGCGTCGAAGCTCAAGTCAGCGGTATCGCCATTGACCGCCATCCTGCCGTAGAAAAAGCCAAGAGCCGGGTTCGCAATGCCTTCCTGGATTATCAGCGCCGCAATATCACCGCACCGGTATCCGGTACAGTCGCCAAACGCAAGGTCCAGATAGGTGATAACGTCAAGACGGGCGCGCCTCTGCTGGCGATTGTGCCTCTCGATGATCTATGGATCGACGCCAATTTCCTGGAAACGCAAATTGCCGGCATTCGTCCGGGACAAGCGGCGGAAATCAGGGTTGATGCTTATGGCGGCGCGCTGATCTATCACGGTACCGTGCAGGGTATCAATCCCGGCACCGGCAGCACCTTTGCACTGCTGCCTACCGATAACGCCACCGGCAATTTTATTCATGTTGCCGAACGTGTGCAGGTGCGTATTGGACTGGACCCGCAAGAGTTGAAGGATCATAATTTGCAACCGGGACTTTCCACTTTCACTCGCATCAATATCAGCAAGGAAGGAAAACCGTTGCCGACATCGCTGGTTCGCGTCACTGGCGATAGCTATCGCACCGGGATTTATGAACACGAGCTGGACGGCGTGGAGCAACGCATTCGACAGATTATTGCTGCTAACCGCTAGCAAAGCAGCGATGTCGGTTTGGGAAATGACCAATGGTGTTAGCTGCCGCCATAAGTGTATGCTATTTTAGCGTGTAATCTATTTTTATTAACCCATCCATTCAGGAGAATTACTATGTCCGAGTTTAAAAAATACCAGTGCCGTGAATGCGAGCATATCTATGATGAAGCCAAGGGCGACCCGGATAGCGGTATTGCTCCCGGAACCCGTTGGGCCGATATACCGGATGACTGGTCATGCCCTATCTGTGGCGCGCCTAAGGACTTTTTTGAGCTGATGAAATAAGCCTCGACTACTGCAACTATCAAGTGGTCCAAAGAGTGCGTATTATGGCTGGCGGAATTGCTAAAGAGCCATTCCACTCCCTCTGCACCTACTCAGCCTACTATCGCCGGTTCCCAACCTGGAGCTTCACCGCCATTAAGCCAAGGAAGAAAGCTCCCTCTCCCTGCGGGGAGAGGGTTGGGGAGAGGGGAATCAAATGACACTTTATCTCCCCTATCTGCTATAAACGATGGAGACACCTATGCCCCGCGTCGTCGCCCTATATCGTTATCCCGTGAAGGGCTTCACACCCGAAGCCTGCGATAGTTTAACCGTCCTGGATGAAGGGCGAGTCGCCGGCGACCGGGTTCTCGGTTTCCGTTTCGCCAATTCAAGCGCGGCGCCCGACGTCTGGAGTACCAAGCATGAATTCGTTGCGCTGGTGAACACGCCGGGCCTGGCGCGCCTGCATCTGCGTTTTGATCACAAGACGCTCAAATTATGCATCACTATCGATGGAGAAATGCTGGTCAATGACGCGCTGGACGCTATAGGTCGCCGGAAAATTGCCGCCGCTATCGAAAACTATCTGATTGGGCTGGACGACAATGTGCTAGCCGCTCACCCGGAACGCTTACCCTTACAATTGGTTGGGGACGGTATTGCACCGCGTTATCAGGATAATGCAGCAGGCCAGATAACCTTGCATGGCCGCGCAAGCTTGGCCGCGGTCGGTGCAGCTGTCGGGGATGACTGTCTCAGCGAACGGCGCTTTCGCTCCAACATTGTTATTGACGGCATTGATGCCTGGGAAGAACAAAGTTGGGTAGGGCGTGCGATTCAGATAGGCCGGGTTAAATTTGATGTTGTCATACCCAAGACCCGATGTCTCGCTACGCAAGCGAATCCTGATTCGGGTCAGCGGGACTTGCCCATCCTGAAAACTTTGACCCACGCCTTTAATCAGGAAAAACCCACGTTTGCCGTCGGGATGCTGACTCGTGGTCCCGGAGGCGAGATTTTTGTCGGTGATGAAGTCAGTCTCGTTGATTGAAAGAATTGCTGACTTTGGCTGCCATCCACGAAGGTAACGACAGCATGGATTACGCTCTGACGCTTTTCGTGAATTTCGTGGACAGCATGTAGTTCACTTACTTGGATATAGGCTTTTTACCCGTCTCCGTAGCGGTTTCCCAACCGCCGCCCAATGCCTTGTAAAGCGCGGTCAGCGCCGTCGCTGTGGCGGTTTCGCTTTGCGCCAGGCGTTCCTGGTCTTCCAACAGGCGTAATTCGGTATCCAGCACTGTCAAAAAATCGCTGACGCCTTCCTCGAAGCGCAGGTGGGCCAATTCATCGGCCCTTTCGCTGGCTTTAGCCGCTGAGGCCAATAATGTGCGCCGGGCTCGCTCTTGATTGAAGGTGACCAGCGCGTTTTCGGTTTCTTCCAGCGCATTCAGCACGGTTTGCTCGTACTGCGCCAGGCCGGCTTCGGCGCTTGCATCGGCGGCCTTGATGCGGGCATAAACACGGCCCAGATCAAGGGCCGCCCAGCTGATCTTGGGGCCAACGGAATACGCGTCACCGCCCGCCGCGCCGAGCCCCGACAAAGTGCCGGCTTCTAGGGAGATGCTTCCGACAAAGCTGACGCGCGGGAACAGATCCGCCGTGGCGACGCCTATCCTTGCCGTAGCGGCGGCCAGTGTGCGTTCGGCGATGCGGATGTCGGGTCGACGGCGCAACAGATCGGCGGGGTTACCGATACGGATGGTGTCGGGAATGCCGGGTAGCGGCTGAGGTTGCTGTAGTTTGCTTATCAGTGCGTCGGGCCGTTGTCCGGTCAGTACGCCAAGTCGATGAATAGCGCGGTAAATGGCGCTTTCCAGTGACGGAATCATGGCCCGCGTGGAATCGAGCTGGGCTGCGGCTCTTGACGTGTCGAGTTCGGTGCCGCGTCCGCTTTCAAGCCGGATGCGGGTTATTTCCAGGGTCTGGATCTGGTTTTTGGCGTTCTTTTTCGCCACCTCCAACTGGTTTTGCAGACCGCGCAGTTCGAAGTAATTTCTCGCGACTTCGGCGATCAGGCTGACGCCGAGGTCGCGAAGACTAGCCTCCTGCGCATCGACTTCATCGCTGCTTGCTTCCACATCGCGGCGTACGCGACCGAAGAAGTCGATTTCCCAAAAAGCATCGAAGCCGGCATTATAAAGTTTCAGTTCGCGCGGCACGAAGGCGCGGTTGTTCAGCGCGCTGACGCTGCGTTTCTGCTCGGTATAATTGGCGTGTGACGTCACGGTCGGCGCCAGGTTCAAACCCGCTTCCAGATACAGCGCTCGTGCTTCGAGCAGGTTGGCGCGGGCGGTCTGTAGATCGTAATTATGTTGAATCGCCTGATCGACCAAAGCGCTCAGTTGCTTATCCTTGAACAGCTTCCACCAGGCCGCATCGATGCCTTGCGGCGAGAATTCCGGGTGTGCGGCATGAGCGAAGCCGGCAGGCGCATTTGCTGCCGGTGTTTTATAGTCGGGGCCAACCGCACAGGCGCTTAGCAGTGTAGCGCCCAGGCAAGCGATGATTGTGCGGGAGGTGATATAGATACCGGCATTGATAAAGCGACCGTGTGCCCCCTCTCCCTCAGGGACGACTTGCATGGATGCAGGAGGTAGAGCAACGCAGGAGCATTTGCCGAGAGGGCTGGGGAGAGGGGAATCTAATGAGGCTTTCTCTATATGCCGAATCATAACTCTGTACCGGAAGAAGATTTATGAGGACGCAAAGCCGCCTTGTGTCCGGACGGGCGCAAGCGCTGCGCCAGCGCCTGCACCGCCACATAGAAAACCGGCGTCAGCAGCAGGCCGAAAAACGTTACGCCCAGCATGCCGCTGAATACAGCGGTACCGAGCAATTGTCGCGATTCCGCACCGGCGCCTTTTGCGATCACCAGCGGAAACACGCCCATGATGAATGCGAACGACGTCATCAAAATAGGGCGCAAGCGGATTCTCGAAGCTTCCACGGCGGCTTCGAAGCGGTTCAACCCGCTTTCTTGCCGCTGCTTCGCGAATT
>SXIP01000259.1 GCA_005772825.1 Methylococcaceae bacterium | reverse complement strand
AGGTTCCGAGGTAGCGTTTGGCGTCAAAGCCGTCTATCGCGCTAACTCCGTCGGGTATATCTGCACAGCTTGCCAGTAATAGGGCAATCGGTAAAAAAATTTTCTTCATAATGTCAACTAACTGCGTGTAATAATTATTTTGATAATTTCCGGGGTTCATCGTCGTACTGATGTGGGCTGTTTTTTTCCATGTGGACCATCACGCCGAACAGGATATGTGATATGCCGGTATAAAGAAAAAACAGCGAAAATCCCGGATCAATCTCAACCGCGTTGACTTCACCGTAAAATTCCATTGATCCAACCATCAGGACCAGGAAAAAACCGACAGCAGCCATGACCTGGAATTTTTTCCTGAAAAAGCAGTAAGCGAAAATGACAATCTCGGTCATCGCCAGGTAAAGCATCATAATCCGTAAATTATTGTCCAGGGCGCCATATAAATCTTCATTAAATTCAAAAATGGAATAGCTTTCCGTTATGGATAAAAGGCCGCCGACAATTAATACGATCACCGATAGATAGAAGTTGGCTTCAAGGAGAAATTTGATGCTTTGCATAGTTTTTGATGTTATACCATTCATCTGTTTAACCTGTATATGAAAAAGACCCTCCCGTAGACAGCCTGGGAGGGTTTATAGAGGAGGACGGTTAGCACTTCCCTAATCGATCAATATAGATTAAGGCAGTTGATAAGGTTTAAGGTTGCTTCCGCTTGAATCGGGTTAAAAAAGCCGGAAAGCCACTAAATCTTGGTTGATAACTTACTAGCTGAAACAATTATTGTCAAGATATATCTGTACAAAACATGAACAATAGTTATAATTCCAGCCGACAAGATTAATGCGCTGCCTTGTTGACGGCATTGCTGCCAATATTTCAGCCGGTTCAGTAAATATGAGGGCAATATTATGAAAGTACTTATTACGGGCGGCACCGGTTTTATCGGCAGTGCTTTGGCTAGACGTTTAAGCGGCGATGGTTATCATGTGACGGTTTTAAGTCGGAATCCTGAATCGGTGACCAAAACTTGCGGAGCCGGTATTGATGCGCTCGGTAGTCTCGATCAATTGAAGCCGGAGGATTCCTTTCAGGTCATTATTAACTTGGCCGGCGCGCCGATTTTTGGCGCCCGCTGGAGCGAGGCTCGTAAAAAAGTGATCCGGGATAGTCGCATTGGCTTGACCGGACAGCTTATAGATTGCATAGCCCGTATGACCGTCAAGCCCGAGTTGTTAATCAGCGGTTCTGCGATCGGCTATTATGGCGATCAAGGCGATAAGGTAATGACCGAGCAATCGGTTACTCACCAAGAAAGCTTGCAGCGAGATTTTTCGCAACTACTATGCGCGGATTGGGAAAACGCGGCAAAAGCCGCCGAGCAATTCGGGGTCAGGGTTTGCCTGATCAGGACAGGACTGGTTATCGCCAATGGCGGTGGGTTGCTACAGCGCATGTTGTTGCCTTTCAAGCTGGGTTTGGGCGGACGTTTAGGCAGCGGGCGGCAATGGATGTCCTGGATTCACAGGCAGGACTGGATTGCCATTGCACAAGCCATGATCACTGATAAAGCCATGCAGGGTGCTTATAATGCGACCGCGCCAAATCCGGTTACCAATAGCGAATTTACCGAGACGCTGGCGCATTGTTTAAAACGTCCTGCCTTACTGCCCGTTCCCGCCTGGCTATTAAAGTTGCTGCTTGGTGAAATGTCGGAACTGGTGCTGGGAAGTCAGCGCGTAGTGCCGGAACGTTTGTTGGCTCAGGGCTTCAAGTTCCAGTACACGGACCTTGCCGGGACATTAAATCAGGCGCTGTCGGCAGATCATGAATAAGAATAATCAAATCAACCCGAATAAATTGCTGTTGAGCAAATGGACAGCGGTTAAACCGCAGAAAAAAGAAAAGCATTTTTGGGTTACCCGCGTTATCAAAGATGAACAACTGTTTGTGGTTGCCTGTATCCTTGAAGCGGTGTTTAGCGGCCGGGAATATGAACTTGATTGGCGGGTATTGAAAGATGCAGATAGCTGGTTGATGGGATGGCGCTGAACTTGACAACGGTAAAGTAAAAGCGATGAAAATTAAATACAGATTGTTGGGATTGCTGATAATAGGGCTAATTCTGACGGCGCTCTGGTTGAGTTTTGCCAAAACGAATACTCCGGCGCCCGATGTGACGTTTACCACGATCACCGGTAAAAAAATCGCCTTGCAAAAGTTACACGGTAAACCGGTTATCGTCACTTTCTGGGCTACGGATTGCCCCGGATGCATCAAAGAAATTCCTCATTTGATCGATCTTTACACCGATTATCACGATCGCGGTCTTGAGATGATTGCCGTTGCCATGTACTACGATCCGCCGAACCATGTGGTCGCCATGACTAAAGCCCGGCAGTTACCCTATAATGTCGCGCTGGATATTACAGCGCAACACGCGCTGGCCTTTGGTCGCGTCATGTTGACGCCCACTACCTTTTTGATCACTCCCGATGGTTTAATAGGTTTGCAGACAACCGGCGCTTTTGATTTTTCCGACATGAAAACCCGTATTGAGTCATCTCTTAATTGAATTTCTACCCGATAAGGACAAGCCATGCTTTGGTTAAAAGCTTTACATTTAATATTTATGGTCACTTGGTTCGCCGGTCTTTTTTATTTGCCGCGCCTGTATGTTTATCACGCCATGAGTAACGATGAAATCAGTAATGAGCGATTCAAAGTGATGGAGCGGAAATTGTTTTTCGGCATTATGACGCCTGGCATGATAGTTACCTTTATCTTCGGTATCTGGATGCTGACCGATTATGCCTGGGGACTATATGCTTCCAGCGGTTGGCTGCATGCCAAGCTGGCGTTATTGGCATTATTGCTGGTTTATCACTATTTTTGCGGTATTTGGCTTTTTGATTTTAAATATGACCGTAATCAGCACTCCCATGTTTATTACCGATGGATGAATGAAGTACCGGTATTGTTTTTAGTAGCGATCATAATTCTGGCCGTTGTTAAGCCATTTTAAAGGTCGATTGAATTGCAGATGAGTAGCGGAGGCACCAGTCACCGCACCTTGTGTTCGGTCCGGAAATAAATGTGATTCCCTGTATGTTGATTTGCATGGATAATAGCCGCGGCAATAACCGGGCAGGTCAATACAGCTTTAAGACCTTATGCCTATCAGGAAAAGTTAATGTATGACATCATAAAACTCTTGTTTGATATTTGCCTGTTTAAAAAAGGCCCTCAGGATATACCTTATTCGGTAAACTTGTTGCGGGCATTGGTTGTGGTTAATGTCATCGTCGGTTTTTTAATAGTAAATATCCGCACTGATTGGTTTCATGCCTTGTTGCAATCTGTGATCGGTGTTTTCTTGGTCGGCGGGTTTGGCTGGTTTGCCTTGTTTGTTGTCGGAAAGCTGGCGCGGTTCTACCAAACCGCATGCGCTTTAATCGGTACCGATGCGATAATCGGTTTTTTTGCCTTACCGGGGATGGCTACAATGATGACCGGGCAGGGGGGATTAATCGTGTTTTTGGTCATGCTTGGATTGATTGGTTGGCATTGGGCGATTATCGCGCATGTGCTGCGTAATGCTCTGGGGCAATCCTTAAGCTTTTGTTTGGGTATGGCGCTTTTATATCTGCTGGGCTCTTATCAGGTAATGTCCATGCTGTTTCCTGAAATTGCAGGCGTTGAATAGGAGGAATAATGGAAAACTATAAACATATATTATTGGCAGTGGATTTTTACGAGCAGGATGCGGTTGTTGCAAACAGGGCGAGGGATTTGGCCGAAAAATTTCAGGCAAAGCTGAGCATGGTCCACGTCGTCGACAGCATTCCGATCACTGATGCCGGTTATGGGGCGGACATACCTTTTGATCTGGATTTGACGGCGGAATTGATGGCGGCGGCAAAAAAACGATTTGCTGTTCTTGCCGAACAGTTAAATATTCCTGAAGAGTGCTTATGGCTGGAGATAGGCAGCCCGAAACAGGAAATTATCAGGATTGCCAAAGAAAATGCGGTTGATTTGATTGTTATCGGCTCGCATGGTCGACATGGATGGGCACTATTACTGGGGTCCACAGCAAACGGAGTCCTGCATCATGCGACGTGTGATGTTTTGGCTGTTCGTTTACAGAACGATTGATCCATGGGTTATAACTGCAAAGTCGGGTGTTGTATGAAATTGAAACGGGTACACACACTAAAAATACAAAGTGCCCATATATTTAGAAAAGGTAAAAGATAGATGATTGGTAATATTGAAAGTTACGATGTCGATAGCAAAACAGGGGTGATAAAGAGCGCGGATAAACTTTTTACCTTTCATGTGGATAACTGGTTGCCTGAAGTGCCGCCTGATCAGGGTGATGATGTCAGCTTTGACACGGAAGGAACGACGGCAAGCAATGTTAATCTGTTAGGCGCGGCAATACTTGAAAAGCCAAAGGCAGTCAAATACAAATACGTGGCCGCATTGCTGGCATTTCTTTTTGGGGGGCTCGGATTGCATCGGCTTTATCTGGGCTATTATTGGATAGCGCTGGCGCAGTTGGCGTTGACCCTGGTTACTGCTGGCTATGGATTACTTTGGGGATTTGTAGAGTCTCTGTTGTTACTGGCCGGGCACATGGATAAAGATGCTAAAGGCCGTCCTTTAAAATAGAAAACCAAAGACACAAAAAAAGCTCTTGTCCTTTTAGGGGCAAGAGCTTTTTTTTATCTGGATGTCAGGCCCTATGCGGGGTAAACATTTGCAGCAGTCAGGCCTTTGGGACCGGATTCTATGTCAAAATTGACTTTTTGGCCTTCAGCCAAGGTTTTAAAGCCTTCACCCTGAATCACTGAATGGTGAACGAAGACGTCCTCTCCACCTTCAGCAGGTGCAATAAAACCAAAACCTTTTGTGTTGTTAAACCACTTTACAGTGCCTGTTGCCATTTTGAAACTCCTAAAATAAAAACTTACGGTTAACACAGAACTACAACATTGAAACCTATCAACCTGAAAAGGAATTTCTTAGCTCAACATCTGCTTTCTGATCGTCGGCTATTGTACTGTTTTTTTTATCAGACTGTCATCCGCATATTGTATTTAGGGCCTTTAACAGATGATCCTCAACCCCGCAAAAAGTGCTTAACCGCTGGTCCAGGGCGGGTATTTAATCATTATTTCGGTAAATAATTCCGAGTTTAACAACGCATCCAGCCAGCTGTTTAAAGCCGGATAACCGGATGATCGAAACCAGGTATCATCTACAGCGGCAAACTGGCGTATAAAAGGAAAAATGGCGGCATCCGGCAGGGATAAATGCTTGCCGCACAGATAGTCGGTGCTTGTTAGTCTGTGTTCCAATTCGGCTAAAAATAGGGCTGCTTGTTGTCGATAATGTTGTTTAGAAAATTCCGGGAATCGTTCGGCATATTTGTAGCGATCCAGATAAAATTTGAAATTACCGTCATTCCATTCGATTAATGCATAGGCCTCAGCGCTCACGGCCTGCCACTTATCAGGATCATTTTGTGTTAATGCCCAGCGCATAATATCGATGCTTTCCTCAATGACACCGCCGTTTGGAAGGTGCAATACCGGAACCGTTCCCTTGGGCGATATTGCCAGCATTGAATCCGGTTTGTACTTTAATGACACTTCTCTGATTTCAACAGGGATGCCTGCATAGGCAATCGCGAGTCGGGCCCTGATCGCATAGGGACAGCGTCGAAAACTGTATAGGACGGGCAGGGCATCGGTCATATCGTTGCGGGTTTTGAATAAGTTGGGCAATTTCCGTTAAAAATAGCAGTGCGGGAAGGTGCATTAAATATGAAAATTCAGTTTTTATGCTTGTGATTCATCGATGGTATACTTGGCACCAAATAGGGGCAGTGTAAGGCCAATGATGCGTCTAATCTATACCGGCCCATTTTTATAGCCGGACAAAACAAATTCAACAAATATACAGGACGTCTCTCATCGGGTACAACGCTGATTGCGTTTATATATTCCCACTCTAGCAGAACATGCCATCAGACGCTTTAATGTTAATAAACAATGAAAATTCTTTACCCTGAAATACTACCTTATCACACTTTTTTTCTGGAAACCGGCAGTAAACATTCTGTCTACGTAGAGCTAAGCGGTAATCCGACGGGTATTCCGGTTATTTTTTTGCACGGTGGTCCGTGTTCCGGCACCAAGCCTGATCACAGACGTTTTTTTGATCCTGAAATCTATCGCATTATCTTGTTTGATCAACGCGGTTGTGGATTATCTTTACCCTTTGGTGAGTTGGAAAATAACAGCACCCAGGACTTGATTGATGATATGGAACGGATTCGGCAGCAGCTCGAAATCAAGCAATGGCTGGTCTTTGGCGGCTCCTGGGGTGGGGCATTGGCGCTGCTGTATGCCCAGCAGCATTACAATCATGTCAGCGGCCTGATTATTCGTGCGGTATTTCTGGCCCGCAAGCAAGATCTGGACTGGTTTACCAAAGACGGGGCGGGGCGTATTTATCCAGAACAATGGCAACGTCTGGTTGATAGTATCCCGGAACAGAAGCAAGCAAATCTTGTCCGGGGACTCTGGGATACGTTATCGGGTAAAGATGAACTGGCGGCAAGGCGTGTTGCCAGGGAATGGGCGGCGTGGGGCGGACAGGTGGCCTTGGGTAATGCTTTCCAGGCGGCTGCCGAAGACGATCATGTGACCGAGAAGATGCTAAAGCAGGTGGGTATGGAATTGCATTATGCAATACACAACTATTTTGTCACTGAGAATCAGATTCTTGAAAATTGCCACCGCCTGTCCAACATACCGACAGTCATTATTCATGGACGCCAGGATTTGCTCTGTCCAATGGAAGCAGGGATGAAGCTGCATCAAGCTCTTCCCGACGCTGAATATATCGTATTACCTAATGCCGGGCACATTGCCCAGAATGAGGAAATGATCAGTGCGCTGGTGTCTGCGACCGATAATTTTGCAAGACGGGCGTTGTCTTCCGTTATATAAGCTATAGCTACAAATTAGCGCGAATGACGCTCATCCAGCGATAACATCTCTTGAAGGGATGTTATCTCCAACCATATCATAATCAAAATGAAGCAAAAAAAACGCTTGATCATAGCCATGACCGGTGCGACCGGTGCGGTCTACGGGGTAAGAATGTTACAGATTCTACAGGCTCAGGAAGACTGGGAAACGCATCTGGTAATTTCTTCTGCCGGCGTAGTCAATTTAAAACATGAAATGTCCATGAAGCGCGCGGAATTAGTCGAGCTGGCCGATGTGACCCATGGCATTAACGATATTGCCGCCAGTATTTCCAGTGGCGGGTTTAAAACCGAAGGTATGATTATCGCGCCGTGTTCGATGAAAACACTGGCGGCGGTTGCTCATGGTTTTGGGGATAACCTGATTTCACGATCAGCCGATGTCGTGTTAAAGGAGCGCAGGCGTCTGGTGGTGATGCCCAGAGAAACGCCGTTGAATCTGGTGCATATCAGGAATATGGCGAGTGTGACAGAAATGGGCGGTATCATATTTCCGCCCATGCCTGCTTTTTATAGTAAATCGGATTCTTTGGCGGCCATGGTCAATGAAACCGTTGGGCGGGTCTTGGATATGTTTGGTGTTGATGTCGAAGGATTGTATACACCATGGACAGGGTTGTAGCAGGCACCTGTTTAAATCCCGGAGTGTCTGCGGTTTCGTGTCATCAGGTTTTATCTTAATTCTGCACCGGGTAGCGTTGTAACCGTAATATGAGGCGATAAAGTCTTTGGGATCGGTAAGCTCTGTATTACCAAGACTTAACCGAACAGCATGTACCCCAGATAGATGAATATACCCAGTGTTATGCTTCCGGTAAGGCATAGCAGGATGGTGTATTTTTTATCGACGGAATCGTAACGTTTTTCAATTTTTGTCAGCCGATCATCTATTTGGTAATCGCCATATTTTTTCTGTACATTGTCATTTTGGTTAGCAATCGCAGACGGTACAAAATTAAAGTCTTCTTCCAGTTCTTTCATAAACTGATTAAATCGATTTTCCAGCTCCAGTAATTGCGCATCCAGTTGTTGATCCATCTTGTCGGTATTATTTGGCATTTTATGAGTGCTCCAAGTGTGTATTATGTGCGGCGGAAATCACTGGCAGATTATACTTGCATCAGATTAGAACTAAATATACCGCAGTGAATGAATATTGGTTTTATAGTCTCTTCCGGCCTAAAAGTTAACTGAATTTTTTCGTCTGGAAGTATCCTGCAATTTCTAAGCGGTAAAACAAGCGCCTAAGGCTTGGCCATTAATCGCGAATTTTTGCTGTTACGAAATATCAGCGGTTTTTCAACGGCAGACAAGGCGGCACTGGCCTTTGCTGAATCAATGGCTTGTTGAATAACGGCATGATCCGGTGATTTACTGCACACCGGATCTGCATTATACATGTCGCCTGTTAACAGATACGCCTGGCAACGACAGCCTCCAAAATCTTTTTCTTTTTCATCACAGCTGCGGCAAGGTTCTTTCATCCATTCCAGGCCGCGGAAAAAATTGAAGGCTTTGGACTCATGCCAGATTTCTTCAATGCTGTAATCTTTAACATTCGGGCAATCCAGTCCCGGTAATTCACGCGCAGAATGACAAGGCAACGCCACGCCGTCGGGCGCTATGGTCAAAAAGGTCGTTCCCCAGCCGTTCATGCAGGCTTTCGGGCGGTCTTCATAAAAATCAGGCACGACGTAATAAATTTTCATTTTGCCGGCGACTTTTTCTTTATAAGCCTGGGCAATCACTTCAGCTTGCTTAAACTGTTCGCTGGTCGGTAACAATAAATCGCGGTTGGCATGCGCCCAGCCGTAATATTGCGTATTCGCCAATTCCAGATAATCTGCGCCCAGCTCTTCGGCCATTGCCAGGATTTCCGGCATTTGGTGGATATTTTCACGATGGATGACCACGCATAATACCATTGGATAGCCGTGTTTCTTGACCAGGTGTGCCACTTGTTTTTTGTGTTCGAACGATGCGGTTCCGGCGATATGGTCGTTGAGTTCTTGCGTGCTGGCCTGGATGCTGACCTGGATATGGTCGAGTCCGGCTTCTTTCAATTGGATGATTTTTTCTTCGGTCAGCCCGTAGCCTGACGTAATCAGGTTGGAATAATAACCCAGCTCTCTCGCATGTTTGACCAGCTCGGTCAAATCTTTACGAGTCAGCGGTTCGCCGCCGGAAAAGCCCAATTGTACCGCGCCCATTTTTCGGGCCTGACTGAGTATGCGCTTCCAGTCTTCGGTATCCAGTTCGGATTGATAATTGGCGTAATCAATCGGGTTGGAACAGTAAGGACACTGTAACGGGCAGGCGTAGGTAAGCTCCGCAAGCAACCAGCGCGGCGGCGTGATGTTAGTTTTGGTTGATCCAGCCATTTTGTAAAGCGACCTCTAGGAAAGCGGTAATATCGTTAGTCAGACCCGGTGTTGCAAATTTCTGTTCCAACTCACTGATAATTTCGGCAAGGGTACGCGTACCGTCACAGAGTTTCAGGATTTCAGCTGAGCTTTGGTTCAGCTCCACCATGCCTTCCGGGTAAAGAATCACATGTTTTTGTTGGGCTTCTTCCCATTGCAAGCGGTGGGTTGAGGAGAATTTAATGTGCTGGTTTGGGTTTATAATCATTTTGATTGTGTCATGCAGATTCAATTAACTAAGTTGGCGCGAGCTATCGATATCAATACAGCCATTACTTCTCGATATTAAAATACGGCGGCATCTTGTTAATATAAGCTATATACATCGCATCCGCCATCGACCATAACACATCCAGCTTGAATTGCAGGATTTGTATCATACGATCCTGTTCTTCGCGGGTTTTATACCAATCCAGCGTAATCGCGAGGCCGTGTTCGACATCGCGGCGGGCTTCGGTCAGGCGTTTGCGGAAATAGGTATAGCCTTCGATGTCCACCCAGGGATAATGTTCCGGCCAATTGTCCAAACGCTGCTGGTGGATTTTCGGGGCGAACAGTTCCGTTAAGGACGAACTGGCCGCTTCATGCCACTCGGCTCGGCGGGCAAAATTAACATAAGCGTCAACGGCAAAACGAACGCCTGGCAACACATGTTTTAATGAGGTAATGTCTTCGCGTGTCAGGCCGACCGCTATGCCCAGTTGTATCCAGGCTTCGATGCCGCCGGGGTCGCCGGGATGGCCGTCATGATCGAGGATGCGTTGTATCCACTTGGCGCGGGTTTCGCGGTCAGGGCAATTGGCCAGAATGTTGGCGTCTTTGATAGGGATGCTGACCTGATAATAGAAACGGTTGGCAACCCAGCCCTGCAATTGTTCTTTAGTGAGTTTTCCCTCGTTCATCAGGGTATGGTAAGGATGATGAATGTGGTAATACTTTTCCATGCCTCTTAGGGCTGCTTCAAATTCTTCTTTTGTCCATGCTTTATTATCGTTATTGCTCATGGTGTTGTCCTGTGTGTGAGATGGCGTGGAGAACAGACTTTTATGCGCCGGCTAAAACTATAAATCGATTTCCATGCCGTCATAAGCGACTTCAATGCCGGCAGCATCGAGTATTTTACGCGGCTCGGAATCATCGTCCAAAATCGGGTTGGTATTGTTGATATGTATCAATATCTTGCGTGCTTTTGCGACGCCGTTTAGCACCTCTATCATGCCCTCCGGCCCCGATTGCGGCAAGTGGCCGATTTCGCGGGCTTTCTTATGGCTGATGTTTTGTGTACACATTTCGTCATCGGTCCAGAAAGTGCCGTCGACCAACAGGCAATCGACCGCCTGCATCGCCGCCATGACATGGGGTTCTATTTCGCCGAGCCCCGGCGAATAAAACACTTTTTTGCCGGTGGAGATCTGCTCGATGATAACGCCGATATTGTCGCCTTCATGCGGGTCATGGCGATGCGGCGAATAGGGCGGCGCTTTGCTTTTTAAGGCTTGGGTGTAAAAGCGCAAGTCGGCGATGGCGGGAATCGTAAAGCTGCTGCCGTCGACCGGAACAGGGTGGTGATTGATGGTGCAGTAGTGCGCCAGCATGTTGAATAAGGGAAAGCCTGTGGTCAGGTCTTGTCTTACCATTTCCGTGCAGTACACATCCAGCGGCTTGCCTTCCCTGAGCATCAGCATGCCGGTGGTGTGGTCAATCTGGCTGTCGATGAGCATGATAGCCTTGATGCCGGTGTCGCGTACGCCTTCTTTAGGCTGGATGGCGGGAAAAGCTTCCAGTTGCGCGCGTATATCGGGGGAGGTATTAAATAGCAACCAGTTAAGATTGTCGGTACTGACTGCAATGGATGACTGGGTACGGGCGGTGCCGTTCATTTGTCGGTGACGCAAACGGTGGCAATTATGGCAGTTGCAGT
>SXIP01000258.1 GCA_005772825.1 Methylococcaceae bacterium | reverse complement strand
GTAGATGCCCACATAGATAAAACTCAACACATAGCTTAACAGTATCGGGATCAATGGCCCCAGCGCATCAATTTCCGCAGAATGCGGCACTTTAAGTTCCAACACCATGATGGTGATAATGATGGCAAGCACCCCGTCACTGAATGCTTCTAGTCGCCCTTTGCCCATAGCGTTACCTCATGAGTATAGTCTTAGTAATGGATAGGTATTCATATACCGCTGTATAACTTACTGTTATTAAAACACAACTTTAATTGAGTTCTGACATAATCGCTAGCATGGCCGCCTGCTTCGATGATGACTTGTCCCGCAAAAAAATGACTGTAACTAAAACCGAGTGAAACGTGCTTATTGATTTCCCAATCAATATTTCCTGAAAAGGCAAGGCGTGGAGTTTTAAAATCCAAAACGTAACTTGCATAGCTCATATTGCTGTTAGAATTCTTTCAGATGGTACGGGCTTATTTTGATTTCTCGACAGCTTGCTCCGTTTTCGTTAATAAAAACCGATGCCAGCGAGAAGATTTGTCCGGCATCACGCATCCCTAAACAATTGGGTGTTTCAAGATAGTTTTGCTCGTTTTGATGGCTTTTCCAAATGGTGCCTGAAAAGCCGATAATGGTTATTTCATCATGGAAAATTTTTTCCAATAACACGGGCCAAACCGTGAAAAATGACAGCCGTCAATTTGCCAGTTTACGATTTTGTCAGTCTCTTCAGTCGATTAGCTTTTAAAAAACCACTTGGCAATCAGTCGGACATACATCGGCATGATGATGTAAACCACCAAGCCGACAATCACCAAAGCCAACACGCCTTGGCGTATGCCAAATTCACCCAGTTCCGGATACCTGGCAAACAACGGTTCCATTGCTGGCGGTACATACATCGTCAAAGGCCAGATCACCGAAGTTGTCACCAGCCATTGTTTCCAGCGGCGCGGATGTTTGCCGACAGTCGGCGGGGTGAACCAGTAATCAATCCCCGTTTTTATATCAATCGCTTCTTCGCTGTCCAAAATGGCGGCGATTTCCTGAATTAAGGCCTTGCGTTCCGGTGATTGTTGCCAGAATTGCAGATCATGGATGCCGGCAAAACGCACCACGATTAGGTATTCATTATGCCCTTCCGGCGGGCGGACGATTTGCACACCCAAATGTCCTGGAAACGTCGCCGCCTTCGGGACGATTTTCGTTAACCAGTTTTCATATTGTTCGAGCTTGCCTTTCCCTTTTTTCAGCCGATGGCGAATGACAAAAAACACTTGTTCATTATTGGGCGTGGCGTGGGTTAATGTGTCCATACCGTATTAATGATCGGGTTGTTCTTGTGGACGTAAATCAAACACCAGGACTTCGGCATTGTGACCTTGTTGTATGTCAATTTGGCTTTCGTCTCGTATGCGCGCGCCATCGCCTTCGTTTAGCACCACGCCGTTAACCGTCAACATGCCTCGAACAACATGGACATAAGCGTAGCGCTTATCCGCCAATGTTAACTGCGCCCGTTCGTCTGCCTCGAAACAGCCTGCGTAAACCCGCACATCCTGATAGACATACAAAGACCCCTCTGCACCATCGGGCGAAATAATCAAGCGCAGTCGTCCCTGCTTTTCTGTCTGGCTAAAATGGCTTTGCTGGTAGCGCGGCTTTACGCCTTGTTTGTCAGGAACCAGCCATATCTGCAGGAAATGGACTAATTCGCTCTGAGAATGATTGAACTCGCTATGGGCAATGCCGGTTCCCGCAGTCATCAGCTGAACGTCGCCGGTTTTTATCACTGATCCCGTGCCCATCGAATCCTTGTGTTCCAGCGCACCGTCGATGACATAGGTAAAGATTTCCATATCCCGGTGCGGATGCGTGCCAAAACCTTTGCCCGCTTGAACGATGTCTTCATTAATCACCAGCAAGTCGGAAAAACCGCTTTGCCTGGGATCGTAATAACTGCCGAAGGAAAAAGTATGCCGTGAGAATAGCCAGTCAAAGTTGGCGGTACCTCGGTGTTGGGCGGAACGGACTTCAATCATGGAGTGACTCCTTGTAAATTATCGAATACATATTTGCTTGGCTTTTGCCTTACAAGTTTCTGTTTTTAAGTGAGTGACTATAGAATACGCCATAAGCCTTGTTATCTAAAACGAGTTATTTTGCTGCTTATATTCGATTTTTTCGAACATAGATTTAGGAACACGATGAAGTTATCGCTTGAAGCCATCCAGATTATTGACGCCATCGATCGTACCGGTTCGATGTCGGGTGCAGCCGAATTATTGCACAGAGTACCCTCCACCATTTCCTATGCGGTCGGAAAGCTGGAAGATCAATTGAATATCAAATTATTTGATCGCAACGGCCCCAAAGTTTCACTGACGGCTGCGGGACATACACTCTTACATGAAGGACGCTTGTTATTACATGCGTTTGGTGATCTTGAATCCCGTTTGTATAAAATCGCTTCGGGTTATGAATCCGAGCTCAGAATCGTCTTTGATTCGCTAATTCCCAGCAGGGTTTTTATTAACGATCTGTTTGACTTTAATGGCCTGGAGTGCGGGACCCGTATCAGGTTAACCGCAGAAGTCATGGGCGGCGTATGGGAGGCATTACGCGAAGAGCGGGCCGACCTCATTATAGCCGTCGGCGACTGTCCCAATTGGAGCGGCTATCAGGTCAGGCAAATTGATTCGGTTGATTTTGCGCTTTGCGTATCGCGCGATCACCCCTTGGCGACAGTAGATCAACCGATCAAAACCGAAGCGTTACAAGCGCATACTGTCATTGTTGTTGCCGATAGCGCGCGGTCGCTCCCAGCCAAAACTGTAGGTTTATTATCCGGTCAAAAACGCATTACCGTCCCTAATATCGATACCAAAATACAATTTCAACGCGCAGGGCTAGGGTTTGGTTTTCTGCCCAGAGTATTAATCGCAAAAGACCTGAAAGAAGGCTCACTCATTGAGTTGGCGGTTGAAGAAGCGCGTCCACCCGAACCGGTTTGGCTGGCGATGCGGACAGCCGATACAGGTGAAGCAGCAAGTTGGTGGTACAAGGCGTTAAGCCGCCGACTGCTAGGCGATTTATCAATTGGATAAGTATACTCCGCGCCGTTACAGGCCGGCTTTTGGATAGCTCCATTATAGTTATATTTGACGGACAGAAAACCCATCAGGAAATGACGCTCGCCCGGTGCGGTGAAATTTGGCAAAAACCTAGAAGAAAAACAGTTGCGCCCACTATTACGAATTAGCGTAATGCTGATCGTTAAAAGCCTGTGGCTATCTTTCCGTCGAATACAATAAGACAAAAACCGCGCCATTGCCACCGTCTTTGGGCGGTGCCGAACAAAATGCCTGAACGTCTTTATGTTGCCGTAGCCACAGGTTGATGTTGTTTTTCAGGATAGGGTATTGGTCTGCCGAACGATAACCTTTGCCGTGGACGATATGTACACAGCGACACCGATCTTGTACGCACTCATACAAAAAATTGAGCAATTGTCGCTTGGCTTCATGGCTGTTTAAACCATGCAGGTCAATTTCCGCATCAATGCCGAAGTAACCCTGACGCAGCTTTTTCAGGACGTTTTTTTGTAAACCGTCCGTAGTAAAACTGAGCGGGTCTTCAATGCCGACTTTGCCGATGTCCGTTTCCGCTGTAATAGCCAGATGATCATGCACATTGGGAGCGGTTGGTTTGGGGAAAGGTTTGGGTTTGTCCTGTTGTTTCAATAATATTTTATCGCTCTTTACCGAGCGGACTTTTCCGATAGCGGCACGAAATAAATCACTATCTTCTGAACTGGGGATTTTTTTTGCCACGAAAGCTGATTTTGTAGTCTATTGTTGCTAATATGTTTGATTTTATAGCTTATTCTGCTTCAGGGCGAATGATAATGCACATTTTGTTAAGTAATGACGACGGCTACCTGGCTGAAGGCCTTTCCGCATTAGCGAGGGCGCTTTCTGAATATGCCGAAGTCTCCGTTGTTGCACCGGATAAGAACCGTAGCGCCGCAAGTAATTCGTTAACGCTGGAAATGCCTTTGCGCGCCGCTACAGCGGACAACGGCTTTATTAAAGTCGACGGCACACCGACCGATTGCGTGCATTTGGCGATAACCGGCTTGCTGGAGCACGAACCGGATATGGTTTTTGCAGGTATTAACCACGGCACCAACCTGGGCGATGACGTGCTGTATTCAGGCACCGTCGCTGCAGCCACCGAAGGTCGTTTTTTAGGTCTTCCCGCCGTCGCCATTTCGTTGGCGGGCAGCAATCCCGTGCATTTTGACACCGCCGCGCATGTTGCCGTGACGCTGTTAAAACAATTAATTCAGCAGCCTTTGCCACGAGATACTATTCTTAATGTCAATGTGCCGGATGTTGCTATTAAGGATTTAAAAGGCTATCAGGCGACCCGGCTTGGACAACGGCATAAATCGGAGCCGGTCATCAAAAGTGAAGATCCGCGTGGACGCACTATTTACTGGGTAGGACCGCCCGGCGCCGAGCAGGACGCAGGTCCCGGAACGGATTTTTATGCGATTAATACCGGTTTTGTGTCGGTGACACCGTTACAACTGGACTTGACCTGGTATGAACGAATTAATGCTTTAAAGGCATGGTTACCCAAGGAGAACGATTTATGATGTCACACCTGCAAGGTATCGGCATGACCTCCCAGCGTACGCGCGAGCGTATGATCAAGCGCTTATCCGAGCAGGGTATCGCCAGTAATAAGGTTCTGGAGGCCATGCGCGATACACCCAGGCATATTTTTGTCGATGAAGCTTTGGCCAGCCGGGCTTATGAGGACAGCTCACTGCCGATTGGTTATAACCAGACGATTTCCCAGCCCTATATCGTTGCAAAAATGACCCAACTGCTACTGGGCTCGGCTGGTCATTTAGCCAAGGTATTGGAAATAGGTACCGGCTGCGGTTACCAGACGGCCATTTTGGCGCATCTGGTTGATCATGTTTATTCTGTCGAGCGAATCCTGCCCTTGCAGAAAAAAGCAAAAAACTATCTATGGGAATTGAAGCTTAAGAATATCAGTTTTTTATACGGTGACGGTCATCTGGGTTGGCCCGATTATGCGCCGTTTGACGGCATCCTGGTTTCCGCCGCACCCGCTGAGGTTCCCCAGACACTGTTGCAGCAACTGGCCGTTGGCGGTGTGCTGGTCATCCCCATCGGCAAGAGCGGACAGCAGGCATTACAGCGCATCACCCGCACCGAAAGCGGCTATGACGTCGAACAGTTCGAACCGGTGACGTTTGTGCCGTTTTTGTCAGGGAAAGAATAATATTGGATTACTAGGGAACTGTTAATCAAAGGTAACGCCCCATTGACCCCAAAAAAAGCGCTCTTCCAATGGTGCGCGCACCCGTTCGGCGAGTTCGGCGGCTTTAAAATCGTCGTCGAGCGTATCGGCATCCGCTTGATAGCCGACGGCCATCATCGACATCGGGGTACAGTCATCGGGAAGCTTAAATAAATCTCGGGTTTTGTCTGCGTCAAACCCGCCCATTTGATGCACGATCAGGCCCATTGCCGATGCCTGTAAACATAAGCAGGCGCTGGCGGCGCCGGTATCATACATTGCCCAGCGATTGGGTTTGCCGTTATGACCGAAGTTTTCCATGGCGACAGCCAGTATTAATACCGGGGAGTTCTTGGCCCATAGCCTGTTTTTTTCGACCAGGCTGGTAAACGCATTCTGCCAGCCGCTTTCATCGGTGGCTTTAGCGCAGACAATAAAACGCCAGGGTTGGTCATTAAAACACGAAGGCGCCCAGCGCGCGGCTTCCAGTAAGGCGCACAATTGCTCATGGCTGACCGGTTTGTTGGAATCAAAGGCTCGTGGGCTCCAGCGTGCCTCTATGATGTCATGGATTTTTACACGGGTTGTTGCGGGTTTGTTTTGCATGGTTGATACCTTTCCAGTTTGTTTCTACGATTGATTGAAAAATCGGGCTGTCAAATTAAGCCGGGACAGATAACATCCCTTAAAAGAGATGTTATCTGTAAGCTTGTTAAAAAATCATCTTATTCACAACGTCAACACGCCGTCTCGATAATCTCTAAAGGCTTGTTCAATTTCTTCCTGAGTATTCATGACAAACGGCCCTGATTGCACAACGGGTTCTTTTAACGGCATCGCGGCGAGCAATAAAAACTGGGCTTGCTGATTGTTTGTTGCCAGCTGTATGACATTGCCTTCCGTTAATTGACCCAGTTGTCCGGCTTTTAAAGTTTTACCGGTTTCGCCGATAGTCAATTCACCTTGATAAACATAAACCAACGCGGTGTGTTGTTGATTAATCGGTATTTCCAGGTGTTGCTGTATGCCTAACAAGACATCGAAATACAGCGGCTGCGTCGTTACGCCGGTCACTGCGCCGGTCACTTTTTCCGTACCCGTTACATAGTCGCCCGCGATGATCTTGATGTAACCGCCGTCCGGCAACGCCACTTGCGGGATTTCCGACGCGGCATAATCCCGGTAATGCGGCGGCTTCATTTTTTCTCCGGCGGGCAGGTTAATCCAGAGCTGGAAACCGTGTAACAAACCTTCTTCCTGTTCCGGCATTTCGGAATGAATAATACCATGCGCAGCGGTCATCCATTGCACGGAACCGGCGCGTAAATGGCCTTCGTTGCCCAAATGGTCGCGGTGCAGCATGGCGCCTTGCAACATGTAGGTAACGGTTTCGAAGCCGCGATGCGGGTGTTCGGGAAAGCCGCCGATATAATCCGCCGCTTCATCCGATGCAAACTCGTCAAGCAGGATAAACGGATCGAAGCTGTTTTTCTGCTGGGGACTCAGGCAGCGTTTTAATTTGACGCCGGCTCCGTCCGAGGTATTGCGCGCATTAATAACCGTGGTAAGTTGGCGTGTTTGTTTATTCATGATCTGTACTCCACAAAAAATTTGAATTCAGCAAATAGCGGTCCATCGAAAAATGGCCGCCACCCATGATCATCAGAGCGGAAGTGGCCGATAAAAGTGCCAGGGCGTATTCAATACCCTGCGTGGTCAGGAAAAAACCGTGGCCCAAATGCACGCAAATCAGTGCGACCAGCATTGTTAGCGCGGTTATCGCGGACGCTGTTCGTGTCAATAAGCCCAGCATCAACGCAATACCGCCAAAAAACTCGGCGCTGCCGGCTAATAAAGCCATGACAAAACCAGGGCCCAGGCCGACGGATTCCATCCATTGGCCGGTGGCTTCCAGTCCGTAGCCGCCAAACCAGGCGAATAATTTCTGACCGCCGTGGCCCGCCAGTATCAAGCCGATGGGTAGACGCAAAACCAAGCCTGCAAAGCCAGCCTCGGAGATCAATGTTTTATGGATCAGGTTTTTCATAATTATTCCTCAAATGGTTAACAAATTGTCAGTTCAAGTAATTACTCAGCTCCTCTATCGCTCTGGTTCCCAAGCTCCGCTTGGGAACCCAAATCCGAGAAGCTCCAGCTTCGAGAATTCTGGAAGCCGGAGCTTCCAAGATCGCATTCCCAAGCTGGAGCTTGGGAACGAGCTGAGTGGTTACCGGTTCGAAGCATTATAGGCAGGGCTGAAACGATAAAAAATTAATCAGTTTTGCTCGATAGGTTCAAAATAATTGATCAATTAAAAGGATAACCGTCATGAAATACCCCATCACCCTCGATGCCCTGGAAGTATTGGATGCGATTGATCGCAAGGGCAGTTTCGCCGCTGCCGCGAATGAGCTGTATCGCGTGCCTTCCGCCGTTTCTTACACGATTCAAAAATTGGAACAGGATTTGGCGGTCACGTTGTTTCGAAAAGAAGGCAGGAAATCGGTTTTAACCGAAGCCGGTAAAGTATTGCTGGAGCAGGGGCGCGACATACTGGATGCAACCGAGCGCCTGGCGGTAGCCGCCAAAACAACGCATAGCGGTTGGGAGCCGGTGTTTAATATCGCGATAGATTCGATTTTAAGCTTTGATTTTGTTTATCCGTTGATAGGCAAGTTCTACGACTTGCAACCGGATAGTGAAATCAATCTTTATGAAGAAGTGTTGGGCGGTGCATTGGAAGCGATTACCAGCGGCCGGGCGGATCTGGTTATCGGGGCAGGGGATGACCACGGCGCCGGTTTGGGCATAAAAAGCCGGGTGATTCAGCAGATTGAATGGGTGTTTACAGTGGCGCCCGGCCATCCACTGACTGACGCTCCGTTGCCGCTGAGCCAACAGCTTATCGAGCAACACCGTTTTATCGTGGTCAGGGATTCATCCAGGAACCATGCGCCGCAAAGCCGGCGCATATTCAGCAAGCGACCGGTGCTTAGTGTGCCGTCCATCAGTGAAAAAATACGCGCATTGAGTTTCGGCTTAGGGGTAGGTTTTCTCCCGGCTCACAGGATTCGGCAATATATCGACCAAGGTGTCTTGGTCGCACTGCCTGTAGAACGACAAATACCGGCGGATTCGATCAACATTGCCTGGAAAACCGGTAACAAGGGTAAAGTGCTACGCTGGTTTATCGACGAGTTATCTGATCCCCGCCGATTGCCGTTCGCGTGATTATCCTGCACCCTTGCTCAAACGTTCGACATATTGTTCCGGCCTAATCGTCCCGCCTGAAACGCATCTTTTCTTGTTAAAAACGTGATGTCCTGTCTACTCTGAAAACCTATTTCTTATAGGTATTTGTACGTATAGTTTTATGGTTTTCTATCTGATTAAATAAACACAATAATTGCTATCGAAATATCAGACATGTTGTTTATGTCTAATTTGCAATACTATCGGCAGGAGAATACTCACATGAACACTCGTCATTTATTCTTGAACGCTCTTGTCGCAACGGCGGCGGTTATGGTATCGCCGCTGAGTCAAGCGACCTATCCGGGAGCCAATGGGAAGCTCGTTTTCGCGCATAATATTACTTATGACACGCAAATAAATCTGGCGGTTATGAATTCTGACGGTACGGCTATGATCGATGTATCTACAATGCCCGGACAAAGTATTGATCCTGCTTGGTCGCCGAATGGCAAACGTATTGCTTTTGCTTTGGGGCCCGCTTGTTGTTATTGGAATATCTGGCTGATGAAGGCAGATGGCAGTGAGCCAACACAACTGACTAACAGCGTCTATGCCGATAGGTATCCGACATGGTCGCCTGATGGCGTCAAGCTTGCCTTTACACGAGGCATTGGGCCGGCGGCCCAAATTTATGTCATCAATGCTGACGGCACGAATGAACATAATCTTACCCATTCGTCTAGCTCCGATTTTCAAGCTGTATGGTCGCCCCAAGGGGATCGCATCGCTTTCATTAGTGCACGCGACGGCAATCGAGAAGTCTATGTGATGAACACGGACGGGACGCAGCAGATGCGGTTAACACAGACACCCAGTATTGAAGAAGACCCCAAATGGTCACCTGACGGCAAAAAAATCGTATTTAAAACCGATCGCGATGGAAACAATGAAATCTATGTCATGAACGCGGATGGGTCTAAGCAAACGCGCTTAACAAATAATCCAGCAGATGATAATACGCCCGCTTGGTCGCCCGATGGAAAAAAGATTGTATTCGCACGTGGATACGGACAAGATGGCAGGCTTTATGTAATGAATTCAGATGGGTCTGGGCAAGAGCAAATATCTTCGATATCTGGGTGGTTTGCAGACTGGCAATCCATCCCTCTTTATACATATCCTTCTCTTCTCTCCCTCGGTGACATCGACCACGACACCAACCCCGAGCTCGCCGTCGTCAGCTACGACGCCACGTTGAAAAAATCCCGCGCCACGGTGCGCAACGCCAAAACCGGCCTATTGATTAGCCAAATCGCTTTCAACGGCCAATATACGCCAGTCAAAGCCAATACCATCAACGACCTGAACAACAACGGCGCGTCGGAAATCGCCGTACTAGGCGTGCGTGACAGCGATCAGGCCGTGCAGGTCGAAGTGCGCGACAGCCTCAGTGGTGTAAAAATCCGCGCCGTGCCGTTCCCTGCTACCTGGTTGCCGCTGGACTTAGGCATTGTGCGCAATGTCAAAGGCCCCGGCACGGCGGCGCTGGCTGTTTTGCAACAAAGCGCCACCGCGTTGCGTGTGCAGTTAACAGACGCCAAAAGCGGTGCGCAACTGCGTACCATCCCGTTCAGCTCCGGCTATGACGGTGTCGATTTAGTGGTTTTGGGCGACCTTAACGGCAATCAAACCAAAGATCTTGCTGTGTTGCTCGACAATACCGATCCCAAAGGCGCCGACAAAGTCGAAATTCGCGACAGCGGTAACGGGCAACTCATCCGCAGCATCAGCTACGGCAGCGGTGCCAAGCCGAAACAATTGGCTAGCGTGGTCGACGCAAACGGCAATGGCTTTGCGGAACTCGCCGTATTGCGCGACAACACCGCGCGGGTAGCCGTTAAAGACGCCCAGACCGGTCTGGCTGTCAACACACTAGACTACAGCCTGTCGCAACCTTACAAACTCGCCGGCGTTCCAGATGCCGTTCGGGGCGTCAGCGATCTCGCTTTGCTCGGCGTGCGCGCCGGCGACGGACAAATCCGCGCCGACGTGCAAAACATCTTGACCGATAGCTTGGTCGGCAAAGCCGTTTACGACAACTACGGCACGACGGTGGGCTTCATCTCCATCCCGGATATTAACGGTAACGGTGTCGCGGAGTTGGTGCGCTTAAGAGAACAACCCGGCCCGCAAAAGCTGTTTGCGGAAATCCGGGACGGGCGGACAGGGAAGTGGTTGCAGGGGATGTATTTTTAAAATTATTGAACAGGCAAGCGGTGGCGGTATGAAATGATACGGACGGGTTTGCAAAACCGGTACGGTGTGAATTACAAATATAACTAAGAGGGCCATAAAATGAACACCAAAAGCATAGTTACAGCAACAAGTATTCTCCATGGTATCGACATACGATTTACCAGCGCGCTTATTCCTATAAGCAAGAGAACGTTAATAGCACTAACTCTTGCCGTTGTGACGAGCCTAACGGTTTCCAAGTCCTTGTATGCCGGTGTGCTTTTTCAGGATAACTTTAATTCCGGTGAACCCTCTTCTGAATGGGTTTCAAAAGGATGTTGCCAGTGGGTAGATAACGGCTGGTATTATACGCAAGATACCAACGGTTGGCCGCGTGATTCCATGGCTGTGGTTCACGATGCAGACCACCAGTGGCAAGATTACAAGCTGTCGTTAAAAGCACAATTTGTGCAATCAACGATCTGGAATACGTTTACCCTTTTGTTAAGAACGAATAATTTTGTGAGATCATCCGCTGGGACCAGCGGCAGCGCATATCAACTTAGCTTCAATGGCAAAGGAGGCGGGGATTGGATATTTAACCAAATCCTACTCGATAGAATTGATTGCACTTCAGGCACATGTTCGGTTGTGAATCTCATCACCAAAGACGTAACGCTGCCTTTGGATCCAATGAATTTAGAGGCAGCAGTGCGCGGGGCACATATAGATCTATCTTTGAATGGTTCGCTCATTTTTGATGTCATTGACCCAAATCCGTTGCCTTATGGCGGTATTGGGGTTCATGCGATTTGGGAAGCCGAAGCGCGATTTGACGATGTTGTTGTAAGCACTCTCGAGGGTGGACCTCAATTACTTTCCCTCGGCGATATCAACGGCGACGGCGCGCCGGAAATCGCTGTCGTGACCTATGACACCAAACTGTTTAAAACCACCGTGACCGTTAGAAATGCCAAAACGGGTACCTTAGTCAAGCAATTTACTTCCAACAGCCAATTCGCCCCGTTCAAAGCCAACACCATCAACGACCTGAACGGCAACGGCGCGCCTGAAAGCGCCGTACTCGGTGTGCGTGACAGCGCCCAAGCCGTGCAGGTCGAAGTGCGTGATAGTCTCAGCGGCGCGAAAATTCGTATCGTGCCGTTTCCGTCCACTTGGACGCCGCGGGATTTAGGTATCGTGCGCAATGTCAAAGGTCCCGGCACGGCGGCGCT
Organism: Methylococcaceae bacterium; assembly: GCA_005772825.1. Classification (GTDB taxonomy): domain Bacteria; phylum Pseudomonadota; class Gammaproteobacteria; order Methylococcales; family Methylomonadaceae; genus SXIP01. The sequence continues at coordinate 3,467 of SXIP01000258.1, read as the reverse complement.
GGCCGTCTTGCAGCAAAGCCCCGCCGCGTTGCGGGTGCAGTTAACCGACGCGAAAAGCGGCGCGCAACTGCGCACCATCCCGTTCAGCAACGGCTATGACGGCGTCGATTTAGTGGTCCTGGGCGATCTTAACGGCAATCAAACCAAAGACCTTGCCGTGTTGCTCGACAATACCGATCCCAAAGGCGCCGACAAAGTCGAAATACGTGACAGCGGTAACGGGCAACTCATCCGCAGCATCGGCTACGGCAGCGGTGCCAAGCCGAAGCAATTGGCTAGCGTGGCCGATGTAAACGGCAATGGCTTCGCGGAACTCGCCGTATTGCGCGACAACACCGCGCGGGTAGCCGTCAAAGACGCCCAGACCGGCCTGGCCGTTAACACTCTGGACTACAGCCTGTCGCAACCCTACAAACTCGCCGGTGTGCCCGACGCCGTTCGGGGCGTCAGCGATCTCGCTTTGCTCGGCATGCGCTCCGGCGACGGACAAATCCGCGCCGACGTGCAAAGCATCTTGACCGATAGCTTGGTCGGCAAAGCCGTTTACGACAACTACGGCACGACGGTGGATTTCATCTCCATCCCGGATATTAACGGTAACGGTGTCGCGGAATTGGTGCGCTTAAGAGAACAACCCGGCCCGCAAAAGCTGTTCGCGGAAATCCGGGACGGGCGGACGGGGAAGTGGTTACAGGGGATGTATTTTTGATGCGCTTATTGACAAATAAGAAACGTGTATAAATAACGTCGACAATTTGCTCCCGCTCTCTTCGGGGGACTAAAAAGCAGTCCTAATTTACCTACTTCCATGTAGGTATTTCAGAGAGAAGGAGCTTGTTGTCGACGTTTTATTTTTTCAATGGTTGGTTGATATTAACAGCGGGCTTGACTGCTAGAAGCTGATATTGCCCTGTATCCATATTTTCTGGGTGTCGCTGCTGAGTGCGGGGAGGCCGGTGACGGGGCTGTTATAGGCGGCATCATGACCGGCGTTATACAAGGCGTATTTGGCTAGTATCGAATAATGCTTGCCGAATTTTTGCACGGCCTGAAAATCCCATTCATCACCGTAATCGAGATTTCCGGTATCGTCATAAAATTTATGATAAACGCCGGTAACCACCAGGTCGCCGCGTTGAAACGGTACCATGACGGTGGCAAAGACATCACGAATACCGTTATTCGGCGTGACCAGGAACAAATCCGCCCAACCCTGGAAGGCATGGTTGGTGCCCAGCGGCGTATCAAAGTGCTTGTTGAGGCCGGAACCGTTCAGTTGCTCGACGGCGCCTTGTATCATCACGCCGTAAGCGCTCAAACCGCCCATGAAATTGAACCGATCGGTATCGTATGCTGTGGCGCCGTGTCCGTAATCGCTTTGATGACCCCATTCCGCGGTATAAGCGACGCCGAAATGATCGCTCAGCTTGATGGATTCAAGCGGTTTGGCGCAACAGGTGGCGCGCAAGCCGTAAGTCTGGCTGGACTTTTCCATCTCAGTCAGGCTGGCGGTATTGGTGTAATCCAGCCAGTAGCCGTAAGCAACCACATTGCCGTAATCCCCCAGCTTATAGTTAACATTTAGAAAGGGCGCTTCGACTTCCTCGCTGGTATTGGTAAAGGTTTGTACATTGATCATATAACCGGCATTCACCGTTAGCCCGAACAACTGTTGATTGTTGTGGGTAATCAATATCGAGTCGAACGTGGTTTCCATCTGCCGCCAACCGACGTTACCGATAAATCGGTCGTCATCTAGCTTGATGCGTTGCCGTCCCACTTTGACCAGCGTATCGGGAATGCCGGCATAGCTGAACCATAACTGGTTGAGTTCATTTTCACTCGGGTCGGCGACTGTTGAATAGGCCAGCTCGCCGTTGCGCGTACTGTTGTAATCTTCCTGCATGGCCAGCAAGCCTTCATATTCGGCATAAGCCTGCAAACCGTGAAAAGTCGGTGTTAAAAAACCCAGACGCAAACGTGCGGTGTTGGCATTGGCGGTTTCAAGAGGGGATTCCTCCTGGTTGACGTTTTCATAACGGTAGTTCAGGTCGAATTTGACCGCGCCGTTTTTGCCGTAATGGTAGAAGTTAAGCGCATCCTCGATGGATTGCGTGACACCGACGGCCATGACGGAGCCACTGGTTACCGATAACGATAACAGTGTCGCCGATAGTCGCATTTTTCGTTGTTGCTTTGGCATAAAGCCCCCTTGTTTAGTAGAAAACGAATCTTGAGTCGAAGTATAATATATATTTGAAATGCATGTTAGTGTGTATGGTCGCATTCGGCAAGGAATGTCAGTAAGCTCTCGCGGTATTTATAGTAGTCGGGATGCGCCAGCAGCGCCTTACGGCTGCGAGGTCTCGGCAAATCAATGGTTTCGATTTTGCCGATTTTGGCATGCGGGCCATTGGTCATCATGACGACGCGGTCTGCCAGTAGGATGGCTTCATCAACATCATGGGTGACTACGATGGCGGTGACATGAGTTCTTTCCCAGACTTCCATCAAGACTTCCTGCAATTCCCAGCGCGTCAGCGAATCCAGCATACCGAAAGGTTCATCAAGCAGCAGCAGTTTCGGCGACAAGGCAAAGGCCCTGGCGATACCGACGCGCTGACGCATGCCGTTAGACATATCGCCGGCTTTTTTACGCAGTGAATCGCCCAGACCGACCCTAGTCAGATAATATTCGACAATATCTTCGCGTTCCGAGCGGGACGCATGCGGATAGACTTTATCGACGCCCAGCATCACGTTCTCAAATGCGGTCAGCCAGGGAAACAGACTGGGTGCCTGGAATACCACGCCACGATCGGGTCCGGCGCCGTTGATTTCCCTGTTATCGAGGATAATGCCGCCTTCGGAAATGCTGTTTAAACCCGCCGTCATTGATAACACCGTGGATTTACCGCAGCCGGAGTGACCGATAATAGAAATAAACTCGCCTTTTTTGATTTTCAGGTCGAAGCCGTCCACAACTTTGACGGTGCTGTTGCCGTCCGGGGTCGGGTAGATTTTTGAGACCTGTGAAAACTCCAGATAACGGGGGCGGCCCAAATCGTTTTGCGCAGGTTTTAGTGCCGAGCTGTCCAGTTTCCAGTCATTACTGGTATTGGGCCTTACGGCAGGCAAGGTGACAGTGCTTGTAACCTGTTTTGTGCTTTCGATGCCGATATTCATTAAATACCGGGTGATTTCCGCGCGTAATTTTTTAAAGTCCTCGTTATGGTTGAGCGCCGTCCTGTCCCGCGGTCGTTCGATATTAACCGGGAAATCCGGGCCGAATGTTGCATCGGGGCCTGGATTGAGGGGGATAACCCGGCTTACAAGTGTAGGTTTTTAAATAAAAGTAGACAAAACAGGATGTTGAGATAAATTAACAGGTGTCAATACAAATTTTCACTGGAGGATATTGCCATGTCTCAACATCCTGAACTATCGCAATGGATCGATACGGTTAC
>SXIP01000257.1 GCA_005772825.1 Methylococcaceae bacterium | reverse complement strand
GCTCGACCATGTTCAGGACCGACCCGCAGCATTTGGCCTGGGTCATGGAAAACCTCGCAGCGGGCAATGTGATCAACCGGATTTCCGTGCCTGCCGATGACGCCATCCTGGCGAAAAAGGCGTTGGATAATATGTTGGCCGTGCATTGACCGGCAAAATAGGCAGGCACTCGTCGTTCACATGCCCCGGAGGGCTCATGTTTAAAACCGCTATACTGATTTTGTTATCTTTCACCGGAGCATTGGTGCAGGCCGAGCCGGTTCATCCTTGTGCGGCAGAGGCTGTTGTTCAGGCAAAAAAACTGCTTGAATTTCACTTCGGGCCCGATGAGCGGATGACGATAGACGAGACGGTTAAAGTACTGCCGTCGCTTAAGAATCCGGCAGGCAAAGGTAAACTGGATGTGCTGGAAGTCATGGGCTATATCTATAAAGGCACTTACCGTATGCATTTTATTTACGGTCAGATACCGGGTGAATGCGTTCTGGTCGGACAGGAGATTTTGGAAATTACCAATTTGTAGGTTGGCGCTGAAATAGTAATCAGCATAGCAACGAAATGGGAGCGAATGATGGCTTTATACGATGACTATGACGGTATTTACCTGAGCGAAGAAGACTACCTGAAAACAGAACTGTCTTCGGAGGTAAAGCGTGAATATATTGATGGTCGGGTTTATGCCATGGCAGGGGCGAGCTATAACCATAATTGCATAGCCGTTAATATTGTCCGTAAATTCGGCAATCATCTTGAAGGCTCGCCCTGCGCGACTTTCATGGCCGATATGAAAGTGCGTTTGGGCAAAAACTACGTTTATCCTGATGTGTTGGTGGATTGCGGCAAAATGGCGGGTGATGATTACTTTTCAACAACTCCCGTGATTATTGTTGAGGTGCTGTCAAAGTCAACCCGCAAATCCGATACCACAACCAAGTTGATACGCTACATTAATCTGCCGTCTTTACAGGAATATGTTTTGATAGAACCGGAGTTTGTGTCGGTCCAGGTGTTGCGCAGAAGTAAGCAGTGGTTGCCTGAATATTATTTCCTGGGTGATTCGGTCACTTTTGAGTCGATAGGCTGCACGTTATCGGTTGAAGAAATTTATGACCGCGTCAACAATGCCGATGTGAATGAATTTATTCAGGAAAAACGTTTGCTTGAATAGGCGGCGGGGTTTAAAACCCATACGCATCAAGCTAAGGCGTAAAGTCAGAGTGCGTCCTTGTCGGGCAGGAAATTTTGGAAATCACTCATTTGTAGTCAGGGCTTTCCCCGGTATTCAACCTTATAAATCACCCCCAGCTTATCATCGCTGATCAACAAACTGCCGTCCGGCATAGTTAGTATATCAACAGGTCGCCCCAGCACATTGCCGTCCTTGGTCAACCAGCCGCTGATAAAATCCTGTTCGGAAACGACTTCATCCTGATTGAATTTGAGCGACACAACCCGGTAGCCTTGCGGTTCGGTGCGGTTCCATGAACCGTGCTGGGCGACAAACAGCCTGTTTTTGTAGTCATTGGGAAATTGCGCGCCCTGATAAAAGCGTATACCTAAGGGCGCGATATGCGCCTTGAATTTCCAGGCGGGTGCCTTGAATTGCGCGCATTTTTTATCGCCGGCCAAGTCGGGATCGGGAATGTCGCCGCCGTGGCAATAGGGATAGCCGAAATGTTCGCCTGTTGCAGACCATTGATTCAGCTCATCGGGCGGTTGGTCGTCGCCCAGGTAATCGCGGCCGTTGTCGGTAAAAAACAAGGCATGGCTTTCGGGTTGCCAGTCAAAACCGACGCTGTTTCGGATACCGCGGGCCAGTATTTCAAACCGGCTGCCGTCCGGGTTTAACCTGACCAGCGAGGTATAAATGGCCGGTTCGGGATTACAAATATTACAGGGCGCGCCGACGGCCGTGTAAAGCTTGTTATCGGGGCCGAAACGCAGGTATTTCCAGCCGTGATGTTGGTCGGACGGGAATTGGTCGTAGATGACGACAGGGTCGGGCGGGCTCGCCAGGTTTTTAGCGATATGATCAAAGCGGGTAATCCGGTTTACTTCGGCGACATACAGCGAATCGTCCTTGTAGGCGACACCGTTGGGCATAAACAGGTGGCTGGCGATAATAAAATGTTGATCGGCGATGCCGTCATTATTGCTGTCCCGGACCGCATAAACCTTGCCGCGTCCGGTTCCGACAAAGACAATGCCGTTATCGCCTAAGGCCAGGCTGCGCGCATTCGGTAAGTTGTCGGCATAAATCGATAAAGTGAATCCTGTCGGTACATGCAGCTGCTTAATGATGTCCTGATGGCTGCCTTGTGAGTAAGAGGGACAGGCGTCAAATAACAGTAATGCCAAGAGTATTGTTCTTATCTTCGTCATGGGCATGATCTCCATCAATAAACTTTATCTCATATTACCACTCTGAAAAACGATTGAATTAATTTATTCAATCCCCATATCGATCAAATCTCAACCTGATCAAACGTTAACTCAATAAGGACTATCATCATGAAGCGTATTTTCCTTTTTCTGGCCACCAATATCGCAGTTATGGTGGTCATCACTATTCTTTTTAACCTGTTAGGTCTAAGGAGCGTCCTGGATGCACGGGGCATAGGTCTTGACCTTAACTCGTTATTAGTCATGTCGGCCATCATCGGCATGACCGGTTCGTTTATTTCCTTGGCGATGTCCAAATGGTCGGCGAAAAATGCCATGGGAGTCTATGTCATTGAACAACCGCAAAACCGGACCGAGCAATGGCTGCTGGATGTGGTCGCAAGACAGGCGCAACAAGCCGGAATCGGTATGCCTGAAGTCGGAATTTTCGAGACGCCCGAATCCAATGCCTTTGCTACCGGCATGAGCAGGAACAGTGCGCTGGTGGCGGTCAGCTCCGGCCTGTTGCAAAACATGAATGCCGATGAAGTGGAGGCCGTTATCGG
>SXIP01000256.1 GCA_005772825.1 Methylococcaceae bacterium | reverse complement strand
TTCCAGGTCGTTATGCTTGCCGCCCGCCCGTACGCAACGCTGGCTGGTCGCCGCCCGAACAAAACTCCGGTGCTCCCTGCCCAGAAACATATCCTTAAATTGCACCATACCGGCGTTGGTAAAAAGTAAGGTGGGATCATCGCCCGGTACCAGGGAGCTTGACGGTTCTATGGAATGCCCACGCTGTTTGAAAAATTCCAGGAAGGCGGCGCGTAACTCGGCGCTAGTCATTTTTTTCATGATATAGAATGATTTTTAAAACTAAAACTTATTCAATGTAATATTTAAATGGTCAAACAAAGCGCTGATCATCGCACCTGTAAAGCCACGGTGTAATAAAAAGCGGCTACGTTTGGCCCACTCATTAAAATTCAGGACAGTATCGGTATCATATTTTTTGGTATAAACCTGCTCCAGCAGTTCCATCCAGCTACCCGCCACTGACTGCACAATCTCTTCAAGGTCAACCGACACCACACCATTCTGGCTCAGTTCATAGCTAATGGAAGCCGGGCCGTAACCTTTCAGGATGCGGTGTCTTGCATAGCTTTCGGCGTATCTGGAATCGTTTTGCCAACCTTGCTGAGTCAATTCTTCAATAACCGGCAGGATTTTGTCCTTATCAAAGCCTTTTACCAGTAATTTATTCAGCAATTCTTTTTGACTATGTTCCCTACGCACCAGCAAGCGTAGGCAAATAGCTTTAATTTCAGCAGAATCGTGATTGATCATTCATCAGGCGATAATAACTTGCGCCTCTATTCATCATCAAAGACAGGCGTTTCAATAGCAACAACGGGGGCTTTAGCAAAAGCCTCAGCTCTAATTTTTGCTTCGATTTCTTTGGCTTTTTCAGGATGCTCTTTCAGGAAAACTTTGACGTTATCTTTACCCTGGCCGATCTTTTCGTCACCGTAGCTATACCAGGAACCCGATTTTTGAATAAACCCGTACTTGACGCCCAAATCAACCAATTCGCCGACAAAGGAAATGCCTTCGCCGTATAAAATCTCGAACTCAGCCTCTTTGAAAGGCGGCGCAACCTTGTTTTTTACAACCTTCACACGGGTTTCATTACCGATGACTTCATCACCTTTTTTAATCGAACCGATGCGGCGAATATCCAGACGCACCGATGCGTAAAACTTAAGCGCGTTACCGCCGGTTGTCGTTTCAGGGCTACAGAACATAAAGCCGATTTTCATCCGAATCTGGTTAATAAAAATAACCAGTGTATTTGAGCGTTTGATATTGCCGGTTAATTTCCGTAAAGCCTGGGACATTAATCGGGCCTGCAAGCCCATATGGGAATCACCCATATCGCCTTCAATTTCGGCTTTGGGCGTAAGGGCCGCAACCGAGTCAACAACTACGATGTCAACCGCGCCGGATCGTACCAGCATGTCGGTTATTTCCAGCGCCTGTTCACCGGTATCGGGTTGAGACACCAGTAAATCATCAACATTGACACCGATTTTTTCGGCATAGCCGGGATCCAAAGCATGTTCGGCATCAACAAAGGCAGCGGTACCACCGAGTTTTTGAATTTCGGCTATAACTTGCAACGTTAATGTCGTCTTACCTGATGATTCAGGCCCGTAGATTTCAACAACACGTCCGCGCGGCAAGCCGCCGCAACCCAATGCAATATCCAACCCCAACGAACCTGTTGAAACCACTTCAATATCACGAGAAGCGGCCACGTCACCCATACGCATGACAGAGCCTTTACCAAACTGCTTTTCTATCTGCATCAGGGCTGCGCCTAGTGCTTTCTTTTTATTCTCATCCATTATCATGCCTTGTCTGTTAGAAAAATGCCGACTAACTCATTGGGTTATTATCACATACAGATAAAGCTTCCGGTAGTATTGATTTTAAGAAGTACAAGCACTTGAATTTGATAATTTATCGCTTAGCCCAGCACACGCAAAACAATAGTGCACACTTACTCGTCACCGACAATCCGATTTCATATATAATGCCCGGCTTTAATTTGTATACAGCATCATTTAAAACCATTTCCACATGCCGAAAAAAAGAATTACGACTTTTGAAGATTCTCTTGCGGAACTTGAACAGTTAGTCAGCCAGTTGGAACAGGGCGACATTAGCCTGGAAGAGTCTCTACGATCTTTCGAACGCGGAGTTAACCTCACCCGTACCTGTCAAACAGCCTTGCGGGAAGCGGAACAGAAAGTTCAGATTCTACTGGAAAAAAACGGCACTCAAACCCTGGAGCCATTTGCCAATGAGTAGTAACGCACTAAAAGAATACCTCAGTTTTTGTCAAAACCGTGTAGAAAAGGCCTTGGAAGATCGCCTCCCCGGCGAACATATATTGCCGCAAAAACTGCATAGAGCCATGCGTTATTGTGTACTGGACGGCGGAAAGCGTATGCGTCCCATGCTGACTTATTGCACAGGAAAAACCTTAGGTCTGGCACCCGAAATCCTGGACGGCCCTGCCTGCGCCGTTGAGTTTATCCATGTCTATTCCTTAATACACGATGATCTTCCTGCTATGGATGATGATGATCTCAGGCGCGGCAAACCAACCTGCCATGTGGCTTTTGATGAAGCCACCGCGATTCTAACGGGCGATGCCTTACAGGCATTGGCTTTTGAAATATTGGCTCATGACACCAGTATCACGGCAACACCGGCAGATCGATTAAAAATGATTAGCGTTTTGGCGAAAGCCAGCGGCTCTCAAGGCATGGTCGGCGGCCAGGCAATCGATCTGGAATCGGTAGGCACAAAATTAAATCTGCCTGAACTGGAAAACATGCACATTCATAAAACCGGCGCTTTAATCCGCGCCAGCGTGACGCTGGCTACGCTGGCCTCAGCGGATATAGATCCCGATATTGCCAAAAAACTGGATAATTACGCCAAATGTATCGGTTTGTCTTTCCAGGTAAAAGACGACATTCTCGACGAGGAAAGCGATACGGCAACACTCGGCAAAACCCAAGGCAAAGACAAGGATAACGATAAACCGACCTACCCGGCTTTATTAGGCTTGGCGGGCGCCAAACAAAAAGCCCAGGAATTACACGAGAAAGCACTGGATAACCTGAGTGTTTTTGGCAAAGAAGCCGACTTATTGCGTGACCTTTCGCTTTATATTATTCAGCGGACTCATTAAATTACCGACTTGATTGCTAAGGAATTAAGCTGGATAATCGCACAGTTTTTTCAAAACTGTGCCGACAACTGCGCCGAATCAAGGGATCGACCTATACATGAATAACCCAGAAAGTTTTTCCATACTTCACTGCATCAACAGCCCCGCCGATGTACGCAAACTGCCCCGAGACCTGTTGAAACCTCTCGCCCGGGAACTGCGCGAGTATTTAACCCAGACCGTCAGCATTTCCGGCGGCCATTTTTCGGCGGGTCTCGGTACGGTGGAGCTGACCGTCGCCCTGCATTATGTCTTCGATACCCCGTCCGACCAACTGGTCTGGGATGTCGGTCATCA
>SXIP01000255.1 GCA_005772825.1 Methylococcaceae bacterium | reverse complement strand
GCCGTCCAGTCCGATGAAGATACCAAAATCAGTGATTGATTTGATTTTTCCGGAGATTTTGTCGCCTTTGTTATGCGTTGCAGCAAATTCATCCCAAGGATTGGTTTTGCATTGTTTCATGCCTAAAGAAATACGACGACGTTCTTCGTCGATTTCCAATACCATGACTTCAACTTCATCGCCTAATTGAAACAATTTGGAAGGATTAACGTTTTTGTTGGTCAAGTCCATTTCTGAAACGTGAACCAAGCCTTCCACGCCTTCTTCAATTTCCACAAAGCAACCGTAATCGGTCAGGTTGTTGACTTTACCGAATACGCGGGTTCCGGCTGGGTAGCGACGGGCGATGTTTTGCCATGGGTCTTCACCCATTTGTTTCATGCCTAATGAAACGCGGTTTTTGTCTTTGTCGTATTTAAGAACCTTAACCTGGATTTCCTGGCCGATTTCGACACATTCAGAAGGGTGTCTTACGCGACGCCATGCCATATCGGTGATGTGTAACAGACCGTCAATGCCGCCAAGATCGATAAACGCGCCGTAATCGGTCAGGTTTTTGACAACACCGGTTACCGTTGCGCCTTCTTCCAGTGTTTTCAGCAATTCTTCCCTTTCTGCGCTGTATTCTTTTTCTACAACGGCGCGACGGGACAGAACCACGTTATTGCGTTTTTGATCTATTTTTATAACTTTAAATTCCAGATCACGATTTTCCAGGAAAGTCGTGTCTCTGATTGGACGAACATCAACCAGCGATCCGGGAAGGAACGCACGCAATGCGCCGACAGCCACAGTAAAGCCGCCGCGCACTTTGCCGTTAATGCGACCAATAATGGTGGATTGTTTTTCAAAAGCAGTTTCAAGTTCCGACCAGGCTTTGTTTTTCTTCGCTTTGTCTCGGGAAAGAAGGGTAGCGCCTAAACCATCTTCAAACAAATCAAGGGCAACTTCAATTTCATCACCAATCGCAACTTCTAATTCGCCATCGTTATTTAGAAACTGCCATTTGGGAATGACGCCTTCTGATTTAGAATGAGTACTGACGATGATCATATCGTTTTCGATATCAACAACCGTACCCATTAACATGGCACCAGGACGCATTTCGGTCTTGGTTAGACTTTCTTCAAATAATTCAGCAAAGCTTTCGCTCATTTTCTCGTTTCCCAAGCTTACTGATAATCAAACAGGCTGAACATCAAACAAGCTTTTTTCTTTATCAAAGTTAAAAAAAACCGCGAAATAGGTTAGCGCGGCCATAAAAAATCCTTAATGGATTAAATTCAGCACTTCTTCAATCACAGCGTTGATTGTCATTTCAGAAGAATCAATATAAAGCGCGTCACTTGCCATGGCTAACGGGGCGGCTTTGCGCTCCATATCGCGGCGGTCACGCTCTTCTATCTCATTTGTAAGGTCGATAAGATTAGCATCAATTCCTTTTTCTATCAACTGTTTATATCGTCTTTCCGCTCTTTTGACGGCGCTGGCGGTTAAAAATACCTTGTTCTCAGCATCGGGGAAAACCACGGTGCCCATATCCCGGCCATCTGCAACGAGGCCGGGGAGCTGCCTGAAATCCTTTTGTTTTTGCAGCAATACCTGTCTGACCGCAGGCAATGCCGCCACAATTGACGCGATATTGCCGGTGCTCTCAAGGGCTAATTGCGCGGTAATATCTTCGCCATTAAGTTTAACGACAAGCTCATCGCCGCATTCGAACTCTAACATCATAGCTTTAGCTACGTTGATAATTTCCGCTTCATTGGTCAAATCAATCGATTGCTTCAATAATGCGATGGCTAACGAACGATATATTGAACCGCTATCCAGGTAGTTCCAGCCCAGTTTTTTGGCTACAAGACGACTGACAGTTCCCTTGCCCGCGCCGCTGGGGCCGTCAATAGTCAAAACAGGAATATGCATTAGTCTTCACCGCAAACCAGATCCAGGCCCAAGCTTTTTACCAAATCTTTAAACTCAGGGAAGGAAGTGTTTACGTTGGCGCAATCCAAGACCGTAATCGGTGCATTGGCGCGCAGGCCTGCAATTGAAAACGACATGGCGATACGATGATCGCCGTGTGAGGTCACGGTGCCGCCGCCGATTACACCGCCACCTTGTATAATCATGCCGTCCGCAGTTGCTTGTGCGTCCACGCCCAATATTTGCAAGCCATCCGCCATGACCTGAATGCGGTCCGATTCCTTGACTCTCAATTCCTCAGCGCCGCTTAACCGGGTTTGGCCTTCCGCGCAGGCGGCGGCAACGAACAATACCGGAAATTCGTCAATCGCCAGCGGTACCAGCTCTTCAGGAATATCAATGCCTTTTAACGGACTATAAACAACATGCAGGTCAGCGACCGGCTCGCCGCCGACCACGCGCTCATTGAGAACTTCGATGCTCGCGCCCATCAGGCGCAGAATTGAAATAACGCCGGTGCGTGTCGGATTTATGCCGACATGTTTTAATAAAAGATCAGAACCCGGTGCAATCGACGCGCCGACCAGAAAAAATGCCGCTGAGGAAATATCGCTGGGAACATCAATATCCGCCGCTGTCAATTTTCCTTCCGAGGTAATGGTAACCTTGCTGCCTTGTTGTTTAACCGGATAAGAAAAACCGGACAGCATGCGCTCCGTGTGGTCGCGTGTCGGCGCCGGTTCGGTGACGCTGGTTTCGCCTTGCGCATACATGCCCGCCAGTAATAAGCAGGATTTTACTTGTGCGCTTGCCATCGGCATTGTGTAATCAATGCCCTTTAATTGCCCGGCTTTGCCGGTAATGTGCAGCGGTGCGGTCCCCTTTTCCGTAGTTTTTATCTCGGCGCCCATCATTGCCAAAGGTTCGGTAACGCGTTTCATCGGTCTGCCGGACAGGGACTTATCGCCTGTCAATACCGAATTAAACGGTTGTCCCGCCAGCAAGCCGCTCAATAAGCGCATCGAGGTGCCCGAATTGCCCAGATACAAGTCATTTTCAGGCGCTTTTAAACCATGTTTGCCGACGCCGTAAATCGTTAGTTCGCCATTAACCGGGCCTTCAATTTTAACGCCCATATCGCGGAAAGCCTGTAAGGTGGCTAAGGCGTCTTCGGCTTCGAGAAAGCCTTTGACATGGGTAACGCCTTCCGCCAGAGAGCCGAGCATAATGGAGCGATGCGACATGGACTTATCGCCGGGTACACGGGCTTCGCCTTGTAATTTGCCGCCTGGTTGAACTTGAAATGTGATTGATTTTGACATAGGTACTTCGAACTGGTTAAGAAAGCGCTGCCGTGCAGTATTGGCATACGCAAAGGTTGAAAAAAGCTGCTGGTAATCATCGCTTGCCAGCAAATGTTGTATTTTATCCAATTCTCCCTTTAACTGCTCAATTAATGGGATGATTTCATTTTTATTGGCGGCGCATATATCCTGCCACATGGTAGGATCACTGGAGGCTATACGAGTGAAATCCCTAAAACCGCCGGCGGCGTATTTAAAAATTTCACTCTGTTCATCTTTATGGCCGAGCATATCGACCAGCGCAAAAGCCAGGATATGCGGCAGGTGACTGGTTGCCGCCAATATACTGTCATGGCGTTTAGCATCCATTACCGACACTAATGCCCCCAGCCTTTCCCAGAACATTTGAATTTTCCGCAATGCGTCCGGCCGGGTAAAACTGAGCGGTGTGATAATCAATCGTTTATGTAAAAACAAATTCTCTAAAGACGCCTCTACGCCGCTTTTTTCCGCGCCGGCAATGGGATGAGCGGGAACCAGGTTATCGGGCACAGCCCCGAAAACCCGCTCGGCGGCGGCGATAACATTACCTTTGGTGCTGCCTACATCAGTGTAAATAGCCTGTTCCGACCAATGCGGCTTAAGCAATGTAAAGAGGGCTTCGATGCTGGCAACCGGTGTGGCGATAACAATGCAATCGGCGTCTTGAACAGCGTCTGCTATGTCCAGATAAAAGTCATCAATGACACCCAATTGTTTTGCCGTCTCCAGGTTTTTCAAGTCCTGCGCTCTGCCGTAGCCGACGATTTGCTTGCTTAAACACTGCAAACGCGCCGATTTGGCGATTGAGCCGCCAATCAAGCCAACGCCGATAATGCAAAGCCGGTTAAACATGGGCTAAAATGTCGGTCAATGCCTGCAGGAATAGCTCATTTTCAGCATGTGTGCCTATGCTGATACGTAAATGATTGGGTAATTCATAATTGCCTACCGGTCTTACGATGACGCCCTTGCGTAATAAGGCTTCATAAATCGGCTGACCGGCCCGCTTTAAATCCACCGATACGAAATTACCCGCCGATGGAATCCACTCCAAGCCAAGGCTTTTAAAACCTTCGGTCAGTTGTTGCATGCCTTGGGTGTTATTGCTGATGGTACGTTGCAAATGCTCATCATCGGCTAAAGCGGCCTTTGCTGCGGCTAATGCCAGCGAATTATTATTAAACGGTTGCCGTACGCGATTCAGGATGTCGGCTATTTCCGGACTGGACAAGCCATAACCCACGCGCAATCCGGCGAGGCCGTATGCCTTGGAAAATGTTCGCGTGATAATCAGGTTGGGGAATTTTTTCAACCAGCCGATGGAATTGACAGTTTCAACCGTATTGACAAATTCAAAATAAGCCTCGTCCAGCACACAAACAACGGTATCAGGCAAGGCGCCGATAAATTGCTCCAGACTTGCTTGAGTCAATAAAGTACCGGTCGGGTTATTGGGATTGGCAATAAACACCAGACGGGTTTTTTCAGTGACAGCCTGTAACATGGCCTCCAGATCATGGCCGTAATGCAGGGCAGGAATCACTACCGCTGTCGCTCCGACGGCCTGTGTAACAATGGGATAGACGGCAAAGGCGTGTTGGGAAAATACCACTTCAAGCTCGGGGGTTAAAAACGCCCGTGCCACTAATTCGAGGATTTCATTGGAGCCATTACCCAGCGTAATCTGGTCGGCATTGAGCGCATACTTTTCAGCCAGCGCATGTTTCAAATGAAATCCGCTGCCGTCAGGATATAGAGCCAATTCCGCTAGCGCCGACTGAATTGCTTCCAGTGCTTTCTTGCCCGGCCCCAAAGGATTTTCATTGGATGCCAGTTTAATAATTTGTGTCAGTCCCAGTTCACGTTCCAGTTCTTCAATCGGCTTGCCCGCTTTATAAGGGATGAGTTGTTGTACACCCGCTACGGCAAGCGAGTAAATGGTGTTGGTATTTTTCATGGAAAAGGGTAAGGTAGAATAAAAATGGAGCTGTATCGACGGTTAAAAACAAATCTGAGCTGTGAATATATTCAATAATACTACGTTTTCTCAAAATGAGTTTATCGAAAGCATGTTCTGTAGCTTTAGTGGTTTTATGGTAAATTCCCGGACTATTTTCAATCATAAGCATTATCCTTTGATCAGAAACCTTTGCTTACCGCTTTACTTATGCGGCGCTTTATTGTGGCTCCTGCCCATCTCAGGTCAGGCCGATCAATTTGCGGCGGAAGTGAAGCAGGCCAAAATAACGTTGCAGGGAGACAGGTATGTGTTGTTTGCGGATATTGTCTATCAGCTCAGCGAGAAGGCAAAGGATGCCTTGCAGAACGGTGTGCCCTTGTTCTGGGAATTGCGCATCAAGGTGCAGCAGCAACGCGGCGTGCTCTGGAACAAGACGCTGGTCAATACGGCAATACGTTACCGTCTTCAATATCACGCATTACTAAACATGTACCGGGTCAGGAATGAGGGTAGCGGTGCGGTTTATAATTTTTCCACGCTGCCGGCGGCATTAGATCTGATGTCGGCGGTGCGTCATTTTCCATTGATTAATAAATCTGAACTTATTTCTGAAAAACAGTATCTCTGCGCTGTTAAAGTAAATTTTGACCGCAATGCCCTGCCTTTGCCGTTGCGTCCGATGGCCTATATTGACCCGCAATGGTATCTATCCAGTGATTGGACGCTATGGCCGCTGAAAAGATAAAACCACCCATCAATTTATCTGTTTTAATCCTGTTCGGCCTGATTCTGCTGTCGTTGCAGTTGATGAGTTCGGCGACGCTGGAATCGTCAGAACTGAGCGCAATGTACTCATGGCTGCTGCTGGTTAATGCGCTGGGTTCTGTTGTGTTGCTGATATTGGTCGGTGCGAATATCTATTCATTGATTCAGCATACCAAACGACGTGAGGCCGGTTCGCGTTTAACGGCGCGGATGGTGTCGTTATTTGTGGTTTTGGCCTTGGCTCCGGCTGTGATTGTGTTTTATTTTTCCATGCAGTTTTTACATCAGGGTATTGACAGCTGGTTTAATGTGGAAATAGACCGGGCGATGGAAGATGCCCTGGAGCTCAGTCAGGCCTCTTTGGATCAGCGCATGCGCTGGCATTTGAAGCAAACCCAGCAATTGGCCGAGAAGCTGGAAACGTCATCGGAAAATCTGGTCGCATTGGAAATGGAGAATCTGCGTGAACTGTCGGAAGCATCGGAAATGACATTGTTTTCCCGGCAAGGCCGGATTATTGCGTCAAGCAGCATTAATCCCAGCGATATTCTACCGAGTTTGCCGGATGAGCATACCTGGTTGCAGTTAAAGCAGAATGCCGAATATGTGGCGTTGGCCCCGGTGCGAGAAGATGAATTGATGATCAGGGTGATCGTTGCCGTTAAAAGCCAGGAGCAGCAGTATTTGCAGGCTTTATATCCGGTTCCGGTAAGAATTGCCGATTTGGCCGATTCGGTGGAATTTGCTTTTGTGCGTTACCAGGAAATGAATTTTTTACGAAATTCATTAAAAATGACTTTTTCTCTGGCGCTGTCGTTGGTGTTGTTAATGAGTCTATTGGCGGCGATCTGGGTCGCTTTTATCAGTATCCGCAATATTATTGCGCCGGTAAAAGAGCTTGTTAAAGGTACGCAGGCAGTGGCTTCCGGGCAATATGACCAGCAATTGCCGGTCATTGCCCAGGATGATTTGGGTTTTCTGGTTGAGTCATTCAATGAGATGACGCTTCGCATCGCCAGAGCCAGTAATGAAACCCGGATGGCCGGTATTGAAGTGGAAAATCAACGGGCTTATCTGGAAACCATTCTGGCGAATTTAACGGCCGGGGTTATCAGTTTTGATGCCATTTATAAGATTCGCACCGCTAATCAGGCGACTTATCGGATATTTCGGATTCAGGTTACTCACTTTATCGGACGTACCTTATTGGAGCTGGCTGAAGCCTATTCCGAATTGGCCGAACCGCTAAAATCGATTCAGCGTTTGTTGGAACAGGCAGATGATATTTGGCAGCAGCGGATTGCTTTTTTAGGGCCCAATGGTCGTCAGGAATTGCTGTGCAGGGGGACGCCGCTGTTTTCCCAGGAGGGTCGGCGCGTAGGTGCGGTGGTGGTGTTTGATGATGTAACCGATTTGATACAGGCCCAGAAGAACGCGGCCTGGGGCGAAGTCGCTCGAAGACTGGCACATGAAATCAAAAATCCATTGACGCCGATACAGCTTTCGGCAGAAAGATTGCAGCATAAACTGGCGGATAAGCTGGACACTGCCTCTGCGGATATTTTGCAACGCTCAACCAAAACCATTGTGCAGCAGGTTGAAGCGATGAAGGAAATGGTCGATGATTTTTCGGAATACGCCAAGCCGTCTAAAAAACAGGCCGTCAATATTGATTTGCCGGCGTTGGTGCAGGAAGTCCTGGCGCTTTATACATTAAGATCAGGCGTTAAGTTTAAAACCGATTATGAGTCCGGGCCGCTGATAATTAACGGCGATCCGGTCAGTATCAGGCAGGTGCTGCATAACCTGATCAAAAATGCCCTGGAAGCAATCGAAGCCAAGGGGCAAATTGAAATCAGCCTGCACCGGGTGCAGAAAAACGATACCGATTTTATAGAAATAGCCCTTTATGATGATGGCCCCGGCATTAAAGATGAGCAGATTGAAAAAATTTTTGAACCTTATGTGACCACTAAAGCCAAGGGCACGGGCTTGGGGTTGGCGATTGTTAAAAAAATAATTGAAGAGCATGGCGGGGCTATCTGGGTAGATACTCGCCGTACCATAGGCGTGGGATTTATAATTCAGCTTCCCGCGTATAATTTTAAAGAAATTTCGTAACGATATTTAAGTATAAGCACACCATGAACACAAACACACCTTGTATACTGGTCGTAGATGATGAACCGGATATTCGCAGACTGGTATGCGAAATTCTTGAAGATGAAGGATACCGGGTTGCTATGGCGGAAAACGCAAGTGTCGCCAGAGAGTTAAAGCGATCTAGCCAGCCCAATCTGATATTGCTTGATATTTGGATGCCCGATACCGACGGCATTACGCTGTTGAAAGAATGGGTTGCCGAGGAGGGAATGCTGTGTCCGGTCATTATGATGTCCGGTCATGGTTCGGTAGAGGCGGCGGTTGAGGCGACCCGATTGGGGGCTTATGATTTTCTTGAAAAGCCCTTGTCGTTGGCAAAACTATTGTTGATTGTTGCCAGAGCTTTGGAGGCTAGTAATCTGCAAATTGAAAATGCCGGTCTCAGGCAGCAGTTGGTGGCCGATATCGAGCCGGTCGGCAAGAGCGCTACGGTTGCCCGAACTAAAGATCAGCTAAAGCGTCTGGCGCAACATGACGCCCGCGTATTATTTGTCGGTGAAGCCGGTGTAGGTAAAGAGCTGTATGCCCGTTATCTGCATAATAACAGCGCACATCGGGATGGGCCTTTTGTTGATGTGGCGGTGGGCAGTATCTCGCCGGAAAATTCGGCGGTAGAGTTTTTTGGAAAGGAAAGCGCCGGCAAGATTTATCCAGGTTTGTTGGAACGAGCGCATAAAGGGACTTTATTTTTAGGCGAAATCGGCGGCATGGACAAGGAAACCCAGTTACGGCTGCTGAGTGCGCTGGAATCCAGTTCTTTCCTGCGGGTAGGTGGCGGTGAAGTGGTGCGTGTTGATGTCAGGGTGGTTGCTTCAACCCGGATTCCTCTGGACGAAGAAATCAAGTCAGGTCGGTTCCGACAGGATTTATATTACTTGCTGAATGAGGTCACGCTGGAAATTCCGCCGCTTAGGAATCACAGCGAGGATGTGCCCGGATTGCTGAGTTTCTATGTGGATTATTTTGTGAGTCAGGACAAGTTGTCTTTTCGGAAATTTTCCATGGCGGCGCAAAATTTTTTACGCAATTACAGTTGGCGGGGAAATGTTCGTGAATTAAAAAACCTGGTGCAGCGGCTCATGATTTTGGGTGTAGGAGAGGATATAGAGCTGGATGAGGTGAAGTCGGCGCTGGGGTCGGTGATAGGTGATGTTGTGGTTTCCGCGTCGGTGCCGGATTTTTTTAATTTACCGTTAAAGGAGGCCAGGGATCATTTTGAGAAAGCTTATCTAGAATATCATTTCGATAGAACCGGCGGCAGCGTCGCAAAATTATCAGCGGCTGTCGGTATGGAAAGAACCCATCTTTATCGTAAGTTACATTCGTTAAATATAAAATTATGACTTGTATGACGTGGGTGAAAGATGTGAGGTTAAAGCTACGAATAACGCTATTCCTAAATAAACTTGATAAGCCTGATAAAGTTTAGTAAAATCCTCGCTCTTTTATTGAGCCTTTAAAGAAAGACGCTTTTACAGAAATCATAACGATGAAAACATTTAGTGCAAAACCAGAAGAAGTTAAGCGCGATTGGTACGTAGTTGATGCAGAAGGGAAGACGCTGGGCCGCCTTGCTTCTGAGATTGCACGTCGTCTTCGCGGCAAACATAAGCCTGAATACACGCCGCACGTTGATACCGGCGATTACATTATTGTAGTTAATGCTGAGAAAATCGGCGTTACCGGCAATAAAGAAAAAGACAAGTTGTATCAGCACCACACCGGTTATATCGGTAATTTGAAAACCGTTAGTTTGGGTAAATTAAGAAAAACATTTCCTGATCGTATTTTGAATACAGCGGTTAAAGGCATGTTACCTAATAACCCACTGGGTCGTGCAATGTTCAAGAAATTGAAAGTATATGCAGGTCCTGAACACGATCATCAGGCTCAACAGCCAAAAGTTTTAGAATTATAAGCGAGTAGACCATGGCAGCAACTCAGTATTATGGAACAGGTCGTCGTAAGTGTGCAGTAGCACGCGTTTACGCCACAACAGGCACTGGCAAGATCACCATTAACGCCAAGGCAATCGAAGATTATTTTGGTCGTAAAACCGATCAGATGGTTTCTCGCCAGCCGTTGGAATGTGTTGATATGGAAGGGAAATTCGATATCAACGTGATTGTTAAAGGCGGCGGACCTTCCGGTCAAGCCGGAGCTATTCGCCATGGTCTGACGCGAGCATTGATGGAGTATGATGAAGCTCTGCGCCCGGCACTCAGAAAGGCGGGCTTCGTTACGCGCGACTCTCGTATTGTAGAACGTAAAAAAGTCGGCTTGCATAAAGCCAGAAAACGTCCTCAGTACTCAAAACGATAACAAATTTATTCGTACTAATGCATTAGCGGGATTGTTTGTAAGAGTCATAAAGGGCTGTGTTCGTCAGAATACAGCCCTTTTTTTATGTGCTCAGATGTGTTTCAGATCAATAATTCGTCAAAGATCAGCCAAAGGTGCTTGAAAAATGATTTTTTTTGTCACTAGTGTTAGAATTAATCCAACGTGACCAAGCAGAAATAACGGATGTCGACAGACTCTCAAAAAACGCCTTATAACCCTCCGGCCCTGGAATTTAAGAGCAGCACATTTACTGTGCCGGTTTTGGTCTTGTCGAGTAATGATCTGCTTGTTATCGAACAGCAGCTTCAGGAAAAAGTCAGGTTGGCCCCCGAGTTTTTTAGAAACTCACCCCTGGTATTTGATTTGCTTGAGCTAAACAAGCGTAATCTTGATATCGATATTGCCGCACTTACCGATATTATTCGCAAGTCGGGTTTATTACCGATAGGCATACGCGGCGGTAATGCGGAGCAGAATAAGCTGGCGTTAGCGTTACATATTCCGGTTTATTCCATTCATAATAGCGTATCCGCCAATAGCCAAAAACCCAAAGCCATCGTTCCTCCCCCCGAGCCGAAAACCGAATCCGTAGCAACAACTCTGATTACTCAGCCTGTGCGTTCAGGTCAGCGCATTTACGCATCGGGTGACTTGATTATTTTGGCTCAGGTTAGTGCAGGGGCGGAAATTATGGCTGAGGGTAATATCCATGTCTACAATACATTGAGAGGGCGTGCCTTGGCCGGTGTGCAGGGTAATCCTGATGCGCGCATTTTTTGTTCCGATTTACAGGCGGAGCTGATTTCAATTGCCGGAAACTATAAAGTAAGTGAAGATCTCGAGAAAGCGGTTGGCAAAAAACCCGTTCAGATATACTTGCAAGATCATGCTTTAATCATTAAAGATATTGTGTAAATTGTTAAAGATATTGTAGTACCACTACCGTAGAGGAAAATTTGTGGCAAGAATCATTGTAGTAACATCAGGTAAAGGGGGGGTTGGTAAAACAACAACCAGTGCCGCCATCGCCATGGGGCTTGCAAAAAAGGGGCATAAGACAGCGGTTATTGATTTTGATGTGGGCTTGCGCAATCTGGACTTGATTATGGGTTGCGAGCGTCGCGTTGTTTATGACATTGTCAATGTAATTAATGGTGAAGCCAGTCTTAATCAGGCATTGATCCGTGACAAGCACTGTGAGCAGCTTTATATCCTGCCGGCGTCTCAAACGCGCGACAAAGATGCTTTAAATCAAGAAGGTGTAGGTAAAATTTTAGAGGATTTAAAAAAAGATTTTAAATATGTCGTCTGTGATTCGCCTGCCGGTATCGAAAAAGGCGCTCACTTGGCCATGTATTTTGCAGATGATGCCTTTGTTGTAACCAATCCGGAAGTATCGTCAGTGAGGGACTCGGATCGTATGCTGGGTCTGTTGTCGAGCAAGTCACGTCGGGCGGAACAAAATCAGGAGCCAATTAAAGAATACTTGTTGCTCACGCGTTATTCGCCTGAGCGGGTCAAGTTGGGTGATATGCTGAGCGTGGATGATGTGCAGGATATTTTATCGCTGCATTTATTAGGGGTTATTCCGGAGTCGAAATCGGTATTGACGGCGTCAAATTCCGGTACTCCCGTTATTCTTGATGAAAAAAGTGATGCGGGACAAGCTTATGCTGATGTCGTAGCCCGCTATTTAGGTGAGGATAGGCCGCATCGGTTTATTGATGATAAAAAGGGCTTCTTTGGGAAACTTTTCGGGAGTAAGTAATGAGTTTACTGGATTATTTTAGAACATCTAAAACCAGCTCTGCCTCCGTTGCAAAAGAAAGGTTACAGATTCTGGTTGCTCATGAGCGGTCTTCCAGAAACCAGCCTTCGTATCTCCCTCAATTACAAAAAGAATTGCTTGAGGTAATCCGGAAATACGTTAACGTAGAGCAGGATGCCATATCGGTTAATTTTGAACAGGATGAAACTCAGGAGACGCTTGAATTAAATATCGTGTTGCCTGATTACCATCCCAAAAACACTTAAATTATTTCTTTAATCAATACTAATCAAGGTGAATGAAAATGGCTAATACAATCGGAGAAGCGGCGGGTAAAATCTGGGAATACCTGGATAAAAACGGCTCAGCCAGTGTAACAAAAATTACCAATGAAACCGGGGTCAACAAGAACGATATTCAGCGTGCAATTGGCTGGTTACTTAAGGAAGACAAGTTGTTAATTGAAATGATGGGGCGGACTGAAACCCTGTCATTAAAATAAATCAGGTTAATGGCGCAAGGTATCAAAGGCAAATGAGTCTTATGAGTGCCTTGTGCTTTTTTGAAGTTGAAAATTGCCGCTTTATCCTTGAGGTTTACGAATTAGACCGGTATTATTAAATTTACCCGGTCGTGTGGTTGGTCTTAAGGTTTCTCTCCTCATTTAGTGCGTTAAACGCGCATCAAAGCGCAAACTCTCCCCGGATCCTAACAAATTCATCTTTTTAATTCGATATGGCTACTAAAACCAACACCCCACTTCCTGTCAAGGTTGAGGCGGGAACAAGATATTCATGGTGTAGCTGCGGCTTCAGTCAAACTATGCCTTTGTGTGATCATTCCCATAGAGAATATTCAGATAAAAAATCTGTGAAATTTATTGCTGAAGAAACCACGACGTTGTATCTGTGTGCTTGCTCGGAAACGCAAACCCCACCTTATTGTGACGGCAGTAATCACTGTAAGGAAATCTGATGGCGGTGGAAATAGAGCACAAGTTTTTGCTCGCTAATGACAACTGGCGTAAACATGTTAATCGCTCGGTGAAATACCGGCAAGGCTATTTAAGCTCGCAGCCAAGCAGCTCAATCAGAATTAGAATCAGTGATAAACAAGCCTGGCTGAATATAAAAAGCGCCACAATAGGCACGCATCGGCATGAATATGAGTATGAAATTCCGGTGGCTGATGCAAACGAAATCATTAGCAATCTGTGTGGAAAGCCTTTAATAGAAAAAACTCGTCATTTTGTCATTGATGACGGCAACCTTTGGGAGATAGATGAATTTGAAGGCTGCAATCAGGGGTTGTGTATTGCTGAAATTGAACTTTCAAGCATAGGTCAGTCATTTGCTAAGCCGGATTGGTTAGGTGAAGAAGTGACGCATGATTTGCGTTATTACAACAACAATCTTGCCATTCATCCTTATTCCGAATGGAGTGAACTCTAAATGTTTCATACGCATATTGAAATGCCCGGCATTTTGTTCTATGATTTGCCGTATGAAAAAAACAACTTTTGTTGCATTATTACTACTATCATCTCAATGTGTTGCAGAGAGTCTAAAAGAGACTATCAACAGCATCGAATACGAGTGGGCGACTACTTATTACAGTACGTCCGAGCAAAAGCAGGAATCGGCTTACGCTACCCTGCTCGATAAAACCGTCAAGCTTTCACGGCAGTATCCAAATTATGCCGAACCTCTTTTTTGGCAGGCCGTTGTCAAGGCAAGTTATGCCGATACTCAGGATGCTATTTCCGCGCTTGAAGCCATCCATGAGGTCCGTGATTTATTATTAAAGGTCATAGCGATAAATCCACGCGCGATGAATGGATCCGCTTATGTGGTATTGGGTACGCTTTATTATATGACCCCGGAATGGCCGATTGCCTTTGGCGATGATAAGAAGGCGGATAAATTGCTGAAAACGGCGCTTGAAATAAATCCTGAAGGCATTGACAGCAATTATTTCTACGGTGATTATCTCCTGTCGAATAACAGGCTCCAGGAAGCTGAAGCCTATTTCGAAAAAGCAAGTTCAGCTCCGGTGCGGCCTGAGCAAACTTATGCCGACACCCAGCTCAAACAAGAAGCAAAACTCGCTTTGAAGAATGCCAGGGAACGGAAAATAAGTGGTGCAAAAAGCCTGTTCTTATCGTTGTTTAATTCGGCAAGCGCAAAATAAGCAAGGCTGCAACCTCGCTTTTCTAAAAGCTTACGGCGCTCCATTATTCATTATTATGGCGCCTTTAGTTAACTCGATGTTCAATCAGCTAGTGCTTTCTGATAAGATAGTTGAATAACATAAATCAACCCCTTAAAACTTTTCTGGTAATCATTATGGCTTTTGTTGTCACTGAAAACTGTATTAAATGTAAATTTACTGACTGTGTGGATGTATGTCCGGTAGATTGCTTTCATGAAGGACCTAATTTTTTAGTTATTGATCCCGAAGAGTGTATTGATTGCACGTTATGTGAGCCGGAATGTCCTGCCAATGCTATTTTTGCCGAAGATGAAGTACCTGAAGATCAGCAAGCGTTTATTGAGTTAAACGCGCAGTTAGCCAAAAAATGGCCAATAATTACAGAGGTAAAATCAGCGCTGCCCGATGCTGACAGCTGGAACGGAAAAAAAGGTAAGCTGGATCTCCTGGAAGACTAAATTTCACAAGCATGGCGCGGTTCGTATAAAGCACTAAAACGGAATACGGGTCGCACCCATCCACTATTCGTTATTCATGACGAATAAGAACGCCTTGATTTTCAGGGCTATTCGATTAAATAGCTAGATTACTTATAACTACTTGTATTCGTTGTATTTTGTCGGTTAGTCTTAAAATTGTAACAAGCAGATTTGGTTCCTTTAACATTTTCTTGCTGCCAATAAACATCAGTGGCATTTCAACGTTGATATTTTTTAGAAAATTTATGCCACGGTTGAAATTGCTGAATTATCCCTGTTTTGAGTTTTACTGATTAATAACCTTAGAACCGGATAAATCAATCAGATACAAATAACAGTTGAACATGACGTAAAGTCTGCGCTTTATTAAATAGTCTGGGGATGTTAAAGTTTTACCTCACTAATTTACTAGGTATTTATTTTATATAGCCGGTAATTTCATTTATTAACACTTATTTTTTATTTAGGACAATCAAATGGCTTTCGAACTTCCTGCTTTGCCATATGCAAAGAATGGATTAGCACCTTATATTTCAGAAGAAACACTGGAATTTCATTATGGCAAGCATCATCAAACTTATGTGACAAACCTGAATAATCTGGTTCCGGGCACTGAATTTGAAGGATTATCCCTGGAAGAAATTATTATGAAATCTTCCGGCGGTATCTTTAACAATGCGGCGCAAATCTGGAATCATACGTTTTATTGGAACAGCCTGGCGCCTAATGCCGGTGGTGAACCTACCGGTGCATTGGCCGATGCGATTAATGCCACATTCGGTTCTTTTGCAAAATTTAAAGAAGAATTTACAAAATGTGCAGTGACAACTTTCGGTTCAGGCTGGGCCTGGCTTGTTAAAAATGCCGACGGCAGTTTGGCTTTAGTCAGTACCAGCAACGCCGGCTGCCCGTTAACAGCAGGACAAATCCCTTTGTTGACCTGTGATGTTTGGGAGCATGCCTATTACATTGATTTTCGTAATGCACGTCCGGCTTATCTGGAAGCTTTTTGGGCGTTAGTTAATTGGGAGTTTGCTGCGGCTAACTTTGC
This sequence comes from Methylococcaceae bacterium, assembly GCA_005772825.1. Lineage (GTDB taxonomy): Bacteria > Pseudomonadota > Gammaproteobacteria > Methylococcales > Methylomonadaceae > SXIP01. Next base: position 4,194 of record SXIP01000255.1, on the reverse strand, counting down.
AGCTTGATTTTTAGCTAAAACAAAAAGCCGTCTGTATTTTCTCGATACAGACGGCTTTTTTATGGACGTGATAAAATTGCGGCTGTTTCGTTAATCCCTACAGCAAGGTGAATGGGTATGATTAAAAAGAGTGTGTATTTATCAGTATTGTTACCGGTAATCGCTACGGCAGTTGCTCCTTGTGTTGCCTCAGAAGACATGAAGCCTCAATCCATCCAGTCTTATGCCGAGTATTCAATCCCTGATGCTATCCGAGTTCCGGCAGGAAATAACGCTATTTTGACCGTACATGCGAAGGGGGACCAGATTTACCAATGTGTTCTCAACAAGGATGAATATTCGTGGCAATTACAGGCGCCTGACGCCAAGTTATTCGATGAGCAGGGGCATGTTGTCGGGAATCATTATTCAGGCCCCATCTGGGAATATAAAGAAGGCAGTCGTGTGGTCGGAAAGGTCGTCAAAAAAATTGACAAAACTCCGGAATCGGCCATTTCCTGGTTACTAGTTGAAATAATCGGTCATAAGGGCAATGGTTTGTTTTCCAACGTCAGCTATATTAACCGCATTAATACGCACGGCGGATTGCCGCCTTTGTCGGGATGTGACGCTAACCATTTGGGCGGCGAGAAGCGGGTTGCCTATACCGCTGATTATATTTTTTATGCCAAGTGATTTAACGCCAATTCCCTGAGTTTCATCAAGGCGTAGACGGATTCCAGGTAAGGGCTCGCAATGCCTGTCCGTTTTGCGGCGCGTAGCGCATTGCCTAATATCACCTCTGTTTCCATGACATGACCGTTTTCATAATCCAGTAACATGCTGGTTTTGTAAGGCGGCATGGCGTAGGTGTTTTCGATATTGACGTTAACAATATCATTCGGCAGTTTATGCCCGGAAGCTTCGGCAATACTGCAAATCTCCTGCATGATGTTGCGGACAAAAGCTTCCTGGGAATTCAGGATTTCCAATGTCGGTAATCCGCCCGATAATACCGATAAAGGATTAAACGGCGCATTCCAGACACACTTTTTCCAGCGTTCGGTAATAATCGTTTCCGTTGCATTGCATTCAATACCGGACCGATTGACTAATTCACACAGGTATTTGGTTTTACGGCTGACCGATCCCGGCAAGTTGCCCAAGGCTAACCGGCCATAAGCCGAGTGGAATATTTCGCCCGGTTTAATTCGGTTACAGCAAATAAACGCCAATCCGCTGATCACCTCATTGTCGGGGAAAGCATCCAGCATTTCCTGCTCGATTTCCACGCCATTCTGGATAAATACAATAGCGGTATCGGGTTTGACGACAGGGCGTATCAGGGCAGCCCTGTTCAGGTCGGGAATGACCTTGGTGCAGAGCAAGACGTAATCAGCCGTTCCTTCAAAATCGGCAGCCTGTTGGAGGACTTGTGACGGGATAAAATTCCAGCAACCAAGCACCCGGCTATTGATGACAAAGCCATGTTGTTTGACATGATCATAATCCGAGCGGCAGACAACCGAGACCTCAGCGCCCGCTAAGGCCAGCAGCGAGCCGTAAAAGGCGCCGATCGCTCCGGCCCCGACAACGATAATTTTCTTAGCGGTCACGGATTGTTGCCCATAAAATTCAGAGTCCTTCATCGAGGATTTTCTTTAAAAATGGAATGGTTAACTTACGTTTGGCCGCCAACGATGCCTGATCCAGTTTCTCCAGCAAAGCCCATAAAGACGCCAGATCCCTGTCATAATGCGTCAACAGGAAACGACCGGCTTGCGCGGAAATTTCAAAGCCCATCTGGTTTGCCTTGAATGTTAAAGCGGCGATTCTGTCGCTATCCGCTAACGGTTTTATTTTTAAACTCAAGCCCCAGTTAAGACGGGTTTTAAGATCGGTCAATCGGATCTCCAATTTACCCGGCGCGCAAGCCGCAGATACGATCAGCTTGTGACCGAGACTGCGGTGCTGGTTAAAAAAATTAAAAAAGGCTTGTTCCCAAACCGGGTCGCCGGCGATATGTTCAATGTTGTCAAAGCAGACAATGTCAAATTTATCCAGGCCGATTAATAATGCAGGGTCGGGTAATTCCGACGCCGACAAGGCGAAATAGAAAGAGCTTAGGTTTTGATGGTGCGCTTGATGACAGCAGGCTTGCAGCAAGTGACTTTTACCCAGTCCTGATTTTCCCCACAGGAAAATTTGCTGCTCACCGTTTCCCGAGATGCATTTTTTCAAGTGCTCAATGATTTCCTGATTACTGCCAGGGAAAAAATCATTAAATGTCTGGTTTGCCCTGAATTCAAAGCTTAAAGGAAATTGTTCTGCCATTGTCAGCCGCGTGTTCCTGAAAAACGGACATAGAGTGTGGTACCGAGGAAAAGCATCAGGCTGAACACGGTTTCCAATGAGGCGCATAAGCGCTCGTCAACGTTGATAAAGGCTTCAGCCGAGCCGTGTATGAAATAGCCAAGACTGATATAGGCCGCCCAGGCACAGCTTTTTTTATTATGGCTCAGCAAGCCGCGCATTGGTAACAACAGCGGTGTCACGGTTAATAGTAGAACCAAGGCGACAGGAAAGCGGGAGGAGGGCGCAAGGACAGTGTTCCATAACATTAACAAGGCGAATAACCCGAAAAAACCTGCCAATGCAATAGTGTGATAATAAATCGGCTTGATTGTCATGGTTCCTTTTTGCTCATCGGTCCTGCTTTAAAAGCAGTGCGGTTTTTGCCAGACGCGCGCCGAAAGCCCGGCACAATTTTTTTTCATCATCACTTAAACCGGCATGTTCCAAAGACAGATGGCTCGGGCCGTAAGGCGTACCGCCGGAAGTCGTTTCCCGTAAGGCATTTTCAGTGTAGGGCAGGCCGACCAGCAGCATGCCGTGGTGCATGAGCGGCAGCATCATCGATAATAACGTACTTTCCTGGCCGCCGTGCATACTGCCTGTCGAGGTAAATACGCCCGCCGGTTTGCCGACCAACGCGCCGGAAAACCAGATTTCAGTCGTGCTATCAATAAAATATTTAAGCGGTGACGCCATATTGCCGAAATGTGTCGGGCTGCCTAACGCCAGGCCATCGCAGGTTTTCAGGTCGTCAAGTGTTGCGTAAACAGCGCCGTGGGCGGGGATGCTCTCGGCGGTTTTTTCACAGACGGCGGAAACGTCGGGAACCGTCCTGAGCACCGCTTCGGCACCGCTTTGAGACTCCACGCCGCGGGCGATATGATTGGCCATCTCCGTAGTTGTGCCGTTGCGGGAGAAATAAAGAATCAGGATTTTTGTCATCAGGTTTGCGCCGGGTTAAAGAATAGTAAGTACTGCTTCGGGTGGGCGACCAACGGCCGCTTTACCGTTGGCGAGTACAATAGGACGCTCGATTAAAATCGGGTGATTGACCATGCCGTTAATCAATGCCTGTCGATCCAGCGCTGGGTTGTCCAGGCCGTTGGACTTATAGTCGGTTTCATTTTTACGGATTAAATCACGCGGTTCCATGCCGAGTTTATGCAGGATGTCGTCCAGTTCATCAGCGCCGGGCGGCGTTTTGAGGTATTCAACCACCTCGGGTTCAATGCCTTGCTCTTTTAATAACTGCAAGGTTTGACGCGATTTGCTGCAGCGCGGATTGTGATAGATTGTTACGCTCATGGTTCGCACACGCTCTTCAAAACAAAAAAGCTATAATAGCATTTTTAACAAAACTCAGGCTTTGAAAAAGAAAACTTGTGCTCCTTGCGGGCGCCTGAAAGGAATAAAGAGCGTGGATAAAGATTTCACTTCATATTACAAGGTATAACAATGTTTAATGAGAGAGCGATGGATCGGGTCAGGCAATATTGGCTATTGGGGCGCTTTGACAAGCCAATCGGCATACTGATTTTATTGTGGCCGGCGTTATGGGCGTTGTGGGTGGCCAGTAACGGCAAACCGGACTTGCTTGTTTTAATCGTGATATGCCTGGGTGTTGTGATTATGCGGGCCGCCGGTTGCGTGATTAATGATTATGCCGACCGCGCTTTTGATCCTCATGTGGAGCGTACCAAGCAGCGCCCTATTGCAGCCGGCAAGGTGACGCCTAAGGAAGCGCTGATTGTCTTTGTCGTGCTGTGTCTGTGCGCCTTTAGCCTGGTGTTATTGCTGAATGTCTATACGATTATGCTGTCTTTCGTCGCGGCATTTCTGGCCGCCAGTTACCCGTTTATG
>SXIP01000254.1 GCA_005772825.1 Methylococcaceae bacterium | reverse complement strand
GTTGATGTCCATCAATATGACATCCGGGCGATGGACTCGCGCAAGCTCTATGCCGAGATTGGCGTCGTGTGCGTTCAGCAGGGATAGATGCGGGTGACCCTTAATTATTTGCTCGATCAGCATCAGGTTGGCCGGATTGTCTTCTATATAGAGCAGGGTGCGCGGCGCCCGGTTTGTCGTGATTTGCGGTGCCGGTTCCGTGGGCAGGATCGTGCGGGGGGCAAGTTGCAGGGTCAGGTCCGGGATCAATTCGACCCAGAATTCACTACCTACGCCGACGGTGCTTTGCACGCCGATGGTGCCGCCCATCAGTTCGACCAGTTGCTTGGTCACCACCAGGCCGATGCCTGTGCCTTGCTCTACGCCGGTTTCCTGGCCAAGACGATTGAAGGGCTGAAACAGCTGCTCCAGTTGTTCCTGAGACAATCCCGCCCCGCTGTCGTTGACGCTGATGCGCAGGCGGTCCGACAAGGTTAGCGCGCACTTTACCTCAACCGTTCCTTGCTCGCGATTGTATTTAAGCGCATTGGAAAGCAGGTTGATCAGAACCTGTTTTACTCGGGTGCGATCGGCATAGACCATCCAGGTGTTGTCGAAGGGGAGAAATAGCAGCTTAATGCCGCGTTGTTGCGCTTGCGGTTCGATCATGGCATGGCATTCATTGATGACATCGCTCAGGAATACCGGCTCCTGCGACAGCGACAGCTTGCCGGATTCTATTACTGCGAGATCGAGTATTTGGTTAATCAGCTCCACCAGATACCAGCCTGCTTCGATAATCTGGTGTAGCCGGATCATCTGGCCGGCCGTCGGCGGTGGTGTACCCGTCTCCAGTAACTGGGCGAAACCGAGGATGGCATTGAGCGGGGAACGTAACTCATGGCTCATACTGGAAAGGAAATCCGATTTGGCGAGATTGGCTTTTTCCGCCGCCGCCTTGGCGATCTCGAGCTGGGCTTGAGTCGCTTGCAGCTGTTCGGCCAGTTTCTGTGCTTCAATGGTGGCGATGACCAGGTGTTTGTTTGCATGCTGCAACAAATTGATGTGATCGTCGGATGCCGCCTGTGTGATTTCCGCCGCGTTAATGTTCCATTCGAGCGAGTCGGCTTTCTCTTCCCGCAAGTCGGCGTCATGTTCTCGCAAATCGAGGGCATCTTCCCGTGCCGCAACCCGTTTCTCGCGACTCAGAATATCCGCTTCATGGTCAATGACATCGTGCTCCCTGCGTGCGATATCATCCTCGCGGCTCTCCGCCGGCAGCCCATCTTCGTGTCGGCTGGACAGGTCCGGCATAGCGGCATCAGCAGTGTCGTCATCGATATTTCTGTTCATTATCACCTCCTGTCGTTCGGACGTGCCGTCTATGAGCTGATTGTGGGTCGTCCCGACATGATGCCGGTATACGCAGATAAGGTCTCACCAATGATGATGCCGTCGTCAGTAATGTCAAACAAGCGAATGTCCTTACTGTGCTCGCTGCCGCGGACCTTGACGACCGAGAAGGCCCGATTGAAGCGGCCCTCAATTTCGATATAGCGCTGCACGATAATGGCGTCGGCGAGAAAAGCGCTCCCGAACGGACTAAAGCGCAAATCGGTGTAGCGGTCTTCCAGTTCCGAGGTCATCAATATGGTCATGCCCATGCCGGTCAGTTCGGCAATCATCCGGTACAAGGAACCGCGAAAATCTTCGCTGAACTGCGGCGCCAGGGCCAGCTCAAATCCGGACAAGGAATCAATGACGACGCGCTTTGCCTGCATTCGGGTAATCATTTCGATCAAATCATGCAAGGTTTGATCAATCGATAAATCCAGGGAATGCGTGTCGATCACGCCGATGTGTCCGGCCTTGACCAGTGGATACAGCTTATTGCCCAGCAGTTGGCTGGGGCTTTTCTCAAACGCCGCAATCACGCCGGGTTCGCCCCTGCGCACGCCTTCGGCGAGGAATTCCGTCGCCAGGATGGTTTTCCCGGAACCGGACGGGCCTACCACGAGCAGCGAATAACCGGCCGGCAAGCCGCCGCCCAGCATATCATCCAGGCCGGCTATGCCCATCGAAACACGTTTCTCTCCGGTGGCCGCCTTGATGGCCGACTCAACGGCGGCATCCTGCTTGATAATCGCACGCGGGAAAACCTGCACGCCCTTGTCGCTGATGCGGAAGGTATGCAAACCCGGCGCCTGCGCTTGGCCGCGTATTTTCACCACTTGTATCTTGCGCACCATGGAATTGCGGTGCAAATTCTGCGAAAGCCACAGAATGCCGTCCGCCACGGTAAAGACCGGACTCGATTCCGATTCCGGCATCAAATATTCGCCGATTAAAAAGGTGGTGGCCTGCCAGCTGGTCATTTGCATGCCCAATTGCTGGATGAAACGCTGCAGGTCGGACACGCTTTGTTCGCCTCCCGGCTTGGCCGATTGCACGACTGATCGAAACGAATCAACAAAAACCAGGCTGGGCGCATAGTCCTTTACTTCCTCGGCAATGCGCGACAATACGCGGTCAAAATCGCCTTGCAGAAGATCGGTAGACAGGTTGACGAAACGGATCGATTCATTGACTTTAGCGATATCAAAAAACGGGAATTGCTGTTGATAACGCAGCATCTTCAATGCCGGTTCACCGAGCACGGTGAAGAACAGCGCGCGGTAATGCGGGGCGGCCAACGAGAACATAATCTGGTGTGCGAGGGTTGTTTTTCCGGTTCCCGGCGTGCCCGCAATCAGGTTAAAAGAGAATTCCGGCAAGCCGCCTCCCAACAGGTTGTCCAGACCGGGCACGCCGGTTTTCAGGCGACGTATGCTTACTTTTTCAGTCATTGTTAAACTCCTCGCCGAGCCTATCCCAAGCGTCATTGCCCCATGCAGAGCGTAAAATAGTGGTCGTTAACTGCTCACCAATTAACGAGGCCAGGATGTCGGTGAAAGTGATCAGCAGCAGAGTGTTTGCTTTTCCGGCAAGCGCCGGTGTTTGTCCTTCAAGGTTCATTTTTAATTCCGCAAATCGATGATCAATCTGTGAAAGCCGCATATCAGTCGCGAGCCAGGGAAATGTTGACTGGGTAAGGAATAAGCTTCTCTCGTAAAGTGAATTGAAACCACCTTCACCGACGATCGAAATAATTTGGGCAGCCATCTGCTCCCATAACTTAATCGCGGCGTCCGCAACTTTTTCAGGGTGCTGCGCCGTGAGATTTTTAATTTTCTGGTGTCTCAGCAAATCACTGGTTTCCATAAGAAAAATATCAATAATAGGTCGATACGACGAAGGGGGGAATACCGTTGTTTCAATCTGTATCAGTATAGGTCATTTGCCTGATCGCAGACGACATATTCGCAATAAATTCCGTTATTGTTGAATGGTTAATACAAGGTATCAGCTCGCCCCGGCAATGGTTAGCGCAATAACTGAGTGGATGCCGGGCTTTGCAACCCGTCAGGCAATTTAAAATTAAATCCCTGCTCAATCGCCTCTTTTGCAAAGAGGGGGTGAGTTTGTTACTAAAAAGCCGTTGCGGCGCCATCGCACAGCAAGCGTTTGAATTCTTTTTTGACTACGCTGTAGCATTCACAGGTGCGGGACTCCAAGCCCACACGGTCAATCACCGTGATGTGACCACGGCGATAGCTGATCAAACCGGCGCGTTGCAAGTTTCCGGCGGCTTCCGTGATGCCTTCCCGGCGCACGCCGAGCATGCCGGCAATCAATTCCTGGGTCATTGTCAACTCGCTTGAGGGCAGTCGATCCAGGGTTAACAACAGCCAGCGACACAGTTGCTGCTCCAGCGAATGATGCCGATTACAGACCGCCGTTTGCGACATCTGTGTCATTAATGCCTGGGTGTAGCGCAGCAGCAAACGCATCATCGGCCCGGCGCGATTGAATTCCTCCATCAACAAGCGTCCCTTCAGTCGGTAACCGTAACCTGCTGTCAGCACGGTCGCAAGACTGGGCGTGGAATTACCGCCCATGAACAGGGAAACGCCGACTATGCCCTCATTGCCCACGCCGGCGACTTCCGCCGATGCGCCGTTCTCCATGATGTAATGCAGGGACACAATGGCGGTCGTCGGGAAATAGACATAGTGCAATTGGCCGCCGGATTCGTAAAGAACATCACCGAGCGGCATCGAGATCAGGTCCAGGTTGGGAATGAGGCGCTCGATTATTTCTGCGGGCAGCGCGTCGAGCAGATGGTTTTGTTTGGGCGTTTGATGTGCGGGCGGTGTGGCGGCCATTTGTTATGTCTCTGGAACGTGTAACCGATAGGGTGAAAACTGACCGCGTGCTTATAGGGCAAGTTTGAGCATTTAGTTATGAATGAGTAATCGTGGTCGTTTTAGCGTATTTTAGAGACTTAATTGTCTCAGCGCAGTTTTGTTAATGAAAGATTCTATTGTCGCTCGTCCGCTCATTCCCAAGCTCCAGCTTGGGAATGCGGTCCTGGAAGCTCCAGCTTCTTATCGTTCCCACGCCGGAGCGTGGGAACGATAAGTATCTTTTTGATTTTTAATGCATATTTATTTAACTGAATGGCAGTTTAGTTACATCGCACTTGTGTTCCTTTGGCGGATTATATTCAGAAAACCCTTGACCGTCTGTTCGCTAGCGTACATAGCGCCTGTCCCCGGTATTTTTTAGGAATAGGCGGTTGATTAAGGCGCGGCTTCACGCAACGTTACAAACTCTTCGGCGGCGGTAGGGTGAATGCCGATGGTCGAGTCAAAGACCGCTTTGGTCGCACCGGCTCGAATGGCGACGGCCATGCCCTGGATAATTTCAGGGGCGTCGGTTCCCGCCATGTGTAGTCCGACAACCCGATCAGTGCCGCGCACCACGATCATTTTCATCAGGGTTTGTTCATCCAGGCCGGAGAGGGTGTTTTTCATCGGTGTGAAGCGGGTCAGGTAAATGTCGATGTCAGGGTGTTTGTCGCGCGCCTCGGATTCGGTTAAGCCGACACTGCCAATCGCGGGTTGGCTGAAAACGGCGGTGGGAACCGTCTCATAATCAATCGCTTCCGTCTGATGAGCTTGATTACTATACAGTTTCTTCACCAGCGCGATACCCTCGGCTATCGCTACCGGCGTCAGGTTCATCCGGTTTGTGACATCACCGAGCGCATAAATTGACGGCACGTTGGTTTGATAGTCGCCGTTGACTTTAATGGCCTGTTCCTTGTCCAGTTCAACGCCAAGTTGCTCCAGGCCGAATCCGCTTGAATTGGGTACTCTGCCGGTGGCGTACATAACCAGGTCTGTGTTCAGTTGGCTGCCGTCGATGCACCGTACCGCCAGGCAAGCACCGGCTTTTTCAATGGCTTCAATATCGGTATTGAAAAGGATGCCGATACCTTTTTTGGTCATTTCCTCGGCCAGAAAAGCGCCGATATCTTCATCAAAACCGCCAAGCAGGCTGTCGCCGCGATGACAAAGGGTGGTATGCACACCGAGTCCATGAAGAATGCCGGCAAATTCCACTGCGATATAGCCGCCGCCGACAATAATGATGCGTTCTGGTAATTGCTTGAGGAAAAATAGGTCATTCGAGGTGACGATGTGTTGCTTGCCGGGTATGTCGGGAACAAAGGGCCAGCCCCCCGTTGCAATAAGTATGCGTTCGGCGCTGTATTCGTTGCCGTCGATACTGACGGTATGCGCATCAAGCACAGTCGCCCTGCCGGTTATCACCTTGACGCCCGATTTTTGCAAGTGGCTGTTGTAGACCGTATGCAGTCGTTCAATTTCACGGTTTTTGTTGGCGATCAGGGTTGACCAGTTGAATGTTGCTTGGCCCAGCGTCCAGCCGAAACCGGCTGCCGCATCGAATTCGTCGCGGAATCGGGCGGCGTAAACAAACAGTTTTTTAGGCACGCAACCCACGTTGACGCAGGTGCCGCCCAGGAAACGCTGTTCGGCAATCGCGACTCTTACGCCATGCTCCGAGGCCATGCGTGCTGCGCGCACGCCTCCCGACCCGGCGCCAATTACAAACAAATCATAGTCATATTGTGTCATTGGCGGGTCTCATCGTATTAAAAAGGGGAGGGCGGTTTTATTTATCTTGTTTTAAATAAGCCAGCAAAGTATCCGCATCACTGACAGTGAAGGGATCATCGGGGCAGTTATCAACTTTGCCGGGTTCGCTGAATAATTTGATGATTTTAAGATCATCGACAAGCATTGAATAGCGCCATGAACGACTGCCGAAACCGACATTCTCTTTTTTAACCAGCATACCCATGCCTTGCGTAAATAGGCCATTGCCGTCCGGCAGCATTTTTACATGCTTGATGTCCAGATGCTTGCTCCATTGGTACATGACAAAAGCATCATTAACGCTCAGGCAATACACCTCATCAATACCCTGGTCAATAAGTTCCTGGTATTTGTCGTCAAAGCCCGGCAAATGTTTGTTTGAACAGGTCGGCGTGTAGGCGCCGGGAAGCGCCAGAACAACTATTTTTTTGCCTTTAAAAAGTTCATCGGTGCTGACATCCTGCCAGCGAAAGGGGTTTTCGCCGCCGACACTCTCATCGCGAACACGGGTTTTAAAAATTACAGCAGGCACAGTGGAAAGCATGTTGAAGCTCCTTGATTTATGGGTAAGTCAATGATTTTGGACGAGTCGGGCTTTAAATGGGGCAATAAATAAAGCCGACGTGAACAGTTTATCGTTCACGTCGGCTTTCATTTTGAACTAGCGGCTAAATCTGAAAAGACTAGGCGGATTCCGTGTCCAACAGGCTTTCTAGCGTTTCTATATGCGATTGTTGTGCGGGTAGCAGATTCGTTTCAATTAAGGCGCGAATGGAGGCAGGCAATTCCTCATCTTCCAGTGCTTCTTTATAGCTCTCCGCACCGTTTTTTTCGCCGCCCTGTAAAGTCTTAAGCGCCGCTTTTCTGCCCAACAGATTCGCGCCGCCCTGCATTATTTTCGCCCAGGTTCCCCAGGTGCCGGAATCCTCACAGGGGGTTCCGCCCAATCGCTGGATGAGCGCCTGCAAGCTGGAAACCGCTTCTATATGCGCTTTATGAATGGGCAATAAGGGCTCCACTTCGCCCAGCTCGTCGCCTTCGCGAAGGTTATCCAAAGCTTGTTGATAAGTTTCCGTGGCGGATAATTCATCTTTCAGAAATTTGTTGAGAGTATCGATGTATTGCATAATAAAATTCCTCTGTGTAGATACCCGCTTTCCGGCGGGTATAAGCGTATTTATGGGCTGATAGCCTGGTAAAACCTAGGCGCTGACCGACGTTTCTTCGGTCGAAGAGATGTCTTCCGCGTGGGCCCGCTCGAAGATCTGTTTCGCCGCGTTACGCTCTTCGTTGCTGGCCGTATGGACGGAAATCAACGCGTTTCCGCCCTTGATTTTGCCTTCGTAGCGTTTGGCTTCATACTCGGGAATACCCAGCCCGATTAAAGAGCCTGCCAAACCGCCGGTGGCGGCGCCGACTGCCGCACCGCTCAAGGCGCCCATAATCGGGCCGGCTGCTATCAACGGGCCGACGCCCGGTATAGCCAATGCGCCGATTCCGGCTAACAAGCCGATTACAGCGCCGGTGCTTAGGCCCAAGGTCCCGCCGATAGCTGCCCCTTCCGGTGCTTTGGTGTGCTTTTCATAGGCAAAGTCCTTGCTGGTGGATTTGTCGGGAAACAGCACCGAGATGTCATTGTAGGAAAAACCGGCCAGCTGCAGGTTATTAACAATACCTTCTGCCTGATCGATACTTTTGGCGATACAAAAAACTGATTTAGTCATGACGTTCTCCGGGGCCTTTACGGCGCTTTAATAAGTTCAAGTTGGTTGTCTATCTTTACTACGCCTGGTGTGTTCTTGGCGAATTCTTGCAATTTCTTGTTTTCGGCATCGTTTTTAACGGGTCCGCGCAAGGTCACCACACCGCTACGGGTGATGATTTTTATATTTTGCGCATTCAGTGACAGCTTATCGTCGTTAACGGCGGCTTTACGTATGGCGACCGTGATTTTGATATCGCTCTCGGTTTCCATTTGATCTTCCGGGGTGAGGGTCGCGTCATTTTTGTCGCGCGCATTCAGCTCGGTGTTCTCCAATGCCGAGTCCGCCGCCAAATAGAGAGGGGCATTCTGTTCGGCTTGAACAGTGGCGGTCAGCGCTAATAAACCGCCTGTGAACAGGGTTAATAATAATCTTTTGGACATGGTGATTTCCTTCATAGTGAGTGGTGCATTGTCAAGATAAGTAACGGTATTTATACGCCGACTTCATCCATTCAAACTAACGGCTGATCATCTCGACAGATAGCAGTGTTGATGTCGACATGATTCAATTTTGCATCGGTAAAGACGGTTATTACGTAGGCAACCAGGCAGGAGCGTTAGCGACCGCTGATCAGGCGGCTTAAAAGAAAGCCGGCACCTACGGCGATGCCTAAGGTAGTGACGGGATTGTCATGGATGTAGCTGCGGCAATTATCGACAAAATGTTGCTCGGCGCTTTTCAGTTGCTCGCCTTTATTGGCGACTTTGTCTACGGTTTGGTGGGCGCCCGATCTGAGCCGGTCAATGGTTTCGTCGACATCGTCGGACTTGGCTGCTGCTTTCATAAGGGTTTCCTTTAAAAAATGTGGTTCGGGTAGTGTGTAAAATCCGATGATTTTATAAATGCCGGGAAAAGACTGCTTCACGGTGCTTGCCGGTGCGGAGTGGGCCGTCCGGCAGCTGGGCTATTCAATGATTGAAAACCAGATAAATGATGATCAGGACAAACACCGGAATGCCCATCAGCCAGCCTAAAAAATATTTACCCATGGCGTTTCTCCGCTAAAGATTTAGTAAAAAACAGTTGCCTGTTTAGTGACGTTGACTTGCATCCAGGCTGACTGTCAAAAATCGTCTTGATGCAAGTTGGTGAAAAGTTTAGCGGGAAAGATGCCCTGAGTCGGTGCGCTGTCGCACATTGGAGAAAAACTGTTTTAGGTGAGAGAGGTTTCCTGAAAACCCTTGCAATATCATTGCCGGCTATCGTCTATGTGCGCAACCACACAGACTGATTTGAGTTATCTGTGTATATTCAAACCCAGGCAAGAGAATGAGATTTGCTGCAAACACGCTGATTAAATACATCTCGGCAGTCCGGTTAACATTCGAGTTATAGACCGTCTTTATAATGCCTTGTGTGTATGACCCAGGAACGCGCATGAAATAACTTCGGCAACTTGTCCCTTCCCCCTCGGGGAGAGTGGAATCAAATGTGCAAGTCATTTCATGCGCGTTCCTTACTGAATCGTCAATATAAACCGCTCAGACCGAGCCATAGAGAAAATCATGATTAATACCGACGAAATTAAGCCCGATATGCCTGTTATCTGCTCCCAGGGCGGCCAGTTCGCCACCGTCGACCACATGGAGGAGTCGGGAACGATCAAGTTGATGCAAGATGACGCCGGTCAACACCATTACATACCGGTATTCTGGGTCACGTCAACCGATGATGGCGTGGTTAAAGTAGACCGTCCCGGCGATCAGGCGATGCAAGAGTGGTCGAATATTTCGCCGAACTATATAGATGAATAAAACAATAATATTTTTATTTTAAAGGACATCCGGCTTATGAATAACAATACCTGGAATCGACAAATGAAGCCGTTAACTAAAACCTTCTTTAAGGGGTTAATTGCGATTATCCCGCTCACACTCACCCTCTATTTGCTCATCTGGCTTGCCGGGACCGCAGAATTGGCGTTGGGACATATCTTCAAGTTTTTCTTGCCCGATAGCTGGTACGTAAAGGGCTTCGGGTTTATGCTCGGTCTGGCCGTGGTATTTTTTTTCGGAGGCTTTCTGGAATCCAGGGCTTTTCGCAGGATGTTTCACAGCTTCGAAGCGCTGGTGACCCAGATCCCCGTTTTCAAAAGCATATATACGGTAATACGAGATTTCAGTTCTCTTTTTTCCGGTAAACACAACGGGAAGTTTAAACAGGTTGTTCTGGTCAATGTGCCCGAAGGCAACGGTCAGCAAATAGGCTTTATTACTGTTTCAGGTTTCGAAGAGCTTTTGCATATGTTCATTACCGATGACCAGGTTGCCGTATTCCTGCCGTTCAGTTACCAGGTGGGTGGATACACCGTTATTATGGCGCGGGAAAATGTCGTGGAAATAGATATATCGGTAGAGGATGCGCTGCGTTTTATTGCAACTGCGGGCGTTGTAGGCAGGGTCAATGGTGAAACGAAGAGCAGTTAAAGAACTTGAATTCGACTAAAACAGGTTACTGCAACGTTTGGATTTAGGAACCGGCATGAAATTACTTGAGCAAAGAATTCCCCTCTCCCCCTAGCCCCGCTGGACGGGTTGTATAACCCCGTCCAGCGTTAACTTTATTTTTAAAGTCGTCTACATTGGCCTTCCTTAGTTCCGCCTACAACATTTGCTCCTCCGATAGGCGCTGGAACATTTTCCGTACATTGCAGATTGCCATCGATAACATTTTTTCTGATGTCCACTTTACCCGTGTTTCGTAGGACTTGTAGATTACCGCCGATACTATTGCGCATTGCCCTTAGTATCCCGCTGTTACCGCCGTATTGTAAGTCGGCGTCGATAAAGCTATCGTTCACGCTGGAGCCGCCGCCCAGTGCAACCTGTACGGAACCACCAATACGCGAGCCTTCCAATACGTTGACTTGCTTCGAGTTTTCTGCGTGAACGTTGCCAATAACGATAATATTCCAAGCGGTGAGCGTCGCATTGATTCCGACATAAATGGTGCCTTTGACACGGGTGCCGCTTAAATTACAAGTCGCATTTTCAGGAACGCGCAGATTATCCACTGTTTTGGCGCCTATAAAACCACGGCAAATTGTTACATCAGCCATCGCTTGAACCGATGTAAACAGGGCCAATAGAGTACTTAGAAGCAAGATTCTGAATTTAAAATTAAATTTATTCATGTGTATCCTCATTGTGGAAAGTATCAAAATGGTCAGGCAAGTGTTCTGACCCTTGCTTCCCGCTCCCACTGACGGGTTTTAGCCGCTGCAGCGAAACGATCCAGCGTATCGATAGTAATTACCCCCGCATCTTGTTGGGTACCTGCTGTTTTCAGCAAGGCCTCGCCGCCTTTATCAACAGCGATGGCTTTCAGATGACCGAAAGCATCACGCACGAAATCAATGGCGGCGGATTCCTTGCCCAATAAGCTAGCCGCTTCATCGGAAAGCACAATGGCGACTGCATCGAACAGCACTGACGGTGTGCCGGCCAATTGGCAATCGACCGGTAAAAGCGAGCCGTCGGCAAGTGTTGCATTGCCGATTTTTGTTGCGACTATCTTCACTTTCGCACCAGCGCCGATGACGGCCTTTTTAACAGCGGCTATGCTTGCCGGGTCTGACCCATCCGCAATCAATATCCCGACAGCGCGGCCTTCAAGCGTGTCCTTCATTTTGCCGATGAGTTGCAACGCGGGCGATAACGCCAACTCTTGTACCGCCACAGCCGCCACCGGCGCGGGCGGCAGTTGTTTGATGCCAAGCCCGGAGGCAACCCGTATGGCAAGGTTTTCGTTAATATGGCGCAGGTGACCGACCATCGCGATACGGATATGCGGATGCTCAACCTTTGACAGTTCAAACACCAACGCCGAGGCCAGATGCGCCTGTTCGTAGGCGCTTTGGCTGAGATAGAACTGCCGGGCCTGACTGTAATGATCGGCAAAACTCTCTGCCCGAACCCGTCCCTTTACGCCCGTTTCGTCTGCCGCCGTGCTATGAAATCCTGCCGTTGCTTGCTCTCGTGGAGAATCCGCAGCCAAGGTATTGGGTTCGTAGGACACTCGCCCGATCGGTTGGGTCATTTTTTGAAAAAATGCCCGTCGAAACGGGCCATAGAGGTTGGGAAGAAGTCCCCTTGATCTATCGTTAGAAGGGGAGGGCATAAATATTCCCCAAGTCTTCCTTTGAAAGCCTATGCCGCATCCGTGTCCAACAACCGATCCAACGCACGTATATGCGCATGTTGAGCCGGCAGCAATCTTGATTTAATCAAAGCGCGAGGATCGGAAGACAGCTGGGCGTCTTGCAGCGCTTCCTCATAATCCTCTGCGCCGTTTTTTTCACCTTCCAGCAAAGCCTTGAGTACGGATTCTTTACCAAGCAGAGTGGCGCCTCCCAGCACCATTTCCGCCCAGGAGCCCCAGGCGCCCGAATCTTCGGCAGGCGTGCCGCCCAGTTCGCGGATTTGGCTCTGCAAGCTGGTAACCGCGTCTTTATGTTCCTGATAAATGGGGGTTAAACACATCGCTTGGTTTAATCCGACATCTGCTTTAAATTTATCTAAAGCTTGTTGATAAGTTTCCGTTGCCGATAATTCATTTTTCAGCAATTTTTCGAGCGTTTCGACGTTGTTCATAACATGATTCCTCTGTGATTATTTTCCGGTTACTTTATAAAAGACCGGGGGTTGGGTTGCCCAAAGTTCTGTGCAATGAGCAATTGGAAAAACAAATAAATACCGGTTGGCACGATCGCCGGAATAGCCTTCAAGCTGTTTAAAAAATAGTTGCCCACGACAGAACTCCACTAAAAATAGTTGCCTGTTTATTAATTTGGGCTTACATCCAAACAGGCGGTTATTAAAGACATCTTGATGCAGGCTGGTAAGAAGTTTACTGAAAAGAGTTCGTGGAGTCGGTGCGCTGCCGCACATCGGAGATAAATATTGTTTCCTGATTAGATAACTCGCAATAAACATCCCACCCGCTTTAATCGGAGTTCAAAGCTAGCTTTGGACTCCAACTATTGAAAATCAACCCGTGGGTGGGGTGAGTAGTAACGGATTTAGTTATGTTGCCCCGGTTTTGGTCGCTTTACCCAATATCTCCCAACAGGTAATGAATAAAGCCGCAACGATAGGACCCAATATAAATCCGGTTAACGAAAACCAGGCCAAGCCGCCCAATGTTGATACCAGTATCAGGTAATCCGACATTTTTATATCTTTACCTATCAGGCGCGGCCGCAGAAAATTATCTATCATACCAATCGCCAAAACACCCACCGCCAACAGGACTGCTGCTTTTAAAGTTTGGCCTTGTATAAATAAAATCACGGCGGCGGGCGCCCAAATCAAAGCGCTGCCTATGGGCAATAAAGACAAAATTATCATTAAGGCGCCCCATAAAAATGCGGCGGGAATGCCTAAGCCCCAGAATAACAAGCCCCCAACGCTGCCCTGCAAGACAGCGACAATTAACCCGCCCTTGACGGTCGCCCTGGCTACACTGGTGAAACGTTCAAATAGTTCTATTTCGATCCGGTCGCCTATCGGGATCAGCGATATGAGCTTTCTTAATAATTGATGACCGTCCCGTAACAGAAAAAACAGGATGTAGAAAGTTAGGGCCACCTGAACGAGAAGATTTAACAGGTTCTGGGTCAATGCGGGGACTTCCTGCGCTATATTTTTTACCGCTTGAGCAAAGGTATTTCCTGCGGCGGCGCTTATCTCTTCAATACTCATGCCCGGTATATGCGGAAGTCGCTTGAATTTCGGCATAACCAGGGCAAGCGTATCCTGAAAATAAAGTTGGGGGTTTATTTCCCCGCTTTGAATTTTATTATAGTAGTCCGTACTTTCCGCAGTGATCATCAGGGTGATGCTAAGACAAGGGATGACAAAAACCAGGACAATCATCAACATGGTCATAAACAACGGCATTTTTTCCGAGTTTTTAAAATAGTGCCTGAACTTCTGATAGGCCGGTTCAAACACAACAGCCAACACGATCGCCCAAAAACAGGCTAATAAAAAATCTTTAATCAGGCAGAAAAAAGATACTGTTACTAACAAAACGAAGGTCAGGAAAAGAATATAAGGCGTGTTTTTTTGCATGGGAAATAATTCAAGCGTAAGCGTCGAAAATATCGCTGAAGATTTGATGGTGTTGCTTGAATGCAGCCAGGATAGCCGGGTCAAAATGTTCCGGCAGGGTGCGTCCGTCGCCGTTCGTGATGATGTCTACGGCCTTTCGGTGATCGAATGCAGGTTTATAGGGTCGCTTGCTTCGGAGTGCATCATATATGTCGCAGATATTCATAACGCGCGCCGACAGCGGAATGGTTTCACCCCGCTTGCCGTTCGGATAACCGCCGCCGTCCCATCGTTCATGGTGGTTAAGAGCGATCTCGGCGCCCATTCGCAGATAGGGGGATTTGCTGTCGCCAAGAATTTTCGCGCCTATCGCGGCATGTCCCTTCATGATTTCCCACTCATCGGGCGAGAAACCGCCCGGCTTGAGCAGGATATGGTCGGGGATGCCTATTTTGCCTATATCGTGCATGGGGCTGGCAAAAAATATCTTGTCGATGAAGGTTTCATTTAGACTAAGCAGCTTGGCAAGTTCGCTGCTGTAATAACTGATGCGATGCACATGAGAGCCGGTGTCTTCGTCTTTATATTCGGCTGCACGCGTCATCGTGAAAATGGTTTCCTGGTAACTGTCCTGAAGATCGGCTGTTCTATCTTGCACGCGGTGCTCCAGCACCAGATTATAATTTTGTAATTCCTTATGCAACAGGCGTACTTCCAGCATGTTGCTGACTCGCGCCAGCACCTCGGGGCGCTCAAAGGGCTTACTGACGAAATCTTTCGCTCCTGCTTTCAAGGCATCCAACTTGTGATCCGGTTGGGCGGTAATCACAAGGACGGGAAGGTAGTCGCCCGTTTCGATCTCCTTCAAGCCTTCCATTACCTGGAACCCGTCCATGCAAGGCATTTGCAGGTCGAGCAGGATCAAGTCGTAGTTATTCTTGCGGTGTAGGTCGCAGACTTCGCAGGGGTTCATCGTCGATGTAACGTCATCATAACCGGCCCCTCGCAACATCCGCTCGAGCAAAAGGATATTAAAGTGCTGATCGTCCACGATCAGCACCTTGCCGTGAAGAATGTCGGATGAAGCTATCATGAGAAGCATGACTCCTTATTAGTTCTCGTCTGTTTGTTTTTCTGCAAATTCCAGGGCGATGTCTATCGCCTCCATGAATTCATTAACATTGATCGGCTTGGTGATATAGCGAAAGAACCCTGAATCCAGGCCTTTCTCAATATCGCGAGACATGGCGTTGGCGCTGATGGCGATAACGGGGATATGCAGCGTAACCGGGTCTGAACGCAGAATCTCCAGGGCTTCGAAGCCGTTGATATCAGGCAGGTTAATGTCCATCAGGATCACATCCGGCTGGGAATCACGTGCGATCTCTATGCCGTTGATCCCGTTTACTGCGGTCAGCAAGCGCATGTCGTAATGGCGCGCGATGATTTTCTCGACCAGTTGCAAGTTGGCAGGATTATCTTCTACGTAAAGCAGCGAGTGCATCCTGGTCTTGCGGGGGGTATGCGCTTGGCTCGGCTCCGCTGTCTCGTCAGTTTCTATTGCAAGATGAGGATCGGCAGTCGAGTTGAGCTCGAACCAGAACACGCTGCCCACACCGACGGTGCTTTCC
>SXIP01000253.1 GCA_005772825.1 Methylococcaceae bacterium | reverse complement strand
CTGTTCTTTTTTTATCCTTTCGTAAATTTCTTCCCTATGCACGGAGACATCCTTGGGTGCATTAACACCTATGCGAACCTGATTTCCTTTCACTCCAAGGACAGTGACTGTAACTTCATCACCAATCATTAAAGTCTCCCCTACTCGACGAGTCAATATAAGCATGGCTTCTCCCTAGTGTATATTAAAAACTCACTGTCTTAACACAGCATCCAACTTAGATATTGAATGATAGCAGCTTTTTTTAATAAATAAAACTTAAAAGCTCATCGTTACAGCGCAAACGCGTCAAAATGTTATGCATGCAATTTAAGATAGGCGCGCATTGTAAACTATTTGTGAGCAAAGCATCCATGTCATTTTTATTTCTTGAAGTTTTTTCAGTCCTGAATGGGCCTTTGATAGACCGGCGTCTGTTTATTTTCGGCTTGCTGCCTGTCAGTACGATAGAGTAAGCTTAATGCAGGTTTACCGTTAAGAAAAACGATGGTTTACGCATAGAAAACGTCGGTATCGGTAGAGTGATAATCGCGCTTGCAGTTGGAACAGCAATTAAATTTGGCAATACTGAATGCTTTGGGCGAATTTTTCGCCAAGAATTCATAATATAAAATGACAATGCTCTAAAATAACATCAACGAGCATACAAAGATATTAAGCGAAGGCGAGCCCATGCAACAGTTTATTCAGGATCTTGTAGCAAAAAACCATTATCAGGCAACCCGGTTGCTGGACATGCTCAGAGCCGTTCAGTTCCGCTATCGTTATATACCGGCCGACGCCATCGAGCTGTTAGCCGGGTTATTAGCTATTTCAAGAACGCGGATTATCAGCGTTATTGAGTTCTACAGTTTTTTTTCCGACACTCCCAAAGGCCAATATGATTTGCTGATCAGCGATTCGATCACCGATCACATGCTGGGCAAAAAAGAGTTGATGAACTATCTGGCCGACAAGTTACAGGTTGCCGTCGGAAGCGTTCGGGGTGACGGTCTGGTCAGTCTGGATAATACGTCCTGTACCGGTATGTGCGATCAGGGCCCTGCGGGACTCGTCAACGGATTTGCCCTAACGCGTTTGGACAAATCCCGAATCGATGCAATCGCCGAGCTGATTAACCGCCAAATTCCTTTGGCCGAATGGCCTGCCGAGTTCTTTCAGGTAGATGACAACATACACAAGTCGGGTTTGTTGCTCAGTCAAGCGATTGCACACGGAGACGCGCTCAGGGCGGCATTTAACCGAGGCTTAAAAGAAAGCTTGGCGGAAATCGACCTGTCGGGATTAAGAGGCCGGGGCGGAGCAGGATTTAAAACGGCGATGAAATGGCGTTTTTGCTCCGAAGAACAAGAAAGCGAACGCTATGTGGTGTGTAATGCCGACGAAGGCGAACCCGGCACCTTTAAGGACCGCGTATTGTTAAACGCTTATGCACATCAGGTGTTTGAAGGCATGACTCTGTGCGCGGCCCTGATCGGCTCAAAACAGGGATTCCTGTATTTACGCGGCGAGTACCTGCATCTGTACGATAAACTGCAAACGGTTTTACAGCAACGCCGCGAGGCCGGTTTGCTGGGTACAGGGATTCTGGGGCAAGCGCTGGATTTCGACATCGAAATCCGCCTGGGTGCGGGCGCCTATATTTGCGGTGAGGAATCGGCGCTGATCGAATCGCTGGAAGGCAAGAGCGGCATTCCGCGCAACCGCCCGCCGTATCCGGTCACGCAGGGTTATCTGGGCAAACCGACCGTAGTCAACAATGTCGAAACCTTTGTTGCGGCAGCCGCGATTGCAATCAATGGCGGTGCGTGGTTTGCCGCTGTCGGAACCGAAAAATCGAAAGGCAGTAAAATCCTCAGCATTTGCGGCGATTGCACTAAACCCGGCATCTACGAATATCCATTCGGCACGACGATACAAGCGATTTTAAGCGATTGCGGCGCAAGCGATGTACTGGGCGTGCAAGTCGGCGGGCCTTCAGGGACTTTTATTTCCAACCGGGAATTCGATCGCAAACTGGCGTTTGAAGATTTAGCCACCGGCGGCTCGTTTATCGTCTTTAACAACAGCCGCAATATCCTCGATATTGTCCATAATTTCACCCACTTTTTTGCCCACGAAAGCTGTGGCTTCTGTACGCCGTGTCGGGTCGGCACGTCGTTATTGAAAAAACAGCTCGACAAGATTGTCGACGGACACGGTTCAGCGGGCGATGTCGTCGCTCTGGAGGAACTCTGTCAACTGGTCAAGACCCACAGTCACTGCGGCTTGGGGCAAACGGCGGCAAACCCGGTGTTAACAACGCTGGAGCGTTATCCCGAACTGTATCAAAGCCGCTTGAAGCTTATCAGTTACGAACCGGGCTTCGATCTCGACGCCGCCCTGGAAACCGCAAGGCGCATGGCGAACCGAAACGATGCAGGCGCACATTTGGCACAAACGGACGCATCCGGTTCCCTACCGATTGCGTCATTCCCACCATCCCTGGCGGTCAGAAGCTCATGACTAACACAATCACTATCGACGGCAAGGCGGTCCCTTTCGAAGAAGGGCAAACCATCATGGAAGCGGCAACGGCGGCAGGCGTCTATATTCCGCATTTATGCCATCATCCCGATTACACACCCTACGGTAGTTGCAAGCTTTGCACGGTAAAAGTCAACGGCAGGGTCTGCTCGGCCTGCACTTTCCCGGCGGCGGAAGGTCAGGATGTCCTGAACAATACCAAAGACCTCAATGACGACCGCAAACTGATCACGCAGATGCTGTTTGTTGAAGGCAATCATTTTTGCCCGTCCTGCGAAAAAACCGGCAACTGCCAGTTACAAGCAGTGGCTTATCATCTGAACATGCTCGATGACCACTTCCCGCTGTTCTATCCGCACCGCAAGGTCGACGCATCGCATCCCGATGTCATGATCGACCACAACCGCTGCATATTCTGTACGCTGTGCGTGCGCGCCAGCCAACAACACGACGGCAAGGACGTGTTCGCAATCAGCGGGCGCGGCATCAACAAACACCTGATCGTCAATGCCGAAAGCGGCTTACTGAAAGATACCGATATAGAAGCCACTGACCGGGCGGCGCATGTCTGCCCGACCGGCGCGATTCTAATCAAACGCACCGGCTATCAAGTGCCGATAGGCCAACGCATCTATGATCATCACGAAATAGACGAAGTCAGTCTATTAACGGAGCAACAGCATGGCGAATAAGATCAGAATCGCAACCACCTCACTGGCCGGTTGTTTCGGTTGCCACATGTCGTTTTTAGACCTGGACGAACGCCTGTTGCAGCTCGCCGAACTGGTCGAATTCGACCGCTCGCCGATCACCGACATCGAACATTGCACAAACTGCGACATCGGCCTGATCGAAGGCGGCGTCTGTAATTCCGAAAACGTCCACACCTTGCGCGAGTTCCGTCTTAACTGCAAAATTCTCGTTGCCGTCGGCGCCTGCGCGATTAACGGCGGCTTACCGGCGATGCGTAATTTCATTCCACTGGAAGAATGCTTGAGCGAAGCCTATCTGGACGGCATCGGCGTGGAAAACCCGCAAATCCCCAGCGACATCGAACTGCCTTTATTGCTGGACAAAGTGCGCCCGATTCATGAGGTGGTGAAGATTGATTATTACCTGCCCGGCTGTCCGCCATCTGCCGATGTATTCTGGAAGTTTTTAACGGATTTGCAGGAGGGCAGGGAGCCGGAATTGGATTATGGGTTGGTGCATTATGATTGAGAAGTGGAAATAATGCTGTATCCGGTTTATGTACATGTGGGCGATGAAACTCATGCGCATGGCGTAACTATCCCCGATTTTCCCGGTTGCTTCTCGGCTGCGGATGCTTGGGAAGCGTTACCCGACATGATTCAAGAAGCGATTGAATTATATTGTGAAGGTGAGGATATAGGCATCCCTGCACCAACCCCACTGGAAAAATTAATCGCCAACCCTGATTACGAAGGCGGCGCATGGATGCTGGTAGATGTCGATATTTCCCGATTATCCACAAAACCCATCCGCATTAATATTTCCTTACCGGAAAACTTGGTACAAAGCATTGACCGTTACGCCAAGTCACATCACTTGACCCGTTCTGGTTTTTTGGCGAAGGCGGCGTTGGCGGAGATACAGAAGACAGGTGTTTTGTGATTTATGGGAAAGTCATAGCTCCCACGTTTTGGCGTACTCTCAGGGGCATAAATGGGAATTTATCATGCATCGTTCCGGCGTCGCGGGATCTCCAGCCGGACGGGGCATGTTGCCCCGTCTACAGGTTTTCTCGTGTGGTTCAAAAGTTAGTGGCAACATCAAAACGTTCGAGACGGGCTTGCAAACCCCGTCCCGCGTGAGATGGTTGTACTCAACACACCATTAGTTTCGCTTGAAACGATGGAAAGGAGGAAAAATTTATGGCTAATAAACCAAGAAAATTAATTAGCTTTGATTGGGCGATTAAAAAAATTTTAAGAAGTAAAGCAAATTTTGAAGTATTGGAAGGCTTTTTAAGCGAGTTGTTATTTGAAGATATAAAAATCATTGAGGTTTTAGAATCTGAAAGCAATAAACAGCTTAAAGAGGATAAATTTAACCGGGTTGATATTAAGGTTAAAAATTCTAAAGATGAAATTGTGTTGATCGAGATTCAATATGACAGGGAATTAGATTATTTGCAGAGAATGTTGTATGCGACTGCAAAAATTCTTGTTGAACACATCAAAGAGAGTGAAGCTTATTCTCAAATTGTCAAAGTCATTTCCATCAATATTTTATATTTTAACTTCGGCGAAGGGGATGACTATATTTACAAAGGTACCACTTCATTTGTTGGCTTGCATAATCACAGCAAACTTAAACTCAATCCTAATCAGGCTAAGTTATATAAAATCAGTGAGGTAGAAGCGATTTATCCTGAATATTACTTAATCAGAGTCAATAATTTTAACGACATTGCTAAGGATACTCTGGACCAATGGGTATATTTTTTGAAAAATGAAGAAATTCAAGAGGGTTTTAAAGCCAAAGGACTGGAAAAAGCAAAAGAAGTATTGGACTATTTAAAGTGCTCCGATGAAGAAAGACAGGCATTTGAGGACTATAAAGAGTCTTTGCATTATCAAGCCAGCATGTATGAATCGACTTATGTGGTTGGAAAAATAGAGGGAAAAATCGAAGGAAAAAAGGAAGTTGCCAAAGCATTAAAAGAGCAACAGGTTAGTGTGGATGTTATTGTTGCTGCTACAGGTTTGACGATACAAGAAATTGAGCTGTTGTAATTCAGCGCTAACCCAACAAATAAGGCAGATTATGTACGAACATTTAGAAACCGCTGAAAACCGTGATAGTTTGAAACGTGTCGTGGTTGATCCCGTGTCCCGCGTCGAAGGTCACGGCAAGGTTACGCTACTGTTGGACGAAAATAATAAAGTCCAGCAAGCCCGGTTGCATATCGTTGAGTTTCGCGGCTTCGAGCGCTTTATCCAGGGTCGGCCTTATTGGGAACTGCCGGTGCTGGTGCAGCGTTTGTGCGGCATTTGTCCGGTCAGTCATCATCTGGCCGCAGCCAAGGCGATCGACCAGCTGGTCGGCGTCGATCCGGGAAATCTGACGACCGGCGCGACCAAGTTAAGACGCCTGCTGCATTTCGGGCAAGTCTTGCAATCGCACGCGCTGCATTTCTTTCATTTATCCAGCCCGGATTTGTTGTTTGGTTTTGAAAGCGACATCAGCAAACGCAATATCATCGCTGTATTAAACGACTATCCCGATATTGGTGTACAAGGTGTGAAGCTGCGTAAATACGGGCAGGAGGTGATTCGCATGGTGTCCGGCAAACGCATTCACGGCTCGGGTGCGATTGCGGGCGGCATGAACAAGGCCCTAAGCAAGGAAGAGCGCGATTATTTGCTGACGGACATAGACCAGATAATCCGGTGGTCGGTCGATGCGGTGGCGTTGATTAAAAAAGTGCATTGCGCCAATCTGCCTTATTATGATGAGTTTGCGACTATCCGCAGTAATTATCTGAGCCTTATCAAGCAGGACGGCGCGCTGGAGCTTTACCACGGCGGCATTCGAGCCAAAACGGCGGAAGGTGCGACCATTAACGATCATTTTGATTATTGCCGTTATAACGAACTCATTCATGAAGAAGTGCGTTCATGGACCTATATGAAATTTCCTTATTTGTTGTCGCTGGGCAAGGAAGACGGCTGGTATCGCGTAGGACCCTTGGCACGGGTCAATAATTGCGATTTTATCAACACAGAGCTGGCGGAAGCGGCGCGTATCGATTTTAAGGCTCACAGCAGCGAAGCAATGGTGCATAGCACCTTGGCTTTCCATTGGGCGCGGCTGATTGAACTTCTGCATTGCGCGGAAAGCATTAAAGAACTGCTGCACGATGCGGGTGTGTTGGGCGGCGAGCTGGTCGTGCAGGGCGAAAAGCGCTATGAAGGTATCGGTGTGATCGAGGCTCCGCGCGGCACCTTGTTCCATCACTACCAGATTGATGAAAACGATATCGTTACCAAAGCCAATTTAATTGTATCGACCACCAGCAATAATATGGCGATGAATGAATCGGTACGGCAGGTCGCGGCGGAATATTTATCGGGCCTTGAATTGACCGAGCCCTTATTGAACAACCTGGAAGTGGCGATTCGCGCTTATGATCCGTGTTTATCATGCGCCACCCATGCCCTGGGTAAAATGCCGTTACAGGTTGAGCTGATCGATAACGAGGGCAAGCGCATCGACAAGCTGATTAAGCACAACGACGGTCAAATTGAACGGCATGCCTAAGCCTGTTTTGCTGTTCGGCTACGGCAATCTCAGTCGGGGTGATGATGCCTTAGCGCCATTGCTGCTTGAGTTCGTAGAGACGCATTACGATTTATCCGATATCGATTTGCTAACGGATTTTCAGTTACAGATCGAACATGCGCTGGATCTGCAAAACCGCGAACTTGTGTTGTTTATCGACGCTTCTATAGCCTGTATTAATGCTTTCGATTTTACCGAGCTACAACCGGCAAGAGACACCAGTTATACCACGCATGCGATGAGCCCTTCGGCGGTTCTGGCGGTTTACCGGTCGATACATAAGCAAGCACCGCCTCCGTGTTTTTTGCTGGGCATCAAAGGGGAAAGTTTTGAACTTGGCGAGGGTTTAAGTGCAAACGCAGAACAGAATTTGGCTGAAGCGCTTCAATTTATTCAAGGATTATTGGACAAACCCGATATTGCTCTCTGGCGGCAGTTGGTAAATCATTCACACGCTATCAACCTGGAAAATACAGGTGTATTGCAAGACTGCCATGCATGACAAATTTGCGGGAACAAATTTGCATTTACCCTTTGGATGCATGGCAGGATAGCCATGCATGAGCTCTCCCTCCTGGAAAACGTCCGTGAAATTCTCGAAAGCCATGCGCTGAGCCAGAATTTCAGCAAAGTCACCCAGGTTACTTTGGAAATCGGCAAGCTTTCCTGCGTTGAGCCGGACGCATTGCGCTTCGGTTTCGATGTGGTGATGAAAGACTCACTGGCCGATGGCGCCGAACTGATAATTAGCGAATTGAATGGACTAGGGGTTTGCCGCCAATGCGGGCAGCATTGCGTCATCGAAACTTTATACGACCCTTGCAACTGGTGCGGCAGTTCTAAGGTTGACGTTGTACAGGGCTTGGATATGAAGATTAAAGATTTAATGGTTATCTAACCTCGCATCAAGCGAAATACAATGACAGGATTATTTATGTGCGGAATATGCGGTTGCGGTCAAACACCGGACGGGACGAAACTGAAACCGGTAACGGGTAAAAGTCAGCTCATTCTCAAACAGGGACACGGCCATCGCCATGATAAGAACGAAAACGAACGGCTGGTTAAAGTCGAGCAAGATTTGCTCAGTAAAAATAATGCCTATGCCGGGCAAAACCGGATATATTTCAAACAGCACAATATTTTTGTCTTGAATCTGGTTTCAAGCCCGGGCGCCGGTAAAACAACCTTGCTGGTCGAGACTATCAAAGCGTTACAAGGCCGGTTTCCGATAGCCGTCATCGAAGGCGACCAGCAAACCGAGCACGATGCCGATCGTATCCGGGCTACGGGTACGCCCGCCGTGCAAATCAACACCGGGCGCGCCTGTCATCTTGACGCGCACGGTATCGGTCATGCGCTGATGGAACTGGACCTGAAAGATCACAGCCTGCTCGCCATCGAAAATGTCGGCAACCTAGTCTGCCCGTCTTCTTTCGACCTGGGTGAGGCGCATAAAGTCGTCGTGCTGTCGGTGACTGAGGGTGACGACAAGCCGCTCAAATATCCCGACATGTTTCATGCGGCGGATTTAATGCTGATCAACAAAACCGATTTATTGCCTTATGTCGATTTCGATATGGAGCGCTGTATTGATTACGCGAAACGGGTCAATCCCGACATCCATATCATCTCCCTGTCATCGACTAAAGGTGAAAACTTTTCAGTCTGGACGGATTGGCTTTCAGACCGGATGACGGCGCTTTTTAACCGTGAACAAACCATTGCGGGCTAACGCGAGTGTTTTGAACCAGCGGTTTAAAGTCCTAATGGATTGTTCGGGTCTATACCGTCCATAAAAGGCAAGCGCCTGTCCTGGTTGGTGAGTTGGTAGATTTTGCCCAGCCAGTTGTTGAATACCGCTTTTGCGGTGTCTCTCCAGGTGTTATCAAGATGTTCCAAAACCAGGTTGTCGGGAAAGTCGGCCAGTTGTTCGCCGGTGTTCCTGACAGACCTGACATGCTGTTCATAATCGAGAAAAATCTTCTGCACTATCTCGTTAAAATAATTTTCCGGGAATGGCGGGTAGACGGCTATTTCTCCATGATAAAAGCGCATGACTTCACGCTTGTATTCTTTTAACAGGCTAATGTCATCATATTCGGGGTGGCCTTGAAAATACACGATACGAAATCCGTCGGGGCTGACGGCAAGGTGTACGCCGGCCTCCTTGCTTACAGCGAGGACCTTGATGCCATGCCTTTCCATATCGCTCTGAAATATTTCATTAAAGCGGGAATGAGGCACATCAAAGCGGGTGTTGATTTCTGCAACCAGAGGATGAGTGCGATCAGTCAACTTGTGCGCAAACACGCCCCAGCGTTTCGCCGGTAACCGTGTCCGTTCAATACCGTAACAATATTGAATCACGGCATGGGTGGCAAGGCATGAGCAAAGTATCGACGTGACGTTGTCTTTCGCCCAGGAAAACACCTCCGTGAGAGGCTGCCAGAAATCTTCTTCCTGCAAATGCGGATGGGTGACGTTGGCGCCGCTGATAATCAGCGCATCCAGGCCGTCCTGCTTGATTTTTTCAAACGATTCGTAATATTGGGCGATATGCGCTTGTGCCCGTTCGCTTCTTTTCAGCCCGTCAATGGTAAAGGGATGGACATGAAACTGAACTATCTGGTTACAGGCGCCGACCAGCCTGAAAAACTGTCTTTCGGTGGCTTCCAGTGCGGCGTCAGGCATCATATTGAGAAGCCCGATA
The DNA here is from genome assembly GCA_005772825.1 of Methylococcaceae bacterium. Lineage (GTDB taxonomy): Bacteria > Pseudomonadota > Gammaproteobacteria > Methylococcales > Methylomonadaceae > SXIP01. The sequence goes on along the minus strand of SXIP01000253.1, from coordinate 5,249 downwards.
TGCATTTCCCTGATATCCTGGTTACTGGCGCGATCCGGGTCCAGTATTTCCTCACCTTCTTCGCGCAGGCGTTGAAAAGTCGGTAAGTTTGTGTGGGCGACTAAAGGCATAAGCGGTTACAGTTCATAATCATTGCTGAAAACGAAGCGCGTCGGCAATAAGCCTGATAAAGTCAGCTTCATTTTTAACGGTGGCGACGTCATTGGCATCCACGGTATAGCCGTATTGATTGGCGATGGCTTCGTAACGAGGCAGCCTCGACTTGAATAATTCAGGAAAGACCCAGGAGACAAATTCATCCGGCGGCATAACATCAGTCGAAGGATAGTTTTTCAGCTGCATGAATTCAGCAAGTTTTTCGTCCAGAAATGCTTCCCGGTAGTAAAGCGGTTTGGGGTCTGTCTTGGAACGTTCAATGATGGTTTGTTCCAGGTTGGGCGGTATTTTGATGTAAATAATCAATGTATGCTTTGCCAGTGTTTCCAGGACATCGGGACTGTCAAGTTCACAAACGCTGCCGCCCGCATCATTGATAAAATGTTTGTAGCCATAAATGTCTTCGGCTTTATGGATAAATTCAGGGACATCGTTCATCGCGGCAATTTCCGCCTGATGATGCAGTTTTTGCCGGCGTTTGAATTCCTGTAAGGACAATCCGCCTAATCCCGGATTACCCAGCTTGCCCAGAAAGCTCGATACGGCGGCAAGATTATCAACGGTTATTTTACTGCTCATGTAGATCGAATCTGAAAGCAGCAGCTCACGTAAAAACGGAACCGTCATGGCCTGACGTTTTATGTTATCCAGTATCGGTTCTTCCAGATATTTGGTGCCTATCCGGTAATCGCCGGAATAGTGAAACCATTTGGCTTTGGGTAATTTGTTGGCCAGCGTGGTCTTTCCCGCGCCGGACATGGCCAGCAGGGTGATGCATTTTGACTGCCAGTCCAGAAACTCCTGCGGACTCATTTTCATATGATGATCCTATTCATTCAGATAGTCGTCGATGTCCACATCTTCCGGATTGGGATTGTGTCTGTCAGTGTCTGAATAACCAAGGTCATCGGTTTCGATGTCGTCATAAGGCGCGCTCCAGTCTTCCGGATCTTCGATATAGTCGAAGGTTGAATGATACCAGCTGTCATGATCATATTCGCCGATATCGCCGTTAAGGTACTGGACTTCAATCGAATCGTCGCTTTCTTCGATGTTGATAATCTTGAATTTAAGATTGTTCTCCACATCTTTATACCAGCTGCCGATGATGGGGTCTGCTACTGTAGTCATGGGTGTTACCTCAATTAGGTTAAGTTAAGATGTCCCGATAAAGGGTATAAACTATTTAAAGATATTATGAGCACGGCTAAAGAAAATACAAAATATTTTGCACAGAGCTGAATGCTGTTGGATTACGATCTCTATTTTAAACCGAACGACGGAAGCTTAAAGTATTTTAAGAGGATTTCTTTCTTGCAAGAGGGGTGTGGGTAACGCTTGTTAATTCCGGCGTTTATGCGGACGTGTTTTAAAAGCCGCTAAGCGGACGGACTCAGGCTCAAGGCAGAGATGCTGCCGATGCCTTGTATTCGAAGCGCTTGCGGTGCTTTTAAAACAGGGGCCAAGGAAGACTATATTCCGTGAGGGTAAACGGCTTTAGCGTTTACCCTCACTAACCGTTTAATGGCTGACTTCGACTCGGGCGCCTTTTGCCTGGCCGATTTCAGCAAGCGTTTCATTGAACCAGGGGGTATCGATGTCGAAAGGTTTGCCGCCCTTGATGCGTGGGAACTCAATGGCGCGCAGAACGCCGCCGCGATCTTCATCGTGTCCCATAACGCCGGATTCACGACGCAGGGCGCATTCAACGGCAAGATCCGCACAAGATTTGATCAGGCGAATATCTTCGATATTGGCCGCAGAAGCGCGGGCGAAATAGCCGGATTTCTGGACCAGGGTTTTTTCCGCACCAATCATTTGTGCGAATTGTTCGCCGAACCATTTGCCGGGATTGATGGCGTCAAGTTTGATATGTCCGAAAGCATCACGCGGTACTTCCTGGCCTTTAGCCTGCATTTCAGCAACAATGGCATCAACGCCGGCGCCTTCGGAAACGAAAATGTTCACGCAATCGACTTTATCCATCACGGCGCGCAGTCTGTTGGCTTCAGCAGCGAGGTCGATTTCCATTTCAGGTACAAAAACGGCATGCACTTCAAAGGCATTACGATCCAGACCGATTTCAGGCAACCATTCCGCTTTATCCAGTAGCTTGCGGTATTGTTGTGCAGTGGCGGCAGTCAACCAGCCGCAGTTGCGTCCCATTACTTCATGGACAATCAGCATGCGCGGGTTGGAGTTGTTTTCAGCGACGACATTCCAAAAATAATGTGCGCCTTGTTCGGCAGCGGTCCAGGCACCCAGTGATTGCTTGATAGGAAACACGTCATTATCAACGGTTTTCGGCAGGCCGATAACAGTGAGTCCGTAGTTATTGTTGGCAAGAAAAGCCGCCAGGTCAGCAGCGGCGGTATTGGTGTCGTCGCCGCCGATTGTGTGCAGAATATCGACACCGTCTTTAATTAATTGGTCGGCGGCGACTTTTTGTGGGTCCTGCCCTTCCTGAACGAGTCCACGTTTGACGCAATCCTTGACGTTGGTGAGTTTGACTCGGCTGTTACCGATAGGCGAGCCGCCGAAGCGATGCAACAAGCCGGCTTTTTCACGGACTTCCGAGGTAACTTTATAGGAGTCGCCGAGAAGAAGGCCCTTGTAACCGCTACGATAGCAAATAATTTCAATCGTAGGGTCAATTTCGGTATAACGCTCGATAAGGCTGCCGATCGCTGAACTCAGGCAAGGAGCCAAACCGCCTGCGGTCAGAATTGCGACTTTTTTAGGTTTGTTCATAAGAATTGTAAATTGTGAGGTTAAAGATTAAAAACAAAATGATGTCAATGGAGCGATGTGCATCCTTCGATTATCGTTCCGCTCCAAAACCGCAACACTCCAGGGCTTGTGCTGATTGACCAAGAGGCCTTGGGTTTGTAAGCTTTGGTTTGGTAATCCGATGGCCCGGAATTTTACCACACTACAAATGAATAGCTTTTCTTTTGTTTTAATGCACTTAAGTCGCTATTCCCAATGTTGTACAGGTGCATTGAAAATGAAAACGGATGATCATGGCTTACAATTTCCACGTACTTTAAAATGGTGCTTCTACTGATCTATAGCTTGATTGCTGTGCCATGCGTCAATTAGGTCTTGACTTTAGCACTACCTAAAGTATCATGTAGCTTCCTTGTTGCTATGAAACTAGCAATTTCTAAAATACAAAAATTATAGGTAGGACATCCATGGGGTTCATCTTAGATCTGACTGCAATGTTAAAAGAACCGGCTGGCATGGTCGGAGCGGTTGTAGTTATAGCCGCTGTTTATTTCCTCGTAAAATGGGTATTCGCTGAACATCCAGACGACGAAAAATAAGCCGTCGATAAGCTTAGTCATATTTAGCCGCTACCAAATGATTGTTAATTGGTAGCGGCCATATTTTCAATTATTTACCCAACTCGACTAATTAATCCTATTAGTCATTTTCAGCTAAAATCACAACATTACTGATTCGCTTCTTTACATACCCGGAATCGGTAAAATCAACTAAAAATCCGCTTTTAACAACACCCTATGAAGCTCAGGGTAACGGTTTATATGCCAGTAATTTGGCCAATATTTCCAGCAACGCGCTACGAGGATGAGCTCGCAGCCAGATCAGCGCAATAGTGCGGCTAGGTCGCTGGCGGATATTGATATAGCGAATATCGTTATCTTCCGGCTGGACAGCGACGGAGGGCATCAGCGTAACCCCGACGCCGTTCTTAACCATGAAACGCAGGGTTTCCAGACTGGATGATCGGAAATCATGCTCAACGAACCGGGAAGGATCGCACAACTTCAACGTTTGATCGCGCAAACAGTGACCCTCATCCAGTAACAGTAGATTTTCCTTGGCAACCGTGTTCAAATCGACCTCCTCCAAGTGTGCCAGAGGATGATCGGCGCATACAGCCAAGGTAAACGGATCTTCGAACAGTGTTCGGCATTCCAGTAACTTATGTTCCACCGGCAAAGCCAGCAAGGCTGCGTCCAGTTTTTTGGCGAGCAGTAACGCGATGAGCAAATCGGTCTTTTCTTCGACCAGTTGAAGCTTAAGGTCAGGATAGTGTTGCTTGATGCGGAATACATATTCCGGCAGCACGTAACTGGCCAGAGAGGGAAACGCCCCCAGCGACAGCATGTTGCGATGACGACCGCTGGCATGGGCTGCCGTTTGCCGGATGATTTGAACGTCAGCAAGAATTCTACGGGCGATCGGCAAAATTTGTTCGCCGACTTCGGTAATTTCCACACTGTTTCTTTCGCGCACAAATAAATTGACTCCCAGATAATCTTCGAGTTTTTTGATCTGTGTGCTCAAGGTTGGTTGGCTGATCGAGCATTGCTCCGCCGCCTGACTGAAGTTTTTTAATTCCGCTACCGCCACGAGGTAGCTCAAATCACGCAAGTTCATAATTTTCCGTACCGCTTTGGTGTATGGATTCAGCTGGAAAGCCGTAGGGGCGGGATATTCGCTGCACGGCGCGATATTCCTTACGGCGGTATTTTATTGATTCCGCCTATGGCTTTATCGATGAAATCAATTTCAAAATAAATATATTATCGGGTTGAATATAGTTGCCGAAATTATCGCTTACCGGAGACGTAATCCATAGGTTTATTCATTATTCGGGAGAACTTCCGAATAACCAAAAGCCGGCGCCGTTCGCATCGGTTACCGATCCCATGGCGATGAACCAAATGGTGACTCGTTGTATTTTCGCCGGCGGCGTCTAAACTCAAAATTCTCCGGTATGTTTTTAGCATTAGCTTCCTAACACAGAACAAAGGTGATTTATGAAAACGAGACAAACTTTCCTGAACTCGGCAATGGCGGTCGCCATATCCGCTGTGTTGACAATCAATTCGGTGCAGGCCGAGATGCAACCAACGACGAACAGTTTTTGGTGGCCGAATCAACTGAATCTGACGCCCCTCCGGCAGAACTCGGTTGAGTCTAATCCGCTGGGTAAAGCGTTCAACTATGCCGAACAATTTAAAACCCTGGACTTGAAAGCGGTGAAAAAGGACATCGCCGATGTGCTGCATACCTCACAGCCCTGGTGGCCGGCGGACTACGGTAATTACGGACCGTTT
>SXIP01000024.1 GCA_005772825.1 Methylococcaceae bacterium | reverse complement strand
TTTGCTTTTCGTATATTTTGAACTACACGGCCAGGCATAGCACCTATATAAGTCCTGCGATGACCCCGGATTTCGGCTTCGTCATGCAGGCCGCCGAGGCTGGCGCGGATAAATTCGCGTCCGGTTGCCCGGGCGATGCTGCGTCCTAACGATGTTTTTCCAACGCCGGGCGGGCCGACAAAGCATAAAATGGGGCTTTTGCCGTTGGGGTTCAATTTGCGCACGGCCAAAAACTCCAATATGCGCCGCTTGATTTTATCCAGGCCGTAATGGTCTTCATTCAGAATTTCCCTGGCTTTGGCGATGTCAATAACGGTTGCACTTGCGACCGACCAGGGCAGCTCCGTGAGACAGTCCAGATAAGTGCGAATCATTGAATATTCACCGCTGGCATCCGGCATATGCTGCAAGCGGTTCAGTTCCTTGCGCGCCTGTTTTTCAACTTCTTCAGGCATTTTGGCGGCAGTAATGGCGTTGCTGATCTCTTCGATTTCGGCCTTATTGCCGTCCTCTTCGCCCAATTCCTTTTGAATGGCTTTCATTTGCTCCCGCAAAACGAATTCGCGCTGCCGTTGGCCCATGGTTTCCTGGGTTTGTTCGTTAATCTTGTTGGAAAGCTTCAGGACTTCGAGGCGGTAATTGAGCAATTCCAAAAGTTTGTCGATACGTTCCTGGATGTCGAACAGACTCAGTACATCCTGTTTTTCTTCCGGTTTTGTAATCAGGTAACTGGCGATCAGGTCGGCCAGCATCGTCGGTGAAGTGATGGTTCGAATGGCATTAACCAGTTCATCGGGAGCCTGCCGCGACTGCGCCAGCACATCCAGTGCTTTTTGCTTCAGTGTGATCACGCGCGCTTCGACATCCTTGGAGCTCAGTTCAGGTTCTTCATAACGGTCAATGCGGGCGACTGGAAACGGAAAGCCCGGTAAAAACTCCACGATCCGAAAACGTTGCACGCCCTGACAGACGACATGATGTGTGCTGTCGGTTGCGGTTATGTAACGTAAAATGTCCGCGACGGTGCCGACCGTGTAGAGATCGTTCGGACCGGGGTCTTCATCCCGGTCACGCAACTGCATGAGCAGTCCGACAGGCTGTTCGGACCGTACCGCCTGTTGCACGGCGGCAATAGACGACTTACGCCCGATCACCAGCGGGGAGACGTTCTGCGGGAACAGCACGGTCGCGCGCATCGGCACAATAATCAGCGCATCCGCTGGAATAGGCGGTATCGGCAAGGGGAGTTCATGCGTCGTTTCCGGTGAGACGTTTTCCGCATTGTCTGGCGAGTCTGGAGGTGTTGACCCCAATAGCAAGTGTTTCAGATCCTTGATGTCCATAAAAAGCTCTTATAGTTTTCGCAGTGAAATTAATAAACAACCATTTTCAAACTCACGAGCCCCGATTTCAAAACGCCCGGGAGGCAGTTCAATACGCCGCTCAAAGCGTCCGTAAGGAATTTCCAGACGTCGGATATGCGCCTGGACGCCTGTAGGGAGATGTCGTTGCCCACCTACAATTAAATAGTTGTCACCCAGTATGATGCTCAAATGCTCCGGGGTAACGCCGGGCAAGGCAATCATGATTTTTAATTCATAACGGCTTTCATAGACATCGACCGGCGGTTCCCAGGCAGGTCGCCTGACATTCATGACAGCCGGCCTGAAGAATTGCCGATGCAGTCGATCGGCCCGATCCAGTATTTCGCATGCTTCCGCCCACATCCAGGTTTCAAGATCACGTATTGGCATAATGGTTTTATTCCAGGTTATCGATTTACAAGTCAGTTTATGGTTTCGATGATTTAAATGTAATCTTTTTTTTCAAATATTCAATGGACATTCCAGGTATGGTCCCCTGCTTCCGATTGACCTTTATTATCCGCAAGAATCATAGTAACCTTAGGGCACACCGTACATGATAGGGAGCTACCGCCATGATTTTCTCATCAAAAAAACTCGTCTTGCCTGATCCTGAACAAGCCTTGCCCGGTAGAAAGGCATCCATGCCCGTTACCAACCGGCATTTTGTTACCGGCAATCCAATCGCTCCGCCATTTCCGGAAAATATGCAGCAAGCCCTGTTCGGCATGGGTTGTTTCTGGGGTGCCGAGCGACGATTCTGGCAACTCCCGAACATATTTAGTACGGCGGTAGGTTATAGCGGCGGTTATACACCCAACCTGACTTATGATGAGTTATGCACCGGCCTGACCGGGCATAACGAAGTGGTTAAAGTGATTTATGACCCGTCATTAACCTCATACGGCGAATTACTACGGGTATTTTGGGAGTCGCATAACCCTACGCAAGGCATGAGACAAGGCAATGACATCGGCACGCAATACCGGTCCGGTATTTACACCTACACAGACGAGCAATTAGAACAAGCGCTTGCTTCAAAAGAGCATTACCAGCAACGCTTGGCCGAAGCCGGGTTCAACCAGCCGATAAGTACTGAGATCATGCCCGCCGGGGAATTTTATTATGCCGAGGATTATCACCAGCAATACCTTGCCAAAGAACCGCAGGGCTACTGTGGACTGGGCGGACTGGGGGTAAGGTATGACTAAACCGCCTGGCGGCTGACAAAGGCTGTTGAAAAGCCGCCTCAAGCATAATGCATCAGTTTTCCCCGGCAAACAAAGCCGGTAGTTGTCCGGAATTCCCTTTATAAACATGGATGATGCCTTGCATGCCTCTCGTATATCGTTCCCTTCCAAAACCCCCGAGATTACTTTCTAGTCAATGAAATCGCTCGCTCCTAACAAGAGCGATTGTCTTCTTTCTTGAACATCTGAAATTTGCAACTAAACTTAGACGTCTGATTACATTCCGGTTAATCAGGGTTTAAAACGCCGGGCAATAGCAGGCAAGTTAAATCATCGCCATAGTGGCCGCGCGGAGTATAAAACAGCAAACCATGGCTGTAATACATCAAATCCGGAAGAGTATGTTCCACTTAAGGAACGTGTATGAAATCACTTGAGCAAAAATGGATTCCCTTTTTACCGGAGTGGAGAGGGCGGCAAGTTGTCGAAGTTATTTTATGCATGTTCCTTACAAACAAAATAACAAGAAAGGAAGGAATAAGACCATGCAACAAACAAAGCTTCATACATTCATTGTTTTGAGTCTGGTGCTTGGCAGTTCGCCGGTGTTGGCGGAAGACAATGCCCTGAACCCGCTATGCGCCTTCAAGCCTATCAATGTCGACCAGTACGGTCATAAGCCGTTTCAAAACCCACCCGAAATCAAATCACAAAACGGCATGCTCAATACCACGCTCACCGTTCAGTATACCGACCCCAAAACTACCAGCATCGCCGGTTGCCCGGTCAAGCTGCGTACCTATAACGGTCAGTTGGTCGGCCCGACTTTGCGCATCAAGCAGGGTGATGTCATTAATCTGCTGCTCGATAACCAGTTGCCGAAAGAAACGCCGGACCAGGTGCAGGCTCAGTTCGATCAGGAAAAAGACAGTGCCTATCTCGACACCAAACCGGCGTCTTTCAACACCACCAACATGCACT
>SXIP01000252.1 GCA_005772825.1 Methylococcaceae bacterium | reverse complement strand
CAGTTATGGGAAACCACACTGGATTCCAATAACCGCCGTTTACTGCAAGTCAAGATTGAAGACGTTATTGCCGCCGACGAGATTTTCACGACCTTAATGGGCGATGTAGTTGAGCCGCGCAGAGATTTTATTGTTAAAAATGCGCTGGATGTTACTAATCTGGATGTGTAGACAGAATAAAAGCAAGATTTCCGCAGAGATTAAGAGGCCTGATAAGGGGGCTTACTCAGGCGACAAGTAATTGACGCGCAATAAGTTTGCACTACTGTTATTTATATAAGCATTTATGTTTTTAATTTCAATGACATATAAATTTATCTGCTGGGTTTAGGCCCTCATCCTTTGTTAGAATTAAAGTTAAAGAGGTATCAGGGGAGGTTTTTTAAATAAATCTCCCTCAAATCCCCTTTTTATGTCTCTGGGTATTTTTTCAACAGGGGGAAATGAATAATTACGTTTACTTTATATTCATTCCCGGTTCGCTTTGCCACGGCTTGGTCATAGCGGCAAAACAGCGATATTCCATGATATTTAATGCCACAAAAGGCAATCAGCAAGCCCGATAATTAAAAAGTCGAAACCCGGCTAAATATCGCCCATAATAGCCGGTTATTTTCACTTGAGTGTTGGATATTTACACCCGTTATGAAGCTGGAAAAAATCAAACTGTCGGGTTTTAAATCCTTTGTTGATCAAACAGTTATACCTATTACCGGTAACCTGACCGCTATTGTCGGCCCGAATGGTTGCGGTAAATCAAATATTATCGACGCGGTGCGTTGGGTCATGGGCGAGAGTTCGGCCAAGCATTTGCGTGGCGGCAGTATGGCCGATGTCATTTTTAACGGTTCCTCGACGCGCAAGCCGGTCAGCACGGCGACGGTCGAGCTGGTGTTCGATAATTCCGAACGCAAGCTGGGCGGCGAATATGCGCAATACGACAGCATCGCCATCAAGCGGCAAGTCAATCGGGACGGGCAGTCTTCGTATCTGCTCAACGGTTCGCGCTGCCGTCGCAAGGATATTACCGACCTGTTTTTGGGCACCGGTTTAGGGTCTAGAAGTTATGCGATTATCGAGCAAGGCACTATTTCCAGGATGGTGGAAGCCAAGCCGGAAGAGTTAAGAGTGCATATCGAAGAGGCGGCGGGCATTTCCAAATATAAAGAGCGTCGTCTGGAAACCGAAACCCGTATGAAACATACACGGGAAAATCTGGAGCGTCTCGACGATTTGCGCGAGGAAGTTGACAAGCAACTCAAGCATTTGCAAAAACAAGCGGAAAAGGCGGAAAAATACACCGAGCTTAAAAAGCAGGAGCGTCAGTTTAAACTCGAACTGCTGGCTATGCGCTGGAATGCCTATCACCAAGCCGGGCAACAACTGGAAAACCGGCTCCACGAGGTGGCCGCCGAGCATAACCGACTGTTTGTAGAGTTGCGCGAGATTGACGGCAGCCTGGAAGCCAAGCGTGCCGAACATAAGGTCCAACAGCAGCGCTTGAACAGCGCTCAGGGTGATTATTATTCGGTTGTCGGAGAGGTCAGCAGGCTTGAGCAGGCGATTAAACATAATGAAAGCAGTCATGCGGAAACCCTGCTTGAAATCAACCGCACCCGGCAGCAGGCCGATCAGGCGCAACATGAACTGGAAGCCGACTTGCAGGCCCTGGAAGATATAAAACAGGAATTGCTGGAAGCCGAAGGCAGCCTGGAGGTTGCCGAAGAAAGACAGGAGGCGGTGCTGCAGGACCAGCAGGAAGCCGCCCGGCAAACACGATCATGGCAGCAGCAATGGGACGCCTACCGCACGGAAAGCGCCCAATACAAGGAACAGGCCGAAGTGCAACGGGTAAAAACCGTACAGATGGAAAGTCAGAACAGGCAGTTGCAAATGCGCCTGGATAAGTTGGGCGATGAGCGCGATGCGCTCGTCGCCGGCGATTTACAAAGCGATATTGAAACACTGGAAGCCGCTATCGAGATGATCGAGGTCGAGCGAGATACGGTTCAGCAGCAATTGGAACAGTTACAGCAGACCATTCGTGAGCAACGGCAACAGATCAAACAGGTTCACGATGACTTGCATACCCGCCGTTCCGAAAGTCACAGTATCAAAGGCAAAATCACGTCGCTGGAATTATTGCAGCAGCATGCGATGGGTAAGGATAACAAGCATCTGAGTGCATGGCTGGCCTCTGTCAATATCGCCGATAACCGGCGTCTCGCGGAGTTCCTAGACGTGGAACCGGGCTGGGATACCGCTGTTGAAACCGTGCTGGGTGCTTATCTGGAAGCCATTTGTATTGACAGCGCGGATTCGCTTATTCCCATTCTGTCTGACTTAAAGGACGAATCACTAACGCTGTTTGAAACCGTAAATACCTCTGCCTTCGACAAAAGCCAAACGCATCCTGCCGTCTTGTCGGATAAAGTCTCCGCCCCCTGGGATTTAAGTGATCTATTAACCGGTGTTCTTTGCGCCGATAATCATGAGGCGGCAAGAGCGTTATCCGCCGGTTTAAAGCCGTGGCAGTCGGTTATTACGCCGGACGGCGCCTGGTTTGGTCCCGGTTGGGTGAGAATTATTCGCGCCAAGGACAGCAAGACCGGCGTGTTGCAGCGCGAGAAAGAATTACGCCTGTTAAAGCAGCGTCAGATCGATCTGCAAGAAGAAATCACCGCGCTTGAGGACAGGCAAGAAAGCGCCGAGGCGGCCTTAAAAGAAGCGGAAAGCCGCCGCGAGTCCGTGCAGCAACAGGATAACCGGCTCGGTGCTGAATTATCGTTGAAAAGCTCCGAATTCAGCGCACAGGCGGCCCGGTTGGAACAACAGCAGCGGCGACTCAATCAAGTCTGTAAAGACATTGACGAGATCAACGCCGAGCTGGTTGAAAATACCGGGACTATCGCCGAGTACCGCTTATTGCAGGAAGAGGCCGAACACATCCTGGCGCAGCAGGAACAAAAGAAGGAGAGCCTGGAACTGTCAAACCAGGATTTGCAGTCCCGTCATCATCATATTGAGCAAGCCGTTAATGAGGCCAGGCAACAGGTTTACAGTATTAAAGCCCGGATTGATTCCTTGCATGCCTCAGAAGCGGCGACCACTAAACAGATTGCCCGTTTGCAACAGCAACGGCAGCATGCGCTTGAGCGCATTAGCGATCTGGAGAAAAGACTTCAGCAAACCCTGTTGCCGCTGGATGGAGAAAAAAAGCAACTGGAACAGTGCGTCATCAACAAGGAGCAACTGGAGCTCCGATTGAAACAGCAACGGGTGCTTCAGGAAGAGATCGAGACGGAGATAGCTGCGTTGTCCGAACAACAGTTGCGTACACAACGGGCTCTGGAAACCCGGAAAGAAGCGCTGGATAACAAGCGCTTTGAATTGCAGGAAAGTAAGGTCAGGCAACAAACCATCAATGAGCAGCTTAAAGAAATCGATGCGGATGCCGGAGAAGTATTGAAGAACCTGCCCGAACAGGCCGAAGAGAGCAACTGGAAGAAAAAAGTGGATGAGCTGACCTTGCAGATTGAACGTCTGGGTACGATTAACCTGACGGCTATCGAAGAATACAAGTCGCAGTTCGAGCGGATGAACTTTCTTAATGAGCAACATGCGGATCTGATTCAAGCCTTGCAAACGCTGGATCAGGCGATCAGTAAAATCGACAAAGAAAGTAGGCTGCGTTTTAAGGAAACATTCGATAAAATAAACAGTGGCTTGCAGGAAAAATTCCCGAAACTGTTCGGCGGCGGGCAAGCTTATCTGGAGTTAACGGACGACTGCAAGGATGCAGGAGGTAGAGCAAAGCAGGGAGCACTTGCCGAGCAAGACTTGCTGGAATCCGGCGTCAATATTATAGCCAGACCGCCCGGCAAACGTAACAGCTCGATCCATTTGCTGTCAGGCGGAGAGAAAGCCTTAACGGCAGTGGCGCTGGTGTTTTCAATATTTGAACTCAATCCCGCGCCTTTCTGCCTGTTGGATGAGGTCGATGCACCTCTGGACGATGCCAATGTCGGGCGGTTTTCAAAAATGGTGGAAGAAATGTCGGCATCTGTGCAATTTTTATATATTTCACATAATAAGGTTACAATGGAAATTGCAAAACAGTTGGCAGGTGTGACGATGAAAGAGCCCGGTGTATCCCGGATGGTCGCAGTTGATATTGAAGAAGCAGTGAGTCTGGCGGAAATCTAATGGATAAAGAATTGTTAAGAGTGGTAATTATTGCGACCGGCCTGATGGTCATGGTGGGCATGTTGCTGTGGAGCTATCTAAAAAATAAAAAAGCTTCAGAGGACATGGATTTTTTTGATGACCAGGAGTTTATGGGAGAAATCAACGAATCGTTAGTCGTGCATACCGATAATGACGATTTCGATGTCGTACCTGTAAAATCGACCAGGCATGAGGTTGATGACGCATCGGATCAACTGCTTGAAGACTATGACGAGATTGAGCTTGAAGAGGAGGATAGCGAACCGTCGCCACGCTTTGTCGCCCCGGCAATCATCCAGTTCAGCATCGTTGCCAAAGCGGAAGAAGGCTTCAACGGACTTGATTTGCTGAATGCTTTTCAAATAGTCGGGCTGGAATACGGCAACCTAAAAATATTTGAACGCTTGGACGATAACCGGAGGGTGGATTTTTGCGTCGCCTGCATGGTCGAACCTGGCACCTTTCCCAGCACCAATTTAAAACATTTTTTCTGCCCCGGCATCGTGTTTTTTATGCAGCCCGGCGTATTGGATAATCCGGCGGCGGTGTTTGAAGACTTTTTAGAGACCGTTAATTTATTGGCGATAGAATTGGACGGCGACGTGCTGGATCATCAAAGAAAGCCGTTGACTAATGCGACGCTTCAACTGATTCGGCAAAGTTTGTGATCCGTTGACGGCAAATGGATGAGCATCGGTCAATCTGTGTAAATCCGTTTTTTTCGCACAGGCTGATGTGAAACAACATGAACGAACATTACCGGCAACTCGTTGCCAAAATCAACCAATGGGATCACGAGTATTATGTGCTCGATAATCCCAGCGTCCCTGATGCGGAATATGACCGGGTGTTCCGGGAATTACTGGCGATAGAGGCCGAACATCCCGACATAGTCACCGCAGAATCCCCTTCGCAGCGCGTCGGCGCGAAGCCGATAGCTGAGTTTCGCAAAATAGAGCATCGCGTCAAAATGCTGTCGCTGGCTAATGCGTTTTCTCTGGAAGAAACCTATGATTTCTTTGACAAGGCGGCGAAGGAACTGGATATAAGTCCCGAATCGCTGATGGTTTTTAGCGAACCCAAGCTGGACGGTCTGGCGATAGCGATACATTATCATCAAGGCTTGTTCAGTTATGCCGCTACGCGTGGTGACGGTCAGATCGGCGAAGACGTCACCCATAATATAAAAACCATCAAATCCGTACCGTTGAAATTATCCGGCGATAAATTACCCGAAAAACTTGAAGTGCGCGGCGAAGTCTTCATGCCCAAAGCGGCTTTTGAGAAACTGAATCGGCTCGCGCAAGACAATGACAGCAAGGTGTTTGTCAATCCCAGAAATGCCGCGGCAGGAACCGTCAGGCAAATGAATCCCAAAATAGCTGCCGAACGCGATTTGCAATTTATTCCCTACGGCATTGGCGAGTATCAGGGCGAGCGCGACTTTAACCGGCATTCGGAGATCATCGACTATCTGACTACGCTTGGCTTCAGGAAAAGCCTGCATTGCCAGGCTTTCCACGGCAGCTTTGAAGCCTTTGAAAAGAATTATCGGCTGATGGAAGCGGTCAGGGACACGCTGCCGATGGAAATAGATGGCATCGTGTACAAGATAGACTCGTTGGCCCAACAAACGTCTCTCGGTTTTATAGCGCGTTCGCCAAAATGGGCGATAGCCAGAAAATTCCCGGCGCAACAGGTTGTTACCCGCTTGCTTGCCGTTGATTTCCAGGTCGGGCGCACCGGCGTATTAACACCGGTTGCCAGACTCGAACCGGTATTTGTCGGCGGTGTAACGGTCAGCAATGCCACGTTGCACAATATGGATGAGATCGAGCGGCTGGGTTTATGTGTTGGTGATCGCATTGAAATTCACCGGGCAGGGGATGTCATACCTAAAGTTGTTAAAGTAGCGGAGCAAGGTACGGACCGACAGCCGATCAAAATGCCGGACCGTTGCCCTGTGTGCGCCGCTCCCGTCGAACGAACCGCAGGGCAGGCGGCTTTTCGCTGTACCGGCGGCTTGACCTGCGCCGCGCAAGGCGCCGAGCGCATCCGGCATTACGCATCGCGTAAATTTATGAATATCGTCAATCTGGGCCCCAAATTGATTGAAGTGTTATATGACAAGGGCGTTCTCAAAACCATTGCCGATATATATACGCTAAGCTTAAGCGATATTGCCTCGCTGGAAGGGCAAGGAGACAAGAGCGCTCAGAATGTCCTGGATTCGATAGAGGCTTCAAAAGCCACCAAACTGGGCACATTTTTAGGGGCATTGGGCATACACGAAGTCGGCGAAGAAGGCGCCAAAAACATTGCCAAATATTTTAAAAATTATGAGGCCATCGCTTCCGCCTCACTGGAACAGCTGATGCAGGTTCCCGACATTGGGCCGGTCATGGCGAAGAATGTCGTCGATTTTTTTAGCAACGAGAAAAACCAGGCTATTGTTGCAGCCATTATCAAGGCGGGCGTCACCTGGCCGGATGAAGAAGGCGAGCCGGTTTCGGAACAAATTCTTGCCGGACAAACCTGGGTATTGACCGGCACCTTGCAAATGCCGCGCAATGAAGCCAAAGCGTTGCTGGAAAGCTTGGGCGCCAAGGTCGCCGGTTCCGTTTCCAAAAAAACCACTTGCGTGGTTGCAGGGCTTGATGCCGGATCCAAACTGGCAAAGGCTGAAGAGTTGGGTGTTAAAGTAATTGATGAAGCGACGTTTTTAAAAGAGTTTAACCTGGAAGCATAATGTCTGGCGCTGTTGCCAGGCATTATGGAAATGAGCAATCAGTATCTGAATTGATCGGATTACATCAAAGGAACATCCTAATGAAAATAACAGAATCAGAATTGCCGGCAGCTTGCGCCTATTTGCAATGCCAGTTTGCAGCACATTCCTGGTGGCCCAAAGAACAGCCTGGCGAGGCCCTGCACGAATTTAAGCTGATGCAAGGCAGCGCGAGCGGCCTCAGTGTATGGTGCGAAAAATGGCTGGATGCAGGACAGTTAAGGCTGCTTGAAAAGGCGATAAAGCGCTGATTCGATGTGTAAGCGGAATACCCGCTTTTGCCTGCACCGATTTTCTATTCCCACCATCTTCCTGAAATTACCGGCAGTTGAAGTCGCTTTATGGTTAAAAGACCCCGGCCTTAAGCGGTAAATTTTATTAATGCTACAGAAAATATGATAAATAACAGTATAATGAGGCGTTATTTTTACCTATATTTAGGTGTTGTTTATGCAAATTATTCAGGAAGCACTCACGTTTGATGATGTTTTATTAGTGCCCGCGCACTCAACGGTGCTGCCACGCGATGTGGAAATCAAGACCCGGCTGACACGAGGCATTGCACTTAACATTCCACTTATCGCTGCAGCGATGGATACGGTGACGGAAGCCAGGCTTGCGATTGCGATGGCTCAGGAAGGCGGCATAGGCATTATCCATAAGAACATGACCGTTGAGCAACAGGCGCGTGAAGTTCGCAGTGTTAAAAAATACGAGAGCGGGGTGATTAAAGACCCTATTACCGTTTCGCCGGATGTCAGTATCCGCGATGTGATTAAATTAACCCGGTCCAAAAACATTTCCGGCGTACCGGTGGTTAACGGTGATGAGCTGGTCGGCATCGTTACCAGCCGCGATTTGCGCTTTGAAACGCGTTTCGATGAGCCGGTTTCAAAAGTCATGACTCCCAAAGAGCGCTTGATCACGGTTAATGAAA
The DNA here is from genome assembly GCA_005772825.1 of Methylococcaceae bacterium. Lineage (GTDB taxonomy): Bacteria > Pseudomonadota > Gammaproteobacteria > Methylococcales > Methylomonadaceae > SXIP01. The sequence continues at coordinate 605 of SXIP01000252.1, read as the reverse complement.
ATGCTGATCGTAAAGAAGCCATTGCCTTGCTGCACAAGCACCGTATTGAAAAAGTTCTGGTGGTCAATGATTCCTTTCATTTGCGCGGCATGATTACCGTCAAGGATATTCAAAAAGCCAAAGATTACCCGCAAGCCTGTAAAGACGAGCAGGAACGGTTGCGCGTCGGCGCGGCGGTGGGACCCGGTCAAGGCACCGAAGAGCGCGTTGCGGCCCTGGTTGCAGCCGGCGTTGATGTCATCATTGTCGATACCGCGCATGGTCATTCCCAAGGCGTGCTGGACAGAGTGCGTTGGGTGAAACAGACTTATCCGGCTGTCCAGGTCATCGGTGGTAATATCGCCACGGCGGCGGCGGCGCTGGCGCTGGTTGAAGCCGGCGCGGACGGTGTTAAAGTGGGCATAGGTCCCGGTTCCATTTGCACGACGCGCATTGTCGCCGGTGTCGGCGTTCCGCAAATCACCGCCGTCAGCAATGTCGCCGATGCCTTGAAAGGAACGGGCGTACCGTTGATTGCCGACGGCGGTATCCGCTATTCCGGCGATGTTGCTAAAGCGTTGGCGGCCGGGGCGCATGCGGTGATGTTGGGCGGCTTGTTTGCCGGT
>SXIP01000251.1 GCA_005772825.1 Methylococcaceae bacterium | reverse complement strand
TCCTTAAACGCAGCGCCTTCATCAAGGAGATTTTAAACATGAGTCTGAAAATTTATTTACTGCGTCACGGCGAGACGGAGTACAGCCGACGCGGCTCATTTTGCGGAGCGCTTGATCCCGGTTTGACGCCGGAAGGACAGCGAATGGCGCAGGCTTTCGCCGATGCGTACGGTTCCATGAGCTGGACGAATGTTTACGTCAGCCCTATGAAACGCGCTGTCGAGACTGCGCAACCCTTGTGCGACGCCTTGCGTCTGACTATGCAGCTAAGGGATGGACTGCGGGAAATCGCTTATGGTGAGTGGGAAGATAAAGAGCTGGATTATGTACATCATCACTACGAACAGGACTATATCCGCTGGCAAACCGATCCCGCCTGGAATCCGCCGACGGGCGGCGAAACGGCGATTCAGATAGCGGCTCGTGCGCTATCCGTCATCACCGAAATCGAATCAGGATACAAGAGCGGCAATGTTCTGCTGGTTTCCCACAAAGCCACGATACGCATTATTTTATGCAGTCTGTTGGGCATCGATGTCGGTCGCTACCGGGATCGCATCAATACGCTTGCAGCCTCTGTCAGCGTCGTCAAGTTCGGCGTCTACGGGCCTATGCTGGAAGTGCTGGGTGATCGTAGTTATATGCCCGAGGACTTGCGACAACGTGCCGGAACCTGATGTTTTCTGATTTGTCGCACATCTTCTTTGAAGTACGCGATGATACACTTTATGCATTATTTAATTCGAATACATAAGCAATATGAATGATTTATTAGCCAAGACGCCCATGCGATTTCTCATTCCCGGTATCTTGTTAACGGGCCTGTTACTGTTGGGTTTTATGGTGCTGCGCGAGTTTTTACTCGCACTGACCTGGGCGATTATTATCGCCTATGTCATGTGGCCGCTGTATCGCAGACTCAGGAATCAGCTTGACGGCAGAGCTACCCTCAGCGCAGCGGTGATGACTGCAATTATCTCAGCCGTGATCTTTTTGACCGTCTTCTGGTTTGTCGCCATGTTGCAGGATGAGATCAAAATCGCTTATCAAACCCTGGTAGATAACCTGGCGCAAGGGCCTTTTCGACTGCCTGATTTTGTCAGCCGCATTCCCTGGCTGGGCAATTATTTGCAGCATTGGATCGATCGGCTAAACAGTGATCAGGCCGGTGTCACCGCGCAATTTGTTAATTGGGCGAAACAATGGCTGGGGCAATTTGCCCAGTTTCTCGGCGGTATCGGTCATTACGTTGTACGCTTGGGCGTTGTTTTAGTGACGGTGTTTTTTTGTTTTCAAGATGGTGACGAAGTCATCAGGCAATTACGGCTTGGACTTATCCATTTTTTGGGCAAATACCAGAATGTTTATCTGCAAGCCGCCGGGGACACGACGCGAGCCGTGGTTTACGGTCTGGTCATTGCCGCGCTGGGGCAGGGCATCGTAGCGGGATTCGGTTACGCTGTAGCCGGTGTAAAAGCACCCGTGCTGTTTGGTGCGATTACCGCACTGTTGGCGTTAATTCCTATGGGCGCGACGCTGGTTTGGTTGCCTATCAGCATCATGCTGATACTGACCGGCCAGATTTGGCCCGGTGTCGGCTTATTACTTTGGGGTTTCCTGGCGATCAGCACCGTCGACAATGTGATTCGTCCCATTATCATCAGCGGCGCCGGCAAGGTGCCTTTTCTTGTCGTGTTGTTCGGGGTGCTTGGCGGACTTTCCGCTTTTGGTGCGGTGGGCCTGTTTTTAGGTCCGGTCATTTTGTCGGTATTGCTGTCGGTTTGGCAAGCCTGGATAAAGCAACAGAAGCCGGAGGAAACACTGGATTTATCTGTCGGCCCGACAAGTCAACAAGACTGGCATAATCTGTCCCCCGAACAAGTGCTGCATGAACAAGCTTCAGAGCTTGCCGGCGGCTTAAGCCAAGCAGAAGCCGAAGCTCGCCTGAAACGCTACGGCGCCAACCTGCTTGCCGAGAAACCGCCTCGCCCGGCCTGGCATTTGCTGCTGTCGCAATTCAAAAGTTTCCTGATACTGGTGCTGATTATAGCGGCTATTTTGGCGGCCACTATCGGCGATATAAAGGACGGCATCGTCATTTTGGTAGTCGTTGTTATTAACGCCTTATTGGGTTTTTACCAGGAATTTCAGGCCGAAAAATCGCTGGCGGCGCTGAAAAAAATGCTGGCATTAAAAGCCAAAGTCCGACGTGACGGCAATACGCTTGAAATATCCGCCGACCAGCTCGTACCCGGCGACATTGTGATTCTGGAAGCCGGTAACAAGATACCGGCGGATGGTCGCATCGTCATTGCTTACTCGCTGGAAGTCGATGAATCATCGCTGACCGGTGAATCGGTTCCTGTTGATAAACAGGTTCAAGCGCTGACCAATAAGTCGGTGCCGCTGGCCGAACGCAATAACATGCTGTACCTGAACAATGCCGTTACCCGCGGTCGCGCGGAAATGGTAGTGACCGCCACCGGTATGGAAACCGAGATAGGACGATTGGCGAAGCTGCTGGCGCAATCCGAAGACGGCGATACGCCTTTGCAAATACAATTGGACAGTCTGGGTAAACGCATGGCGTTGATTGCCCTCGGCGTGGTTGTGGTTTTGTTTGCCAGCGCGCTGTGGCGCGGTGAGCCGCTGATACAGACGGCTTTCACCGCTATTGCCTTGGCGGTAGCCGCTATCCCGGAAGGCTTGCCTGCGGTTGTTACGGTAACGTTGGCTTTGGGAATGCACCGCATGGCCAGGCAACACGCCATCGTCAAACGTCTGGCCGCCGTCGAAACATTGGGCTGTACTACTGTGATCTGCACGGACAAGACAGGCACCTTAACCGTCAATCAAATGACGGTGCGGTCACTTTTCTATAAAGGCCGCCGCTTTAAGGTCAGCGGCGAAGGTTATGAGCTTGCCGGTGAGATTTCACCCGTTGATAACACGTCTCCGGTTGATCTGATGGAGGTATTGCTGCCGCTGGCGCTGTGTAATAACAGCCATTTACAAGACAAACAGGTGCTGGGCGATCCGATGGAGAATGCCTTGCTGGTGCTTGCCGCTAAAGGCGGCGTTAACAAGGAACAGGTTGTTGGGAAAACACCGCGCATTGCCGAAATACCGTTTGATGCCGAGCATAAATTTATGGCGACCTTTCACACTCAGGGCGAAGAGATAAAAGTCTTCATTAAAGGCGCGCCGGAAATATTGCTTAAGCTGTGCCGGACCATGATCGATGAGAACGGTCAGACGGTCGCCATCCAGCCGGACACTATTTTGCAGCACAATGAAATGATGGCAAGCACCGGCTTGCGGGTGTTGGGTGTCGCCGTTACCAGTCTCAGGATAGGAACAGATGAGGGGACGGATACGGCGCCAACTTCACTGGACCACAATAACTTGTTCCAATACATCCAGAACCTGATTTTTGTCGCACTGGTGGGATTGATGGACCCGCCCAGAGCCGAAGCGCATGAGGCCATCAAACTCTGCCAACAGGCAGGCATCACTGTCAAGATGATTACCGGCGACCAGAAAGTGACGGCCTCAGCGATTGCCGGGGAATTGGGTTTGGTCGGGGAAGTAATGGAAGGCACCGAACTGGCTACCCTGGATGATGCGGCGCTGGCTGCGCGTATTAATGCGGTCGGCGTTTTCGCACGGACTGCGCCTGAACAAAAAGTCCGTATTGTAAAAGCCTTGAAAATAGACGGTCATATCGTCGCGATGACCGGCGATGGTGTTAACGATGCCCCGGCGCTGAAAAGCGCCGACATCGGTATCGCGATGGGAATTACCAGCACCGATGTCGCCCAGGAAGCGGCAACCATGATATTAGCGGATGATAACTTCGCCACCATCGTCAAGGCGATCAGGGAAGGGCGGGGTATTTACGAAAACATGGTTAAATTTATCCGCTTTCAATTGTCCACCAATATCGGCGCTATCCTGACTGTGGCCTGCGCACCGTTGCTGGGCATGCCTGTGCCGTTTACGGCGGTGCAATTGCTGTGGATCAACATTATCATGGACGGCCCGCCTGCCATGTCGTTAGGCGTTGATCCTTGTCGCACCGGCAGCATGATGGAAGCACCGCGCAACCCTGAAGCACGCATACTGTCATTGCGCCGCTTCGGTAATTTGTTTACCTACGGATTGACCATGGCGGTCGGCACACTGATGGTTTTATATTACGGCTTGCTGACAGGTACGCCCGATCATGCGACAACGCTGGCTTTTAATACCTTTGTACTGTTCCAGGTGTTTAATGTATTTAATGCCCGAGCTGAAAAAGGCAGCACCTTTAATGGTCACTTCTTCGCCAACAGGATGATGTGGCTGGCGGTGTTCGGCGTTGTCTGGCTGCAAATCCTGGTCATTCACTGGTCGCCCGCCGAGGTCATCTTTCATACGACGCCATTGACACAACTGGATTGGTTGATTGCGACCAGCGTGGCCGCGTCGGTGATCCTGCTGGAAGAGTTGCGCAAGTTGTTATTTAAGCAACAAAACCCGGATAAAGTAGTTAAGAGTTAATGATTCATCCGGTTCCCAAGCATGAGAAGCTGTGAAAGTTTTATCCAAAATCAGGTTAAAAGCATTTTTCACCACGAAGATCACGAAGTTGCGCTGGTTCCCAAGCAGGAGCTCTCATCGTTATACATAACTCGACGTAGGCCGGAATAAGGCTGTCCGCGCTTTAGCGCAGGACAGACGTTTCCGGCACTTCGAAGTTACGTGATGCCGGAAACACACGCCCTTGCTACCGCCGGCCGTGCTTATTCCGGCCTACATTCAAGTCTTGACCACACTTGTGTATAACGATGAGAGCAGGAGCTTGGGAACCAGCGCGACTGTTTATTTAACCGGCTTCACCGCAACAAACCGGTAACCCCAAAACAAAACCACACCGGCCAACGCCCCGAAGACATTTGCGGCAGCGTCATAATAGGAAAACTCCCGCGATGACGTAAACCAAAGCTGGCAATATTCAAACAAAACCCCGATCATCGACCCTGCCAACCATACCGTCAGCGAAACCAGCCATTGTTGCCGGTATTCCCTGTATGCCCACATAAGCAACACCGACAACCCGCCATAAGCTGCGCTATGGTCGAGCTTGTCCCAGGCAATAGCGCCGATAGCCGGACTGGAGTCGGGGTGCAACCAGGGATTGAGGCTTAAAAAAGCCAAAATAACGATATAAATCAATAATACACGCATCTTGTTTGAGGTCATTTGAAGGTATGAAATGCTATTCTTCAGTGGATTCTAATATCCGGCCAAAAATCAAAGTATAACGGCTTATTCCGGATTTATATTTGCACTTATATTTATTTTCATATTTTTCTGCTCAAATAGTGCCGTCTGAGTTGTTGTTTCCAATCATGATCAGTCGATCGGGTCAATATCAACTTGTTGAAAATCTTTTACAGAAAGAGATTAAGTCCATGCTTCTTCAGTCAAGTCCGCAATGGTTCATCACTTTAATCGGCAAGCTGTACGCTAAATCAAACCATTATCTGCTGAGCTGGCTTTTTTTGCGCGGCTTGGCGCTGATCTACTTTGCGGCGTTTACGTCGATGGCGGTGCAGATTGAGGGTTTGATCGGTGATAACGGGATACTGCCGATTCAATCCAGATTACAAGAAATAGCGGCGATTTATCCCGATAGGCAATTCAGCGTATTCCCGACCTTGTTCTGGTTGGATGCTTCCGATCAGGCGTTGAAGCTGGTTTGTTTGGCCGGGATGGCGTCGTCGGTTTTGCTGCTGCTGGCGGTTTTTGAGAGATTAGCGTTAATCCTCTGTTACGGTCTGTACTTGTCGATTGCCGTAGCGGGACAGGATTTTACCGCTTTTCAATGGGATGTTTTTTTGCTGGAAGCCGGGTTTCTGGGGATATTTTTAACCTGGGGTTCGGGATTCATTGTTTTTTTATACCGTTTGTTGTGCGCCCGCTTTATGTTCATGGGCGGTGTCGTCAAGATGGCCAGCGGCGATCCGTCCTGGGCCAATTTAACGGCGCTGAACTATCATTACTTGACTCAGCCTTTGCCTTCGCCGTTGGCGTACTACGCCTATTATTTGCCGCATTGGTTCAACCGGTTGTGCGTTGCCGGCGTGTTGGTTATCGAGCTGGTTATTCCTTTTTTCGTGTTTTTGCCACGGCGGTTTCGACTGGTGGCCGCCTGGAGTTTTATCGCGCTGCAATTGAGCATTATCCTGACCGGCAATTATAATTTTTTCAATTTGCTGACCATCCTGTTATGCCTGTTTTTATTTGACGACGCCGATGTTGAGAGCCGCTTGCCGGTGCGGCTGGTTGTCGCGATAGCGCGAAAGAAAGCCAGTCCCGGCCCGCTTGCTCATACTTGCGCCGCTGTCTGGATGGGTCTGGTGCTGTTAACCTGCGCCGTGCATATCTGGATATCTCAAGTCCGGCAGATGCCGGTCGCGCCGTTAACCGCGCTGGTGCGGATGACGTCGGCATTTTCTCTGGTCAACAATTACGGCCCGTTTGCGGTCATGACCACCGAGCGCAATGAAATCATTGTCCAGGGTTCCAACGACGGCGCTCACTGGCAGACTTATCAGTTTAAATACAAGCCGGTGAATCTGGATCAAAAGCTGGGCTGGAATATTCCCCATCAACCCCGCCTGGACTGGCAAATGTGGTTTGCCGCGATGGCAAGACCGGAAGCCGATTCATGGTTTGCCAGGTTTATGTCGAAATTGCAGCAGGGTTCGCCGCAGGTGTTGGCATTGTTGGGTAATAATGATTTTGCCGAAAAGCCTCCGCTTTATTTACGTGCGCTGTTATACCGCTATTTTTACACGACCCCCGAACAGCGCGCCGCTACCGGGCAAATCTGGCGGCGTGAGTATTTAGGGATTTATTGGCCGCCGCCGACAGAAGATTAATTGCAGATCAGGAGGGCAGTTTTTGCTCAATGCGAATAATGGCTTGATTCAAAATGCCTAAGTTTTTCTCTTCGTTGATTTGTATGCCCATCACATAAAAGATGGGCATCCAGAACGGATTGATTAAAATGCCACCCATCACGCTTTTCCAGGTTCGTTTCAGGTTTTTTAACGGGTTGAAAGAATCGGCGAGCGGTGGTGTCGGGTGTTCTTTAAAAACAGCGGCGATCGGTCGCAACATCGCTTGCTCACGGACTTCCAGACGGGCCATAGACGCGGCGAGCTTACGTTCCATGTTCTGATAATTCACGCATGCAAGACTTGACGTGATGGCAAAGGTCAGGGCCACCAGCGGCAAGATAACGGTTGGCGGCGCTACCGGCGCGAAAGTCGAGGATAGCATGACGATGCCGAGGCCCAGCATGAGAATGTCTTCCCCGCGTTCCACATCCCGGTCGATGCCTTTGACAATGGCAGAAACGTCATTATCAAGTGTGTCTTTTAGATAATCTTTTTCTTTTGTCATAGTGGGATTCTCCGTCGCATAGTGCTTTCTATATATCCTCAAGCAAAAAAATGTCAAATTTCCAACTGAGTAATCCATGTAAAAGATTTGCTCGTTCCCAAGCTCCGGCTTGGGAATGCGGTCTTGGAAGCCCTAGCTTCCTGTCCGGGACAGGTTTTGGTAAGCTAGAGCTTCCCGAGCTAGGTTCCCAAGCTAGAGCTCTCATCGTTATACACAAGTCTATAGCAGGACGTCATTCCGGCATGGATTGCCGGAGCCGTAGACCGCGTTAGCGAATCCAGAACACAGGGATGTGTTCAAAGTTACCATCCATGGCACTGGATACCCGCTTCCCGGCGGGTATGACGACAGTTGTGTATAACGATGAGAGCTAGAGCTTGGGAACCAGCGATAGCAGCGATGGCTGGGGGTGAGTAGTGACGGTTTTTTCGTGATAAGCGTGTCTTTCGTGGACAAAAATACCTTATCCAATCATCTCCAAGCCGCCCATATACGGCAATAAGGCTTCAGGAATACGAATCCGTCCTTCCGCATCCTGGTAATTTTCCATGACCGCAATCAGCGTTCTGCCTGCCGCCAGACCGGAACCGTTCAAGGTATGCACCAGTTCCGGTTTGCCGGTTTCCGGGTTACGCCAGCGCGCTTGCAGGCGGCGCGCCTGAAAGTCCTTGAAATTACTGCAGGACGATATTTCCCGGTAGGCGCCTTGCCCCGGCAGCCAGACTTCAAGATCGTAGGTTTTGCTTGATGAAAAGCCGGTATCGCCTGCGCACAACAACATCTTGCGGTAGGGCAGGTTTAGTTTGCGCAGGATGGTTTCCGCGTGTTGCGTCAATTCTTCATGCGCCTTTGCGGAATCTTCCGGCTTGACGATTTGTACTATCTCTACTTTCTCAAATTGATGCTGGCGAATCATGCCGCGCACATCGCGTCCGTAAGCGCCTGCCTCGCTGCGGAAACAGGGGCTGTGGCAGACAAACTTGAGCGGCAGGTCTTTGGCGTCGATAATCACATCCCTGACGATGTTGGTTACCGGTACTTCGGCAGTTGGGATCAGGTAAAGCGCAGGGTCTTCGCCGGCTTTAAACAGGTCGGCTTCGAATTTCGGTAATTGCCCGGTACCGCGCAAGCTGTCGGCGTTGACCAGAAACGGCACGTAAGTTTCGCTGTAGCCGTGC
>SXIP01000250.1 GCA_005772825.1 Methylococcaceae bacterium | reverse complement strand
GCCACCGGGTGAATTGATATACAAATGAATGTCTTTATCAGGGTTTTCAGATTCCAGAAAGAGCAACTGGGCAACAACCAGGTTAGCCATATAATCTTCGACCTGGCCGACCAGAAATATAACCCGCTCTTTTAACAATCTTGAATAAATATCGAAAGATCGCTCGCCTCGGGCAGTTTGCTCAATAACGATGGGAACCAACCCGCCTGCAGCTTGTGGGGTTATTATTTGATTCATACTATTTTGCTTATACATTTAAAGTCCTTACCGTTGCTGTTTATCCATAACATCGCTAAAGCTGCTCTCTTGATCGGAGACCTTTGACTGCGCAAGCAACCAGTCTACTGTTTGCTCTTCCAACACCATTTGCTGAACGTCTCTCAACCGACCTTCTTCGGCATAATACCACTTTACCACATCTTCAGGACGCTCGTAGCTCTTGGCCAGATCTTCAACGGTTGAACGCACCCTGTCGCTATCCAATACAATATTATTTTGCTGAATGATTTCGCTCAAAATAAGCCCTAACGCCACACGCTTCCTGGCCTGTTCTTCAAATATGTCACGTGGCAAGCGCAGATCTTCGAGTTTCATTTTCTGCCTTTTAGCGGTTTCGATATAAGGCTTCATCATGTTTTCGATTTCTTCGTCCACCAATGTATTGGGAACCGTTACCTGAATTTTTTCATACAAGGCATCCATTGCCGAGTTTTTCAACTTACCGCGCAAGGCCTGCGTCAATTCTCTTTCCATGTTTTGTCTGACATCTTCACGAAAAGACTCAACAGTACCTCCCTCGATACCGTAAGCACTGATAAATGCTTCATCAATGGCCGGCAATATCGGCTCTTCGACCTTAATGACATCAACTTCAAATTCAGCATTTTTACCCGCCAATTTTGTATTGCCGTAATCTTCAGGGAAAGTTAGTGCAAAGGTTTTATTAGCGCCGACAGCAAGGCCGACCAGGTTTTCTTCAAAACCGGGAATCATCTTTTTTGAGCCGATTTCAACCTGGAAATTCTCTACGCGGCCATCGGTAAAGTTCTCGTCTTCCGATGTACCGGAAAAACTGATCGTGACAAGGTCATGTTCCTGTGCGGGGCGATCAACGATATGCCAAGCTTTCTTTTGCTCTCTCAGCTTCTCGATCATGACATCAACATCCGCTTCATTAACCGTAGCCAACTGACGAACAACTTCAAGCTGATCAACGCCTGCCAATGAAATTTCAGGATAGACTTCAAATACAGCCGTGTATTTAAATCCTTCAGTGTCATCTGCAGGTTGAATGTGCGGATGGCCGACCGGTCTTAAAGACTGATCCTGCAATGCTTCATAGTAAGTGGATTGAATCAAGTCTCCGGCAATTTCGCCACGCACCTTGTCGCCGAACATTTTTTTTACGACATGCTGGGGCACTTTTCCAGGGCGAAAACCATGAATTTTGACTTCGCGAGCCATTGACTTTAAACGCGCATCCATTTTCTCCTGAACAAGAGACTCGGGAATACTTACAGTCATTTTTCGGCTTAATTCAGATGTCTTTTCGACAGAAACTTGCATTTCTTTACCTCACACATTTTATAGAAGAATTTTTTAGATACCGGAAAACGGCTCAGGAACTGAAAAGTCAGCGGCAATCCGCTGACTCTAGGAAATAAGTGGTGCGAATGGAGAGACTCGAACTCTCACAGGGTAACCGACTGGAACCTAAATCCAGCTCGTCTACCAATTTCGCCACATTCGCACTTTGAATGAACATGCAATTATAGCGTTATTCATAACTGGATAACAAGCCGTAATTTGCCAAAGGCCCGAAAACCCTGCTTTCATAGTACTGACGATAAGCGTGGATAAAAAAGGAAAAGCAAAGTTTGATACCGGCAACAAATCCGTAAATTATCAGCCGGAATAGGTGGCGTAAGCACGATAGAGGGCAAAAGAGGACAAAACCAGAAAAATGGTTCCACTGATTTTGTGCAATAACACTAAAGGAATTTTCTGAAGGATAGTACGTCCCGCCAGAATTCCCAGAGCCGATGTCGACGCCAGCGCAAGGGTCGAACCAAGCCATACCGCTAAAGGCGCAGCGGCGCTGCTTAAGGCAACTACGGCAAGCTGGGTTTTATCGCCGAACTCGGCCACAGTGATCAACAAGAAAGTAGTGAAGAAAATACTGTGCCCGCTTTTCTCTTTCACTTCTTCAGTCGACTCACCTTCTTCAGCTCGTAAGGAATGAATGCCGAACACCGCAAACAAAAAGGCAACCGCCAGAGCAACCGTGTACTCGGGAAACCAACTGGCGACCGCAACACCAAAGATAATGGCCAGCGTATTTAAAAAAGCAAAGGCAATTATAGCGCCCAGCATGACAGGCATGGCTCTGTGCCGGGAAGCCAGGGTCATACAAACCAATTGGCTTTTATCGCCGATTTCAGCGGCGGCAATCAACGCAAAACTGGTTGCCGCTGTCGCCGACATTTCAGTTAGGTTGCCGGAAGTCAGCAACGATAAGAAATGCTCCAACGAGCTGTGATAAGTTTCGGAAACATTGATGTTGCTGAGCGAGGTCAGCAGGTAAGACAAATAGTTCTGCAGATTATCCATTGATATACCAAAGTATGCTTTTGTCCCTGCAGGGTATGCATACATACCCTGCCATACAAGAGAGTGCCCGGGACATTAACCCAGCATGTTGTCCAAAATCATCATAATGATAAAACCCATCATTAACGCGAAAGTGGCATAGCGCGAACGACCACTGGGACTTGAGTGCGTTTCCGGGATAATTTCCTCACTGATGACGAAAAGCATCGCGCCTGCGGCAAAGCCCATGGCAATCGGCAGAATAGGTTGGAAAACAGTGACCATGGTAATGCCCAGCAATCCGCCCACCGGTTCAACCAGGCCTGTCAACGTCGCGATACCTACCGCTCTCCATTTGTCATACCCCAATCCGACCAAAGGCAAAGCGACAGCCAAGCCTTCAGGAATATTTTGTAACGCAATGGCAATCGCCAGGACGAAACCGTTTTTCATTTCACCCGAACCAAAGCTGACGCCGACGGACATCCCTTCAGGGAAATTGTGAATGGTGATGGCGATAATGAAAAGCCAGATTTTGTTTAGAGAATTCAACTGCGTGTCTGAAACCGAATCAAAATGTACATGCGGCAACTGGCGATCCGCATAATGCAGGAATACGGCCCCCAACATCATACCGATAGATACGATATAGATACCTTTACCCGGCCAGATGACATTACCGTAAGTCATACCGGGAACCAGCAGCGAGAATGCCGTCGCCGCCAGCATAACGCCGGCAGCGGCGCCCAGCATACTGTTAAACAAATTACTGGAGATGTTTTTGAAAAACAGCGCGGGTAAAGCACCAATGCCGGTAGCCAATCCAGCCAATATGCTTGCAAGGAAACCGATAACAACAATCTGGCCGAAGACCAGGTATAAACCGCCGAAAACCACAACTTGTGAAAGCAAAAACAGCACGGCCACTGTGGCCCAGCGTTTTACCGGCGGCATAGCCAACAATTTTTGATAATTTTCGCTCGATTGTATACGGTCTACCTGCGTTTCCAGATAGCGTCGTAAAGCGTTATAGGTATCAGTTGTTAATGTCATGGTTTATTCCTGAATCAATTTGGTTACGGAAATATTAGCAAGTCATTATAACTAAATACCAGGATTTTGTACGGTTATCGAGTTTTCTGCCGCACGGTCGAAAACGCCCGCAAATAAAACAACAAGCTATTTATTATCAAGGCATTATATAAACCATCACTTGCCAGAAAAGCCCGGAAACCTGATATCAACTAATAGCCGATGTATTTGGCTATTATTTCGAAGATTTCGCCCTTGAAATACTGATGCCAATTTGTCCCTTTCAATACAGCATTTAATGGCTTCGGTGAAGGCGTGATGCGGTAAATGGCGAGGGTGCAGAGCGTCATCAGCACCGAAGCGGGAATATCGTTATAGCTGAACAATTTCAGTGCGGTTCCGAATGATTTTTTCATTCTCGTATTGGATAAATCAACACTGTAGATTTCATCCAACAATAAATGAACGATAAATCCAACCGCAATGAATATACCATTTAACCAGGCCAATAAAACGCCGGTATGAAGAAAGTAATAACTGATACAGGTCATTAAAAAGGCAAAAAACACAGCTGCCAATAACGAATGGAAAACTCCGCGATGGACTGTAAAGCTGTTAAATAAGGCAAACACCGCATAGCGCACAAGCAGATAAGTCCCGACGGCAAACAGTAATAGTTGATAGGGAAGATAGCTGTCTTTAAGTACCTGCAACACGCCTCCGGCGCACATTAGAGCCAGCACATTAAACAACAGCTTTACCGGCCTTGAATTATCCGAATCAATATCAGGCAGCATGCCGCCTACCGTGCCTAAAAACACAAACCACAGAATATCGGTAGCGACAATTAAATGAGCGTTGACAGCCACCAGTGCAACACCGGCACTGGCTGCGGAGGCGACAAACAAATGCGTATTAAAATTGGCCATATAAATTTGATAATCCTTTATTGTTAAAAATAAAACAAAAAGGAAATTATGCCATTATTTTATTGACCGGCACGCAATAATGTCTGTTTTGGCCGAATACTCACGTCCGTGTTTGAACTAAAGAAAATCAAGCTAATTGCTTAACATCGCATCGGCATGAGATGACGATGGGTTTTTACCGGCGCTTCCGATGTCGGCATAACGGCGAAACAACATCACCAGCATGTTAATTTCGTCCGGCGACGGCCTGATCCAGCCTTCGATACCCAAATCAGCCAATATTTGCCGTCCCTGACTGTCCCGGCTCATATCCAGCAACACCTCGGCCAACGCTTCGCCGAGCGGCAGACAATGCGGCGCCACGCAAAACAGGTGGAAGGCGAAAGCCGTTTCGCTTTGATCTATTTCCCGCAACATATTCTTCGCCAGCCCTGACAAACCGCGATAGGTATCGCTTAACATAAAGAGCATATCGGCATTTCCCTTTAACAACATTTGCAAGGCTTTAATATCGTGCCCGGAAAACAAGTAATCAAAGTGTTCGGAGGCAAGACCGCTCTCTTCCAGCAAAAAACGCCCCAGCAAATAGACAAAATTGTCCGATGCGGCAGTGACTATTTTTCCCTCATGAAAATCCGTTACAGCCTGACGTGCATCATCCGCGCGAACCAGCAGCGTGACTTCGTCCGTTTGGTCAATCGGGCGCAACAACGAATGAAAATTATGCTCCAGTAACAGGCGTGTCGCTTCAAAGGGCTTGGTAAAAACAATATCCATGTCTTCCGCCGCTTTACGCCGTTCATTGATGCTTCCATGCACCAATTCCAGATGCACTTCGCGCCCCAAATGCCGTTGCAAATAAGTATTGAAAAAATACCATCCATTCATCTGTTGGCTACTTTGGGCGCTCACCCACAAGTTGATTTTGCCGTCAGTGCCGGGCATGCTCGGCTGGATAGAAGGGACAGGCTCCAGGTTATGTCTGCGTTCGGTCGCTGGCGACTGCACGGGATTAACGGCAGCGGGCATGACCGGTGGCGTAGCGAGCGATGGTTGTTCCGGTTTCTGCCGTTGCTCAGGCTTCGAGGCAAGGCTTGTCGGAATCTCGGACGGCGCCTTGTCTGTCAGAAACCGCGTCAGCCCTGTCATTTTGAACAGCACCCCGACCATTCGATTGGTTTGGCTGATTTGAATGCTGATATAGCGTTTTTGCCAGTGCTCAAACAGCTTGAGCAACTGCGCCAAACCCATTGAGTTAACCCGCTGTACCTGCGCGAAATTCAATTCCACCGAACCGCCCTGAGGCAGCACATAAAGTGTCTCCAGAACCGGAATCGCATCAATATCTATGGTACCGATCAGGATAAATTGCTGAAACATTGCCTCTGCCGAGGGTTGCGGCTGAATTTGTAACTTTAAATCGCTCATACTTGACATGCCTCATGTATTTCAGTGTGATAAAGAAATTGAAAACTCTTGTCAACATCGGGGTCGAAGGGGTTTTCCAAATCCAGAAATACACAGACCTGGGTTTGCTGATGGGGAAAAACCCGTAATTGCAAGTAATCCGACATACGCCAAATCAAATAGAGCCCGCCACCGCCCAACCCTGACTCCAAGCCCTCCCCGAGCGTATGACGAGTCAGGCGGGTCAGGAATACATTGGGCGTCAAAGTCCCCCAGTTATCGGTCAGGGATATGCCCAGCAAGCCTTGCTGGATGGAAATATCGAGTCGCAACTCTTCACCGCAGTCCAGCGCCCGCGAGCTGCCCTTTGCATACAAAGGCCGACCTTTGCCGTCGCGCGGAGCGGCGTACAGCCCGTTTTCAATGATTTCATCGAGCAGCAGTACGACCGCATCGAGGCGGTCCTCGCCCGGTAACGGGATTTCCTGTAACCAGGCTTCCACGTCACCGATGATAAAATCCTTGTCCTCACTGTGATTGATAACAAACTCCCGGCGATGCTCAGGTTCGCGCAGATACATCGACAAATCGTTGTTACACCGGCTTCTATGCTGATTAAGCAATACATTCCAGCCCAATTGCCGACTAATCGCGTGATCCTGCAACAGCACCCGCCGTACACCCTGAGCAAACAAGCCGGGAATCAAATCGGAAAAACTGTTTTCGGCCAGGAACACGAGATCCTGACGCACAATATGTTGACTGATGGCTACCGGATTGGCGCGGTACGCGGCATCTGTAATCTGTACCCCGGTAAAATTACCCGTCTCGGGCGCATCGGGATATGTGGATTTATTTCCGGAGACGTAAGTTTTTTCCATATAGTCCACGCAAAAAATCGACATATCGTCATCAAAACGAGGCTTTCCGGTATAGACTTTAAGGCTCTGTAGCAGGCTGTTACTGAGTTTTTTAGCATCGCTTTCGGTATGTTTAATCAATAACGCTTCCAGGCGTTCGTAACCGAAGCACTCGCCAGCCGCATTTTCTTCCTCGACCAGACTATCGGTATAAAGAAACAGGCGATCACCCAAATCCATTTCGGTGACGGCTTGTTCATAGTCGGTAAACTCGTCCTTACCCAGCGGCAAGCCGCCCAGTTCCAGACTATCCAGGCGATTAAGCAAGGCCCGGTAAAGATAGGCGAACTGGTGCCCGGCATTGGCATAGCGCAGCTCACCGTTGCTGGTATCGAGACACACGGCGAACATCGTCATCAATAGCGATTGATGCGCCGTTTTAAAAATAATGTTGTTAAGGCGCGAAAGAATTTTGCGTGGTTCTTTCTCCTTTTCCGCCTCGAGAAAATTGACAGCCGCCTTGGCCGCGCAAACGATGGTACCGGCTGCGATGCCGTGACCGCTGACATCACCGACCAGCATCACCACCCAGCGCCCGTCCACCGCATAGTAGTCATAAAAATCACCGCCGACCTCGCTGGCGGTGATCATCGTAGCCAATCCCTGTAAACCCGGCATGTCAATCCGGGCTGAGCGCAGCAGATTGCGCTGCAATAAAGCCGCGTTAGCCACTTCATCATTCAGGCGGGCGCTTAATTGCTGCATGGTTTTAATCAGCTTGCCTTGCGATTGCGACAATTTCAGCATCATATCGGCCACCTTGACCACGCCGACAAGATTGTTGTCGGCCAGCACGGGCAGCGCTTCATACGTAATCGCCGGATCGCAATTCAGAAAATCCACAATGACCCTGTCGATACGATCTTCTGCGTAGGCGACCAGCGGCGCCTTAAAAATATCCAATCGACTTGCCAACAGACTATCCAGATTTTTGCGCGCATAAAGTTCGCGGGCATAGGCGCGCGACATTAAATTAAGGTAATTGCGCCGTGAAATAATGCCGAAGTAGCTGTGATTGTGATCCATCACGGGCAGTGCCGATAAATCGACATTGCCTTGGAACAACGCGAGTATATCCAGCATGGGTGTATCCAGTGTGATCGGATCTATTGAGTGCGTTAAGTCGCGGACGAGGGGCACGGAAAATTTGATGCGATTGCTTTTTGGACTCTCAACCATAAATAACCTGATTTTTTGTGAAAACCGGAATTCGGCTCATTACGGTCAAATACTAACGGTGTTACATGACAGCATAATTACATGACGCCTAGACCCGCAGCCTGCAATACTGAAGTCTGCATAAATTCCGGCAGTTTGTGACACAGTTTCCGTTTTTTAACGCCTTGGTTGTAACTTCCCATTCCTGCGAGTGTGGCGAAAAAACTTTACATTAGGTTGTAAGAAATTATTTACATGTTAAATTGAGACTAAAGCGAAAAAACAGCTTGACTACAATAATAAAAAATACCGAGGAGTAACATGCAATGATCAGAATTACTTATGCCAGCACAGCAAAAGAGGAATGGAGTGCGGAAGACTTATTAAAGCTGCTAAAACAATGCCGGACCAATAACGGCGCCAAAAATATAACGGGAATTCTCCTTTATTCGAACGGGACTTTCTTTCAAGTCCTGGAAGGCGACGAAGCGACAGTGGAAAGCGTCTACAAGACAATAGAAAAAGATCCTCGTCACAAAGACTGCACACTGATTGAAAAACAAAAGATTACTGAACGGGGATTTCCTTATTGGAGCATGGGCTTTGAAAACATAGACGCCAAAGAACTGAGCAAAATGGATGGGCTTAACAACTTCTTTGAACACGACTTTACTCCGGCCGGTTTTGCTTCCCATAAAAATGTGATTGGCCCTTTATTGACCCACCTGCGGAGCAAACTGGTCAAACAAGTAACTACCCACCATCATGAAGAACTGCCGATGGAACACGACGACCCGTTTATTCGATTTTTGCACGGCACCATCCGCGCAGGCGTCAAGTTTTTGTCCTTGCTCATGGTCGTTGTCATCCTGTTGAGTATTTTCGATGTGCTTTATACGATTTGGGACAAAATCAGCGACCCGCCGTATTTACTGATGACCACCAACGACCTGCTGGAAACATTCGGCTCTTTTCTGGCAGTATTAATCGCCATCGAGATTTTCATCAACATCACCCTCTATATCAGGAGTGACGTGATTCCAGTCAAACTGGTGGTAGCCACGGCGTTAATGGCTATTTCCAGAAAAGTCATTGTTTTTGATTATAAACATCTGGACCCTGAATATGTCAGCGCTTCAGCTCTGGTGCTGGTCGCTCTGGGTATTACTTATATGTTGGTCCAAAAACACGAGTAGCGTGTAATTTGTACAGTCATTTTGGCGCAATAGCGAATAAGGTATTGCGCCATAACAAAAGCCCGCCAAAATCGACATAGCGCGTCGCTCTGCCTTAATGATGAACGGGCATTATTGATTTGCGTTCGGCAACCCTACAATCTCATGCAACCCTATGGATTTACTAAACGATTCATTACTATTGTCGCGGCTTCAGTTTGCTGTCACCGCCATTTTCCACATTCTCTGGCCCTTGCTGACGGTAGGCTTGTCAATTTTCCTGGTGGTGTTGGAAATACGGTGGCTCAAAACCGGCGATCGGGACTATTTCATTCATGCCCGATTTTGGGCCAAGCTGTTTTTGCTCAATTTCGGCGTCGGCGTCGTCAGCGGCATACCGCTTGAGTTCGAATTCGGCACCAACTGGGCGCCGTTCTCCCGTCTCACCGGGGAGTTTTTCGGCAATATTCTCGGCTATGACGGCGCGATGGCGCTGATGCTTGAAGCAGGATTCCTCGGCGTGATGATGTTCGGCTGGAACCGGGTACCGGCGGGGATGCATTTGTTTGCTACGTCCATGGTGGCATTCGGCTCGTCCCTGTCGGCGTTCTGGATCATGATAGCCAACGGCTGGATGCAAACGCCTAGCGGCGGCCACATAGAAAACGGTCGTTATGTCGTAGACAGCTATGCGGAGGCCATTCTCAACCCCAACCATTTTCTGGGCTATGCCCACATGTGGCTGGCTTGCGTGGAAACCAGCCTGGTTGTCGTGTGCGGAATTTCCGCCTGGTATTTATTGCATAAACGTCATACCCTGTTGTTTCAGAAATCATTTACGATGGCCTTGGCGGGACTGTTACTGGCTACACCGTTACAAATCCTGGTCGGCGATATCGCCGGTATCGCGCTCTTTCACACCCAGCCCGCCAAAACCGCCGCCATCGAAGGGCATTGGGACACCAACAAGCCGGGGGAAGGCGCTGAATGGCATATCTTGGCATGGCCGGATAAAACCGCCCAGGCCAATACCTGGGCTGTCAGTATACCCAATGTCCTTAGCCTCATCGCAACCCATACCATGGATGGGAAAGTCACCGGTTTAAAAGAATTTGCGCCAACCGATCAACCGCCGGTGATTCCATTGATCTTTTACTGTTTCAGAGTAATGCTTGGCGCGGGCATTGCCCTAGCGGCAGTATCACTGTACAGCGGCTTTTTGTGGTGGAAAAAACGCAAATCATCAAGCTATCCGATGCTGCCGGCCTGGCTGTTAAAATGCTGGGTGGCAAGCATACCGTTGGGTTATATCGCCACGGAATGCGGCTGGATAGTGCGCGAGGTAGGTCGGCAGCCCTGGGCGGTATACGGCTTACTGCGTACAGAACAAGGCGCGTCGCATTTACCGACAAGCGCCGTTGCAAGCAGCCTGACCTTATTTGTCATTATTTACACACTATTGACAGCGGCATTTCTGCTGTTCGCCCGGCGCATTGTGCTGACGGGCCCGGATATGAATCCGCAACTGCCCGCTTTTATAACCGATAAGGAGTGACTATGGAACATCAGGTATCCGACACGCTCATTAACACATGGGCCGCTATTTTGGCATTGATGCTGTTCATGTATGCCGCACTCGACGGCTTCGATCTCGGGGTAGGTATTCTCTCGCTATTGGAAGCGGATCCGCAGCGCAAATCCGTTATGATGCATTCCGTAGGCAGCGTCTGGGATGCTAACGAAACCTGGCTGGTATTGCTGGGCGGTACGCTGTTCGGTGCGTTTCCACTGGCTTATGCGGCGGCATTGCAAGCGCTTTATCTGCCCGTATTACTGATGCTGTTCGCGCTGATTTTTCGGGGCGTTGCTTTTGAATTTTGTTTATATAGCCAAAAAACCAAGGGGACCTCCTGGCTTTTCGCTTTCGGTGCAGGCAGCCTTTTTGCCGCGCTGGCGCAAGGATTGGCGTTAGGCGGCCTGCTAAGCGGCCTGCCCTTAAATGGCGCTGATGACCGCATAGACATCTTTGCCTGGTTTACACCGTTTTCGCTATTAACAGCAGCCTTACTGGTAACAGGCTATGTCGTGTTAGGCGCCACCTATCTCGTCTGCAAAACAGATGGTCGGCTACGCGAATCAGCCACCAACTGGGTTTGGCGGTCGGCCATATTACTTGGCGCATTGCTAGCCACGTTTATTTTTTACAGCCCGATGATGACGCCCTATGTAACAGAGCGTTGGACCTCCAACCCTGTTTTTTTCAGTCTGCTGGCCGCCACACTTATTGTCAGCTTTTCGCTAATGCTATGGCGGCTAAATAAAAAAAGCCACTCGCAACCGTTTTTCTGGTGCCTGTGTACATTGCTGACTGTTTTGCTGGGCTTGGTCGTCAGCCATTACCCCTATATTCTTCCCGGCGTTATGACCTTACACGCCGCGGCATCCTCGACGAAAACCCTGGAATTCATGCTCTATGCTGAGGGCGGCTTGCTACCGCTGATGCTGATCTATAACGGCTATCAATATTACGCTTTAAGAGGCCCTGTTGGCGAAAACCATTAATCTACAATGCTATAACCACCTTGAATTTAAAAGGGAAAATTAACGTTCCATTTAACTTTTGCAAAGCCGCACAAAGACTGCCGATAAGCTTAAACAGCATCTTGTCACCGCTTAAGTATAGCGACACGGCCGGGTTAGACATTAAAATATCATGAAACACAATCAGGCAGTTGCGCTACTATTAGAGTAGCGTAAAGTCGGTATCCCTACATTCAAAGGACATTCTAATGCTTAAATCTGCTGCTATTCTGCCGTTCCTGTTAGTACTTCCGGCATGCTCCGGCCATTCCGTCAAGCAAGCCGACAACATTGAAAATGTCGGCTATTTCGCCGATGCAACCGACTGTTTAAATCTGTCCAAACGCTCGGAGCCCGTCAAAGTCCCCACCGGAGGAACGATGACTATCATCGATATCCCTATTGCCTATGATGCAAACTATTTTAGTGCTTGTATGAAATACGCCGATCATCCAAGCCCCAGCTCGCCGACCGATTTTGCGTCATATCTGAAAGTGGCGAACGACTGTTTGCAGAATGCCCGTAGCTCGGCAAATCCTGACAAAGCCTATGAGGAATGCGTTCAAAACAGCAACATTGAGGTTGAAATCCTGCCGAAATAACCAGGATGGCCTGTTGATTTATCAATTGGAAACCGCGTTTATGTCTAAACCCGGCGCTATTGATAGTTATAAAAACATCATCACTCAAGCAAGTAACACTCGTGCATTTTTTTAAATCCAGGATGGAAAGTTACGCTAAAATGCTCCCTAATTATGAAAACCACCGGTCTTTGTGTATGTTGAAAAAATTTTTTCCCGCTCTAATAAGTACTTTCCTGTTAAGCGCCTGCGTCACCAGCCCGACAGGCAGAAGCCAGTTGATGATGATGCCCGAAACGCAAATTGACCAGATGGGCTTGCAAGCATTCACCGCCTTAAAAAGGCAAAAGCCGATCAGCCGTAACGGGCGCTACAATCAAGCCGCACATTGCGTTGCACAGGCCATTACCCGCGAAACGGGCGGCAACTGGGAGGTCGTGGTTTTTGAAGATGCCTCGCCTAACGCGTTTGCCTTGCCCGGCAACAAGATCGGCGTACATACCGGCATGTTTAAGCTGGTCAATAGCCAGGGTCAACTGGCCGCCGTTATCGGCCATGAAGTGGGCCACGTTTTAGCCAAACACAGTAATGAACGCGCCTCACAACAAATGGCGGTGCAGCAAGGCTTAGGGTTAGTTCAGCAAACCTCGCTGGGTCAAAGCGCGGCAACGCTGGGCATGCTCGGGCTCGGCGCACAGTACGGCTTATTAATGCCGTTCAGCCGCACCCAGGAAAGCGAGGCCGACATGATAGGCCTGGACTTAATGGCAAAAGCGGGCTTTGACCCCAGACAAAGCATCATCCTGTGGCAACTGATGGAAAAAGCGTCCAAAGGCCAACAGCCGATTGAATTCATGTCAACGCATCCGGGACATGAAACCCGCATTCAACAGTTGCAACAACACATGCCTCAAGCTATGGCGCAGTTTCAACAGGCACAAGGCATGGGTAAAAGACCACGTTGTAATTAATAATCCGGGGTTTAATACTCACTGAGTATTCCGCACCCATTCCCGCTCCGGCTTATTAAAATACCGAAAACCGGAGCGTCAACAACCGGATTCCATATCAGGCTAATGGAACACCCGGAAAAACATGCACCTGATATAAGCAATGACACCCAAGCTAAAGTATTTGCACCCCTACCCTTTTGAAAAGCTGGCGCAGCTTAAACAAGGTATTGTTCCACCAGTGTCTAAGCCGCACATTTCCTTATCAATCGGCGAACCGACCCACGAAACCCCGCAATTCATTGAAGAAGCACTATTTAACCACCGGCACGGCTTGTCCAACTACCCGACTACCAAAGGCTTGCCGGAGCTTAGATTGACGATTGCCGAATGGATCGCCAGGCGTTTCCATCTTCCAAACGGACTGATCAATCCTGAAACCCAGATTTTACCGGTGAGCGGCTCCCGCGAAGCGCTGTTTTCCTTCGCCCAGTGCATAGTTGATACGACACCCGCCGCTTCCGGCAGACCGCCGGTCGTCATCATGCCCAACCCGTTCTACCAGATTTATGAAGGCGCGGCATTGCTGGCGGGTGCTGAGCCCTATTTCTTGAACACACTCGAAGAGTCCGGCTATTTACCCGATTTTGATGCCGTGCCGGAAGAGATATGGCAACGCTGCCAGTTGATTTATATTTGCTCGCCCGGCAATCCCAGCGGTTCCGTGATGACTGAAGCAGACCACAAAAAACTGCTGACCCTGGCTGAAAAATATGATTTTGTTATCGCCTCGGATGAATGCTACAGCGAACTCTACGATGACGAAAATAGCCCGCCCCAAGGCTTGCTGCAAACAGCCTACCGCATGGGCAACGAGGCCTTCAAACGTTGCGTGATATTTCACAGTCTGTCCAAGCGTTCCAATGCGCCTGGACTAAGATCGGGCTTTGTCGCAGGCGATGCGGAGCTTCTCCAGCCGTATTTTCAATACCGCACTTATCACGGCTGCGCGATGCCCCTACCGACCCAACATGCGAGCATTAAAGCCTGGCAGGATGAGCATCACGTTATCGAGAACCGCCGCTTGTACCGTGAAAAATTTACCGTCTTCATCAGCATACTGACCGAAGTTTGCGAAATTCAAAAACCGCCTGCCAGCTTTTATGTGTGGTTGAAAACACCGATTAGCGACACCGAATTTGCCCAACAGCTTTTTGCCCATGAAAATGTCACCGTTTTGCCCGGCAGTTTCCTGTCTCGCGAATTTGACGGTATTAATCCCGGCCTCAATCATGTCAGGATTGCCCTGGTAGCGCCGCTGGATGAATGCATAAAGGCTGCACACCGAATTAAAAACTTCCTTAACACACTAGAAAAATAAGACCATGACAACACTCGAAAACATTATTAACACCGCTTTTGAACAACGCGCCGACATCACCCCCGCCAATGTAACGGCAGACGTGCGTAACGCCGTTACCGAAACCCTGAACCTACTCGATAGCGGCACACTTCGGGTTGCGGAAAAAATCGACGGCGATTGGGTAACCCACCAATGGTTAAAGAAAGCCGTGTTATTGTCGTTCAGGATTAACGAAAACCGTCTGATGGATGGCGGCAACACGCGTTATTACGATAAAGTCGCGACCAAATACGCGTCTTATACCGAAGAAGATTTCGCCAAGGCGGGTGTTCGCGTCGTACCGAATGCAGTTGTCCGTCACGGCTCCTACATCGCTCCCGGCGCCATACTGATGCCGTCTTACG
>SXIP01000249.1 GCA_005772825.1 Methylococcaceae bacterium | reverse complement strand
GCCATGATCATCGCCGGGCGTTGCACCTGATTAATGACGTTGGCTATCGTAAAGGTTTTGCCCGAACCCGTTACGCCCAGCAAAGTCTGATGGACCTCCCCGTCATCCAAGCCCTCGATCAGCCGACTGATTGCCGCCGGTTGATCACCTGCCGGTTGAAACCGGCTGTGAATTTTAAATTGTTTTTGCATGGGTTTTTCGGTAGAGAATTAAATAGATTGTGGCTATATCTTCTGTAGAGTAAAGTTTAAACCTCATCATATAATTACAGCGTCGTACTCTAGCTAATAATGTTGATTGCTAATGGAGACCAGGCCAAGTCGTGAAGCTTCGGTTACCGCCTGAGTGCGATTGCGGGCGCCCAGTTCACGAAGGATGGCGGCGACATGCAGTTTGACCGTTCCTTCCGCTACATTCAATGTGTTGGCGATGGATTTGTTGGGCAGGCCTCGCGCCATCAGTTCAAGCACCTCAATCTGGCGTGCTGTTAACAAGGTTTGCGAAGTATTGTTTTCGATGTCGGTAGAAGCCGCAACAGGTGACAGAGAAGTTCCCAACTTACCCAACAATTTGGCGGGAATATAGACATCGCCCTGCAACACAATGCGTAGCGCCGCCAACATCTCATGACTGCTGCACGATTTTGGAATATAACCGATAGCGCCGTCATCCAACGCCTGTTTAATATGCGCAGAGGCTTCCGAACCCGACAGCACAACAATGGGTACAGTAGGCGCCAGTTCACGCAAGCCCGGCAAGGCGGTCAATCCGTCCACGCCGGGTAAATCAATGTCGAGCAGCAGCAAATCAAGGTTGCGGATACGCGAAATCAGTTGCTGCGCTTCATCGGCATTGGCCGCTTCAAAAACCACAACGTGTTCATCCAACTGGTTAAGAACATGGAGCAACGCTTCCCTGAACAAGGTATGGTCATCAACAAGTAAAATATGCACGGCTCAGGCTCTCCAAATTATTAATGCTAATAACAAAAGCCTCGTGACCTTAATTATTTCCGGTGACATTATAACTCCAGTTGAAACCCGCCATAGACGGCAACGCCCGGCATATCGGTGCTGTAAAACTGGGTAGTTCGATTATTGGTCAGGTTCTCGCCGCGCAGATAGACTTCGAATTGCTTTGTGACGGCATAACGAATCGAGGCATTCATTTGCAATGACTGGTCGAGTGCAATGGTATTGGCGGTATCATTCCAGCTTGCGCTACGAATAATCCCTTCCGCCCATAAGGTAATCGGCAAATCGGTGAATTTTTGCTGCCCCCAAATCCGGGCGATATGCGGCGGACGTAACGGCAACCGTCTGCCTGACTGCAAATCACGGCTATTGCTGTAAGTATAACTGAGTCCGGTATCCAGGTATTGGGTCCAGGCATATTGCGTAGACAGCTCCATACCGGCTACATCGGCATCGGGCATGTTTAACGTAATCATCCCTCTTTGCGGGTGATAGGCCTGAGTGATGAGGTTGTCATAGCGGTTATAATAACCATTGGCGCTAATATGCATGTTTTTTACCGGATACCACTCCACCCCCAAGTCCCCGCTTGCAGAACGCTCGGGTTTTAAATCGGGGTTGCCGAAAAACAGTGACAACAACTCGGTATAACCGGGAATACGATAACCGGTACCGCCGGATGCCCGTAGCGTCAGTCCGGGGGATATAGCCCATGCGGCGGCCGTTTTAAATAAGGGATGGTCGCCGAAGCGGTCATAATGCTCGACACGAACACCGGCTTCTCCGCTCACACTCCGGTACCTAGCTTCGGTTTCCAAAAACCCCGCCTCCATAGTCCGTTCCTCATTAAAACCGCGAGTCCGTGATTCGCCCTGTTCATGTCGGGCCTGGCCGCCCCAGTTTAACTGCCAGCGGAGTTTCTGTTGTTCGTTATCGATCAGCGTGTGCTGGTTACGTAATGTTGCCAGATACATTCGATTAGCCAGACTGCTTTGCAATAAACCTGCTTGCACGGTATTGGTCAATTGGGTATAGCCTAACTGCAAATGACTGCTCCAATCGGGTGTTAACTTAACATTCAGGCTATTCTGGGCTAACCAGGTTTCGCCCCGGCCAAAACTTTGGCTGTCATCTTTAAAGGCGACACGGAAATTCTTATCCAACCCAAGCGTGTCAGAGCCTACCCTGGATTGCCGGTACAGCATTGAACCTTGCCAATTTACCGTATTACTAATATCGGATGAAAAACGCATAACGCCTTGCGTGAACTTAAACGGCTCCCGCTCCGGATTGTCGGCGGCAGAGGCAAGATGAGAGCCGTCAAAAGCATCGCCGCGACTCAGCGTCACCGTCATCCGCCCTGGAGACCCGACCAGCGCGCCTTGCAAAGTCTCCCTGAGAATACCGAAACTGCCACCCTCGACAGAAAGCCTGGCGCCTGTTTCTTCCCTGTCCTGCGTGTAAAGCCGTATGGCGCCGCCCAAGGCCTGAAACGGATGATAAACAGCGCCGGGACCACGTACAAGTTCCGCTGTTTCGATGGCTTCAGTGGGCAAGGTATCCAGGTTTTGCAAGCCGGGTAATGATGGCAGCAGCGGAATATCGTCCAACGTGATCAGTCCCTGCCCGCCTGCACCGCGCATAAGCACTATAGTGGGGTGACCATAACCGCCGCCTTTAGTCAGACTTAATCCGGGAAGACCCTGGATCAAATCGGGAATACTACGCTCATGAGCAACGAACAGTTCATCCTCTGCCAATACTTGCGGATTGCTGACAAGCTGCTCCAGCGGTTCCCGTGGCGGGTTGACCGTCATATCCGGCAAATATTCGAGGGCGCAAGCGGATTGACTGGCGATGAACAAACAAAAGCAGGCCAAATTAACCAGCCATAGCTTTCCTAAAAACCAATGAGTTTTCATGTACAACTCCAACTAAAAACTTTTATTATTTTTATAAACTGGTTGGGTTTGTATTACTAACAGCGTGCAAGCGGCAGCTTTCTATCCGAAAGCATCAACTGCTCTCCCCTGACAACAAGAAACAAATCAAAGTAGCCGTTGTTTTTACTTCGAACAGTATAACAAGACCTATAAGCCGGGCATACTCTATAGTGATTGTTACATTGAGCGGGAAATCACCCGCACAGGCAAGTAATGAAATAATTTGCCTTATTCAGGCTACAATAACGCTATTTATTCATTAAAATCAGCCTTGCTATCAGTTTATACGCCTAATGCCACACATGATCTATAACAATGACTTTTTCACGCTGGCCAATCAATTGATTGAAGCCGGACGTTTTATCGACAGCAAAGGCTGGGTGCCTGCAACGAGCGGTAATTTTTCCGCACGGCTACCGGACGGCACAATCGCCATTACCGTTTCCGGCAAACACAAAGGCCATTTGCAAGCCGACGACATCATGCTGATTGATGCCGATGCCAATTCCCTGGACGGTAAAAAACCTTCCGCGGAAACGCTACTGCATACCTCGCTGTATAAACGCTTTCCAAAAGTTCAAGCCGTATTACACCCGCATTCACTCAATGCCACGCTGATTTCACGGGTATTTAAAACGGCATGCATACTCGAAGATTATGAACTGTTAAAAGCCTTCGACGGCATAAGTACGCATGAAAGCCGGATCAGTGTGCCGATTTTTGCCAACGACCAGAATATTCCGCGTCTGGCGGAACAAGTCGAGCGGTATATGGATGAATACGGCGCGATATACGCCTACATTATTGCCGGACACGGCCTGTATACCTGGGGAGCCTCGGTGCAGGAAGCCTTACGTTATCTTGAGGCGCTGGATTTTTTATTTGCCTGTGAATTACAACTGCATGGAGTCAACCGACTATGAGTACATTAACTGTTTACGACCTGAAAACCACCGATGCCGATAACCGGCCCCAACCGAGTGAACACCACAGCGACTTTATCACCATCCGCGATCAACTGGACGGCATCGGCGTGCAATTCGAACGCTGGACGGCCAACTGCGAACTGACTGCCGATGCCGATCAAGCTAGCGTATTGTCCGCCTACGCCGAGTCAATCGACCGCTTGAAGCAGCAATACGGCTTTCAATCCGCCGACGTGATTAATTTAAGCCCCGACCACCCTGAAAAGGCCGCATTCCGGCAAAAATTCCTGGCCGAACACATCCATAGTGATTTTGAAGTGCGTTTTTTTATCGACGGTCGCGGCCTGTTTTATTTACATGTCGGCGATAAGGTCTACGCCGTACTCTGCGAGGGACATATAATTGACCACGTATCCTACCTTCGGCTTGCCGCTGTCCGCGCCCCGGCCGCAGCCGGCAACCGCCAATATCGCCAGACACAGGAATACCATCAGCCTTC
>SXIP01000023.1 GCA_005772825.1 Methylococcaceae bacterium | reverse complement strand
CTGGATGAACCGACCAACCATTTGGATATGGAATCGATTGAGTCGCTGAATAACGCGCTGGAAAACTATCCCGGCACGCTGATTTTCGTCAGTCATGACCGCGAGTTTGTCTCTTCGCTGGCGACCCGCATCATTGAATTGACGCCGCACGGAATTGTCGATTTCAACGGCAATTATGAGGATTATTTGAGCAGGCAGGCTTAGTTCCGAATCTAGCCGATACCGGTAAAGGTCGCCGCAACCCGCTGAAAGAACCAGAACGCCGCAAAAGTGCCCATTGCGTATGCCGGGAGATATGCGGCGGGGCGCGGCCAGCGTAGCGGCAGGTGGCGCAAGGCCAGCAAAACTAACAGCACGACGGCAACAAACAGCAGTTGTCCGGCCTCTATCCCTACATTAAAAGCGAACAGCGTCAACGGAATATCGTTTTCCGGCAAGCCGATCTGGCTAAGCGCACCGGCAAAGCCCAGTCCGTGCAGCAGGCCGAAGAGGCCTGCGATAAACCACGGCGCCCGTTCCATCAATGTTGGTTTACGGGTGTTGTGCGGGGCCAGTTCGACGGCAAGTACATAGATACTCAGCGCGATGCCGGCCTCAATCGGTTGTTGCGGGACATGAACAAAGCCGAGAATCGCCAGCGCCAGTGTGATGCTGTGACCCACCGTAAACGCGGTGACTGTCCACAGCAGCCGTTGTCCGCCTTGTACCAGCAGCACCAGTCCCAACACAAACAGCAAATGGTCGAAGCCGGTTAAAATGTGTTCAATACCGATGCGGCCATAAGCAGCCATCACGTCAAGTGTTCCCTCCTGTGCCGGTATCACGAAACCCGGCTGTTCGCCGTTCAGGACATGACGGATTGAGCGCCCGTCGGCCAATACCAACCGCAGCAACACATTGGTTTGACTCCCGGCAATACCTTCCATACGGATCGTTTTGCCGATTATCCCGTCCGGGCAATCGACTCCCCATGTCTCAACCACGCCTGTGCCTTCGTTACCGGTGACGCGTTCACCGCGTTCATGGCAATTTTCCGGCAACAACGGAAACAGGCTGCTGCCGAATACCTTGATCGCCGGTTGTTTCCAGCGTACCTGCACATGACCGGGCTCGGTTTCGCGCACTTCCAGCAATGACGGCGCGAAAGCATGCGCATTAACCCGTTGTGATACCATCAGCCCGCAATAGGCCAAGCATAGCAAGATAACTAATTTCTGCGCCACAGGGCGGTAATGCCATCGCATCATAAGCTGGACTGTTCCTTGCCGGATTCGCCGACAGTAATGGAGAATTCCGTGCGTAGTTGCGCCATGCGCATTGCCAGCCATTGATCGGCCAGTTTCTTGCGCACCTTGGCGCTTAAGTGTTTGCGCGCCTGGTCTAGGGTCGGGATTCGCCCCGGTATCCGTTCGTGAATATAGACCAGATTCAGGCCGTAACGGGAAACAACCGGCCCGTCCCATTCGCCGACACGAAGCGTCGCCAACCGGCTTACAAAGCGGTGGCCGAACAGGCGTTCCAGTTCGCGTTTGGACAGACTGGGCAGGTTCGCGTCAATAAAGCCCTGATCGCCATAATTGGCTGCCGTTTCCGGCGCCACGGCATTGTTGCGTAAGTTAGTTAACAGCGTTTCTGCGTCCTGCTTCATCTTGTCGTGGTGAATATGGGCATCGACCAGCACATGGCTTAGGCGTATCTCTTCAGGTAAGCGAAACTCTTCGACATGATCGCGCAGATAAGCCTCAAGCAGCGAATCCGGCGGTTCGCGCAGCAACACCGCAGCGCGAATCAGGCGTTTCGCGCCGTCGATCAGGATGCGGCGGACCACCACATCGCCGTCGCTTAGACCGAGCAGCACCGCCTCGTCGGCGCGCTCCTTGACGGATTTGGCTTCGTGCGGATTTTCGGCGACAAAGGTGGCGATTTGCGCCAGCCGCCGCTCCACCACCGGTTCTTTATCCAGGCCCAAACGCAGTGCGTAAGCATAAAGCACTTCCTGATCGATGACCGACTCGATGACAATCTGCTTTTCTTTAGGCAGTAACGGGTGGTCGCTCATGCGTTCGAATTCCGCCAACGCCGCCTCGACGCGCGTAGCGGGAATAACCAGCGGTGTTACCGGAGGCGGCGCACCGTATAACGATACGCCGATGTACAGCGCTGCCCCGAGCACTGCATAGTGCAGTGCCGGGGAACGCAGTACGCGCCTGCTTATGGCGTATACCAGATGGGGGAAGTCCATGCCCGCTCCTGAATGACCGGCTGTACAATCGGTGTACTCGTCTCGTTCTTGCAACACATCGCCGCATCTGCCTGCTTTTGAGCCGGCAGTTTGGCCAGATCATCCGAACAACTGGCATTCAACGGATTCAGGTTGTAATTCTTCTGACACCATAAAGTACTATAGCGACACACCGGATTTTCCAGCACACGAACATAGTAGAAGGCCGATTGTTTGGGATTGAAGTTCTTGTCATGCCAAACCGCGCACAGTGAATCGAAACCGTCGCCGATGCGATTGCATTGATTATCGACACCGGCGTTATTGTTCGGATCGCCGGAAATCGTATATACCTCTTCCTTGGTCACGCCTCTTTCGACCCAGCCTTTGATGATCTGGATTTGTTGCAACGGTGTTCCGATATAGTCGTCCATCCAGGCCGCCGCTATGAAGCTCGGGCCGTTTACCGGCAACGGTGTTGGCGGGGCCGGTAAATCGCCGCCCATCGGTACGCCTTGCTTGTAGCCTTTGGTGGCGAATTGAGTTTGGCAGTCGCTTTGCTTGAAATTCCAGCCGCCGAAGAAACGCACGACCGGTCGGGTGCCGCTGGTGCCGTAGGTTTCCTTGCGCTTGAATGCCTCAAAGATAGCATCGCGTGAATTTTCTTCCGCCCATGCGACCGCTACGCCGCCGGAGCCGTTTTGAATGGTTGATGCGGAACGTACCGGAATAGCATCCTCGATCCCCAAGTGCCCGCCGAAGCGCGTATCTTCGACATTATAGGAGGGATTGCCGTTGTGCGAATCGGTTGCTGCGATCACGCCCAATTTGAAGGGATTAACGCCGAGCGATTTTTCCAGTAGCAGACCGTCCTTGAGCACATTACGAATATACATGCGTTCGTTAAATGAAGACGGCGGCGGCGAACCCGCGCCGCCACCGCTGGACGTGACACCGGAAGCGGCAAGGATACTGGGTGAATCGAGCAGTTCGAAGTTACAGTTTTCATCCGTTGTTTCTACACCTTCCTGATAGCGCGGGTCCCAACGACATTCGCTGCTGCCCTTGTCCTGGTAGATTTCCACCAGCGGTTCGAAAAATTGCCGTTGTTGTGCAAACGCTCTATCGGGTGGATCATAGAACATCGGCGGAATCGGGCCTGTGCCCCCGGCCAGATTCGAGTTATGCGGAATGGTTAGCACATCGCAGCCGTTGCCTGCATCAAGGCATTGCTCGCGCAGGCCCTGCCACAGTTTCTTGATGTCCGGTCCGCCGGCGACGATTTGTCTTGGCGGTTTGGTGTTGGGATTCAGGTTCGGTTTTTGGGCAAGATCAATGGCGGTGATGGGACGCGGCACCACGCGATCATTACGGAAGATGACGTTGCGATGCCAATTTTCCCCCAATGGCGTCGAGGTCATTTCATAAGCGACAAAACTGGTAAACGAGCATTCCGCGCTACGGTCATAGGCTTCTTCGGCAGCGGCCTGCATTTCGTCCCAGACGCGTTGCTCGCTCGCGATACAATCGGATTCGCCGTTGACGCACATCGGCAAACGGGTATTAAGCGTACTGGGGCCATCATTAGGTAAAGCCAGCAAATTGAATGCGCTGGTGGCAAGGTTACGTTGCCCCGAACCGGGGAACAAGCCGGGCTGCCACCAGAAACCATTGAGCAATTGACACTCGAATGAAAAGCGGCCCGGCAAATGCGCGCTTTTACAAACGCCCATTTCGCCGAAGTGTTCGGAATGGTCGGTAACCGCTGCAAAGTCCAGGGGGCGATCTTGCGTATAGGTGCGGGTAGGGAAACCGTTCGGGCCTACGCCGACCACCGATCCGCCTTTGGCGAAGTTATAAGCATCGCGCGGACTGGGCTGAACAAAGCGGATGCCGGCGTCGAAAGACAGACCGGTGTGCAAGTGCGTTTCGCCGAAAAACGGTTGCCGTAAAGGATTATAGTTCCTGCATGGTTCACGCACCTCGGTTCGTTTGAACGCCAGTGACGGTGATGTGTGCAGCATCAGCACCGCCACTGTAGCGCTCATGATCATGCTGGCCGGATTGGATATGAAGCGGCGCGGTACGCGCGCATCGGAATGAATTGCCATGGAAGCCTCCATTGAAACCCCGTTTATTGTTTTATGATAGGGCTGGTCGCGCACCGGACTATTTTGACTGTTGACGAATGACCGTGCTTTATAGAGACCGTGCGCAGCGGCACGATGCAAAGAAAGCTTTCCCCGTTTACTTTACAATTCGATGTATTGAAAACAATGCCAACGCCGGATAATGTAATGTGATGTGCGTTGTAACCCATGCGCTAGGCCATTCAGATTAATTATCGCCAATACAGCGGGTTGGACTATAACAGGTTTTTTATCCCCTGCCCATGATTTTGTAAGGTAGGTAATGGCGGTCTCAAATACCTGGTAACTGCTCAGCTCGTTCCCAAGCGGAGTTTTGGAACCAGTGAAAAATAACCACCCACATATCGTTCCCACGCTCCGGCGTGGGAACGCAGGCGTCAACGCTCCAGCGTTGTGTAGCATAAGATAACAGTAACTTAGCCCGTTTTATGTTTCGCGACGCTGGAGCGTCAGTTACTGCATTCCCACGCCGGAGCGTGGGAACGATACGGAATCTTTGCATCAAGCCCTCGCACACACCCAAACATCAACCCGGCTGACCCCGGCTTTTTTCAACACCGCAGCCAGTTCATGCACCGTTGTGCCGGTCGTCATGACATCGTCAAGAATAGCGACATGCCGGGC
This sequence comes from Methylococcaceae bacterium, assembly GCA_005772825.1. Classification (GTDB taxonomy): domain Bacteria; phylum Pseudomonadota; class Gammaproteobacteria; order Methylococcales; family Methylomonadaceae; genus SXIP01. Next base: position 27,181 of record SXIP01000023.1, on the reverse strand, counting down.
CTGAATCGGTTTGATGATTGAGAAGGCGTTTTTCAGGTTCTTGCGGCGTTGTTTGGCGGTCAATTCGGTTTGATGCGGCGTGTTGCGATGGCGAAGACAGGTATTCAGGTCTAACGGAATATGCAATTCTTTAGAAACAGTTCGGGCGATTTCAATTGCCTGGTTGAAGCCGCGCTGCCGATAGCGGGCTTTATGCAAGGGCACTGGTAGAATGCAGTCCGGTTTCTCTGCCGTTTGTTGCAGATGTTCGGCCAGAAGCAGGCCGAGTAAGCGGGCGTTTTTGTAATCGGCCCTGAATTTTAAGCCGGTCAGCAAATACTGCATGGCGCCTTGGTAAATGAAGGGCGCGCAAGTTTCGTCAAACGCCGGTCGGCGGCTCAGGCATTGGCCGCAAAGCACCGGTATTGTTGACGGCATTTCCAGTAGCCCTGCGCATTGATAACAGCAGTGATTGTTCCTCGGTAAATGCCGGTAGCACGGCGCACAAATGTCCAGCGAATCCACACCGGCGTTTCCGCACAATATGCAGGTAGGCGGCAGCAGGTAATCCTGTATAATGTTGAGCCAGTTGTACACCAATTTCATTTGAACAGGTTGACCAATTTATTGATTAGCTTATTCAGAAGCCCTCATACAAAGGAGATTAACAGAATGTCTGCAAGCTCAGCAATATCCCCGGCAATTGGCCATCGCGTTTTACCGTCAATTCGCCACGACTGGCAGCTCGACGAAGTGCAGGCGCTTTTTGCCCTGCCTTTTAACGACCTGATTTATAAAGCCCAATCGGTGCATCGCGAGCATTTTGATCCCAACGAGATCCAGATTAGCAGCTTGTTGAGCATTAAAACCGGTTCCTGTTCCGAAGATTGCGGTTATTGCCCGCAAAGCGCGCGTTATGATTCGGGCCTGACGCCTGAAGCATTGATGCCGGTCGACAAGGTATTACAGGCGGCGCAACAGGCCAAGGATCAGGGCGCATCACGGTTTTGCATGGGCGCGGCCTGGCGCAAACCCAAAGACAAGGATGTGGAACGGGTCATTGAAATGGTGCAGGGCGTGAAGGCGCTAGGGCTGGAAACCTGTGTCACGCTTGGCATGCTGACCGATGAACAAACCGCCCGCTTAAAAGAAGGCGGCCTGGATTACTACAATCACAACCTGGATACCTCGGAAGATTATTATTCCGAAGTCATCACCACGCGCACTTACCAGGATCGCCTGGATACCCTGGCACGGGTCAGGGATGCCGGGATTAATGTCTGCTGCGGCGGTATTGTCGGCATGGGCGAAAGCGCCGCCGATCGCGCCAAGCTGTTAATGGAACTGGCCAATATGCCCAAACACCCGGAAAGCGTGCCGGTCAACATGCTGGTGCAGGTCGAAGGCACACCGTTAATGGGCACCGAACCGCTGGACCCGATTATTTTCATCAGAACCATCGCCGTCGCCCGAATCATGATGCCCAAATCACGCGTACGCTTGTCGGCAGGCCGCAAGGACATGAGCGACGAAATGCAGGCCTTGTGTTTCCTGGCCGGAGCCAATTCGATTTTTTATGGCGACAAGCTGCTGACGACCGATAACCCGATGACTAATCATGATCTGGAATTGTTTGAGAGGTTGGGGGTGTATTCGGGTGGGTCGAGTTATGCGCAGGCTTAGAAATTAAGTAATGATTCCTGTTGGCTACATGCTCAAAAAAGTCGCAGTAAAACCCGCATGGCTTGAAAGTGATGCAGTTGTTGATGTGTATTCGTTGAGCAATTGCGTGTCAGGTGATTTTGCGGATTACATAAGATATTGGGAACACAACGGGTATTGGCTATTCGACTCGCCAAAAATTATGACAAGTCTTGCCGAAAAAGAGGGAATTGATTTATCGGGAACAACCTTGTTCTATTACGAAGTTTATGAATATGAATTCGATGATAGGACAATCGAATGGCTTGGTTTTACACCTGACAAGTTCGAGTCGTTTGAAACTGATGTTCAAGTCCCGATAAAAAAATATCTGCAAGGTTTTGATGTCGTTACTTTTTATGCGAACACTAGCCCTGAGCATTCTCCACTTTCCTGTAATTCATTGGCTACAGAAATTTCTGTCAATCAGCATTGTTTGTTTAACGCCTTTGAAGAGGCAAAAGATGCTATTGAACAAGGGCTTTTTAAAAATTCTGAGCATGGGCCTTATCGTATTTTTGCGGTCTATACGTTAGACGATTTATAGAACACACTCTAGGATTTTTATCGTTCCCACGCTCCGGCGTGGGAACGCGGTTGTCAACGCTCCAGCGTCGTGTAACATAGAATAACAAGTACTCTTAGCCCATTTTATGTTTCGCGACGCTGGAGCGTCTGCTACTGCATTCCCACGCCGGAGCGTGGGAACGATGAAAATAAACCCCATTCAATTATGCCATTTGCACATTTAACCAATCATCTCGATACCCTGAAAAACCAAGGCTTATACCGCTCCCGTCGCATCATCAATTCCCCGCAGGGCATCCATCTGCAACTGGACGGTAAGACGGTCACCAATTTTTGCAGCAATGATTATCTGGGGTTGGCGAATCATCCGGCGGTTGTGCAGGCGTTTAAAAATGCTGCCGATCATTACGGTGTCGGCAGCGGTTCGGCGCATTTGATTTGCGGGCATAGTACGGCGCATCATGCCTTGGAAGAAGAACTGGCGGCATTTACCGGGCGCGAGCGGGCGTTGTTGTTTTCTACCGGCTATATGGCGAATATCGGCGTCATTAATGCCCTGATCGGGCGTGGCGATACGGTGTTTGAAGACAGGCTCAATCATGCGTCATTACTGGATGGCGGTTTGTCATCGGGGGCGGTATTTAAACGCTATGCTCATTCCGATGTCTCGCATCTTGATAGCTTGCTGACGGAGGCAACGGGTAACAAGCTGATCGTGACCGATGGCGTTTTCAGCATGGATGGCGATTTCGCGCCGTTAAAAGATTTGTCACTCGCCGCCAAACGGCATGACGCTTGGTTAATGATTGACGATGCGCACGGTCTGGGTGTGATCGGCGAAAAGGGCGGTGGCATGGTCGAATATTACGGCCTTAACGCGGATGATGTGCCGGTCTTGATGGGCACACTGGGTAAGGGCTTCGGCACTTTTGGCGCATTTGTCGCCGGTTCCGAGGTGTTGATTGAAACCTTGATACAAAAAGCCCGCACCTATGTTTACACGACGGCCTTACCCGCCGCCGTTGCCGAAGCCACGCGGGCGAGTTTGAAAATCGTCATTGCCGAAAGCTGGCGCCGGGATAAACTCAACAGCTTGGTGGCACATTTTCGGACCGGCGCGGAACAACTAGGTTTGCATCTGATGTCTTCGTCTTCGCCCATTCAACCGATACTAATCGGCGATAGCCAACGCACGGTGGCTATCAGCAATGCTTTACTGGCGTCAGGATTTTTAGTCAGTGCGATACGTCCACCTACCGTAGCGCGGGGTACGGCGCGGTTACGGGTCACTTTATCGGTCGCTCATGATGAAGAACAAATTGATCGGCTGTTAGCCGCTCTTAAAGAACAGAAATCGCAGTTCGCTGATACAATGTAAATAATGGAAACCCAATGTAAAGAGGTTGACTTATGAAATCTACAAAACAAAACAGTGATAGGGAAAACGACGGCAACATTTCCGCTGAAGAATTGGCGTACTTACAAAAAATGTTTAGGCGTTATACGAAAGAAGACCTCTTTAGTCCTTCTTATGTATCGAATCATACCAGAGATTTTAGAGCAGGGTACCAAGCTGGCAAAGATAGTATGAAGATGACTGCATCAGGCCGGATAGTGGAGCGAATTAAGGAGATTAGCGCAGCCCAACAAGCTGGCAAAGATAGTCTGAAGATGACTGCATCAGGGCGAATAGCGGATCGCATTAGAGAGATGAGCGCCACGCAACAAGCTGATAAAAAAAGCTTGGCGGCGGTATCAGGTCGAATAGCGGATATAACAACAGTATTAGCATCAGGTTTTACCAGTTTGAACCTAAATCCTGAAATGTCGTTGACAACGTTATTAGAAAATATCGACTATACTGCTTCCGGTGCAGACGCGCTGAATAAAGACTGGCAAAACGTAGGCAATGATTTATGGAAAAGTTGGGCGGCAATCAAAGATGAACATGAGTGAACATCCTGAAAACCCGCAGGCAGAAATCCGATTAAAGGAAATTTTTGAACAACTTCCAGAGCAAGCTATAGAAGAAATGATAGCGGAGATTGTTGCAGAAAAAGTTCAGGAAGAACAAGGAATTCAGGCTATCTATCGGCAATTTTCCGGGCCGATACCTCCTCCGCAAATTTTAAGCGGTTACGATCAGGTACAAGCCGGATTTGCCGAACGGATTGTGGCGATGGCGGAAAAAGAACAAGCGCATCGGCATGGCTTGGAAATACAGGCTTTAACATCTTCGATTTCAATTCAAAAGCGCGGACAGATTTTTGCCTTACTACTTTCCTTACTCATTCTGTCTATTAGCGGATTTCTTATTTATGATGGTAAAGAATTGGGTGGCTCGGTACTAGCCGGAGCGACACTAACCACATTAGCGTATATTTTCATCACCGGACGTAAAGGCAAACATTCTACAAAAGAAAGTTCTTAATAGAGCCCTTTACTTTGCAAAACCTTCACTATCAAATCCTAGGCTCCGGCAAACCCATCATCTTGGTCCACGGCTGGGCTATGCACAGCGGTATCTGGCGACGCTTCGCCGAAAATCTGGCGCAACAGTATCAAGTGACTTGTATTGATTTGCCCGGACATGGGCGTAGCGAAAAACTCGATCCCTTTACCCTGGAGCATATCAGCGCGGCATTGGTTAATGCCGTGCAGGAACAAAGCGCTTGCTGGCTGGGTTGGTCCTTAGGTGCGAGCGTCGTGCTCGATTTGGCTCGGCGCTTTCCCGAGCGGGTCAACGCGTTGATTTTGCTGGCAGGCAATCCTCATTTTACCGAAACGATGGATTGGCATGGCGTGGATGTGCAATTACTGAATGCTTTTGCCGACAATTTGAATAAAGATTGCCAGGCGACGCTTTTGCGTTTTTTAGCCTTGCAGGTGAACGGCTTGGCCGATGCCAAGGTGCTGTTGAAAGAGCTGAAGGTCGCCGTGTTTGAATGCCCGCCGCCGGACAGCGATACTTTGCAAAGCGGCTTGAATATTCTGAAACAATCCGACTTAAGACCGGAATTAGCCCAAACAAACAAGCCGGTGTCACTGATCTTGGGCAACAGGGATACATTGATCCCTGTTGCAGTTGCCGGTCAAATGCAGGCGCTGTGTCCGAACCTGGAATTGAATATTATCGACAGGGCAGGGCATGTGCCGTTTTTATCACACCGGCAAGAGCTGCTGGCGATTATTTCCCGATTTATGTTTCACTCATGAATGCCGTTTTAAAGTTGGATAAAACCCGTATCAGGCGCTCGTTTGCTGCCGCTTCAGGCACTTATGACAGTGTTGCGCAATTGCAGCGTAATGTCGGCAAAGAACTGTTGCGGTTGGTCGGTGTGGAAAGCTTGACGGGGACATTGCTGGATTTGGGCTGCGGGACCGGTTTCCTGACTAGCGAAATGTTGAGATTAAAACCTAATCACGCCGATTCGGTATGCATAGGAACAGCAGAACATAGAGTTTCATTTGTTTCCCCCTCACCCCAACCCTCTCGGCAACCGCTCCTGCGTTGCTCTAATTACCTACATCCTTGTAGGCATCCCGCTGGAGAGGGAGCAGAATGTCGCTTTATTAATTCCGAGGTCTATATTATCGCACTGGATATTGCCTGGTCGATGTTGCAAACCACCCGCCGCAAGCTCTCAGATCACGAAGGCGTCGTGTATCTATGTGCCGACGCCGAGTACCTGCCGCTCGCGGATCAATCAGTCGATAGCGTGATGTCCAATCTGGCCTTGCAATGGTGCGTTAATCTGACCGCCGTTTTTGCCGATATTAAGCGGGTGCTGAAAGCGGATGGCCGGCTGTTTTTTTCGACCTTCGGCCCGGAAACGCTCAAGGAGTTAAAAGCCGCCTGGTCCGGCGTTGATGATTACCATCATGTGAATGAGTTTTACGGCGAGGAGCAGATCAGGACCTTCCTGTTGCAAGCGGGGTTTAGCGACATCAGGATGCAACGCATAACGTATCTGTCGCGCTACGATTCGGTTATGGCGCTGATGGTCGAGTTAAAAAACATCGGCGCTCATAATGTGACGGCGGGGCGCAATAAAAACTTCACCACCAAAACCCGGCTGCAGCAGATGATTGCTGCCTACGAAAAACATAGGGTCGATGGACAAATTCCCGCGACCTTCGACGTCATTCTGGTATCGGCAAGTAAATGAAACAAGGTTACTTTATCACCGGCACCGACACCAATGTCGGTAAAACCTGGGCGACTATTGCGCTGATGCGCTACTTTAAAAAACAGGGCAAATCGGTGGTCGGTATGAAACCGGTCGCTTCCGGTTGCGTCATTCAGGACGGGCAACTGAAAAACGAAGACGCCTTGCTGATACAGGACAATGCTTCGGTGCGGCTGGATTATGACTTGATTAATCCTTACGCCTACGAACGTCCGGTCTCGCCACATATTGCCGGTGCAACCAATCCGGCCAAGCTGGCGACTATTCTGGACAGGTTCGATGAGCTGAAAGAAAGTGCAGAAATCGTCCTGGTAGAAGGCGCAGGTGGTTGGTATGCACCGTTAAATGACCGGGAAGCGATCAGCGATTTGGCAGCAGCGCTGGGGTTGCCGGTCATTTTAGTCGTGGCGATCAGGCTGGGTTGTATCAACCATGCCCGACTGAGCCAACTCGCCATTCAACATGCGGGACTGGCGTGTGCCGGCTGGATTGGCGTCTGCGTCGATCCAGAGCTTTTAAACCGCGATGAAAACATTGCTACATTGAAAACGCTTTTGGAATCCCCTTTGCTCGGTCTGCTGCCTTATCAGGATAGTGCTGATTTTGATGAGCTGGCAGTGCAATTTGTTAATTCAGGTTTGTAGGTTTTAATATCGCGCTCAGTTACCCAGGTAAAGCAACACTGTTATTTAGAAAGAAATCCCCTTCTCCTGCAGGATGCCTACATGGATGTAAGGTAACGCCTAAAAAATAACACTCCACCTGCCGGCTCCCAAGCTCTAGCTCTCATCGTTATACACGACTCGACGTAGGCCGGAATAAGGCTGTCCGCGCATTAGCGCAGGACAGGCGTTTCCGGCACTTCGAAGCACCGTGATGCCGGAAACACACGCCCTTGCTACCGCCGTGCGTACTTATTCCGGCCTACAGTCAAGTCTTGAACAGACGTGTGTATAACGATGAGAGCCGGCCAGCATTAATCGGCGTTAGCATCAATTAAATTGAATATCGCTGATGAATTCTATAGCATGAACCTTCATTCTATTTTAGGAGGAATCATGAAAACCCGGCATCCCATCGCTTGTTCCGTATTTACATTAATCCCGTTACTCATTCACGGTTCCTGGGCACAGGCTGCATCGTTGCAGCAGGACACGGTCAGCGGTCCTTTCGTCAGCAAGGCAGTAGCGCCTGTTTCCAGTGTGGAACTCAAAAAGTTGCCGTTATCGAGAGATGGCAATACCGGCACACAGAAAAACAGCCGCCCCCGGCAAAATCCCTTGTTAAACCAAGCCGATCAGCACTGGCGCAAGACCTGGAATTCTTCCGATAATTCGATTGATCCGTTGATTCAGAGGATTCTATCGCGTGAACCTTCACCGCCGCCGCTGTTAAGCTTTGACGGTACCGGCAACCCGGTCGCTTGCGGCGGGTGTACACCTCCCGATCCCGTTGGCGATGTGGGCCCAAGCCATTATGTGCAAATGGTGAATTCGACCAAGGTTGCCGTTTACAATAAATCCGGAATTCTGCTCTCCGGCCCTTTCGACTTGAGTACCTTATGGCCCACAAGTGCCGCATCGACATGCGATAACCCTGATTTCGGCGATCCTATCGCGCTCTATGACCCGATGGCCAAACGCTGGCTGCTCAGTCAATTCGCCGATAAAAATCACATGTGCATCGCCATTTCCAAGACACCGGACCCGACCGGCGCGTATTGGTTGTATGAATTTGATGTCGGCAGTTTCCCGGATTATTTCAAGTTTGGGGTTTGGCCGGATGCTTACTACATGTCCGCTAATGAGACGACTTATACCGCTTATGCCTTCGACCGCCAAAAAATGCTGAATGGGCAAACGGCTACTTTCCAGAAATTTACCGGTGGTACCAATCTATATCTTCCCAGCGATCTTGACGGTGCTCGGCAACCTCCGGCCGGGTCGCCGAATTATTTCTATACCTTCAAAGATAACAGTTTTCACGGCGGCTCAGACCGCATTGAAGTTTATGCCTTTCATGTTGATTGGGCGACCCCTGCCAATTCCACGTTTGCTTTACAAAAGAGTATTAACATCGCCCCCTTTACCTATACGCCCTGCGGTTTTTTCAATCTCGATTGCATCGCTCAGTTAGGCACATCGCAGCGCTTTGATGCTGTCGCCGAATGGCCAATGTTCCGTTTCCCCTACCGTAATTTCGGCGCTTATCAAGCCTTGGCGGGAACCTTTACCATAGGCGGCGGCCTGGGTGAAGCGGGCGCTGCGTCGCGCTGGTTTGAATTACGCAAAACCGACGGTGATTGGACGCTGTATCAACAAGGTACGGTTGATCCGGGTGACGGCAATGACAGGGTGATGTCGAGCATCGCTATGGACGGCTTGGGTAATATCGCGCTGGGGTATACGGTTTCCAGCAGTACGATGCGTCCGACTATCGCCTATAGTGTACGTCGGGTAAGCGATGCGCCGGGAACCATGCACCCGGAAGCCATTATGACGGCAGGCGGCGGTTCACAAACCGGATCGAACCGCTGGGGTGATTACAGCGCGATGACTGTCGATCCGGCTGACGATTTGTCGTTCTGGTACACCAACGAATATTATTCGGCAAACTCATTGGATCAATGGCAGACCCGCATTGGAAAATTCCAGGTTGCCAAGACGGGAACCTTGATAAAGCGATCAGTCGGCGCCAATGACGGCTGGGTCCTCGAATCTTCCGAAAACAGTAACCAGGGCGGTTCGCTGGATGCTGCGGCTACTGTATTGAATGTTGGTGATGACGCCTTGAATCGGCAATATCGGGCGATTTTGCACTTCGATACGTCCGAACTACCGGATAACGCCGTAGTAACCAAAGCCATTCTGAAAATCAGGAAACAGGGAATAACCGGTAGCGTCCCCAACAATCTGCAAAATATTAGTATAGACATCCGTAACGGAGGCTTTGCCAACAATGGGGCTTTGCAGAACCGGGATTTTCAGGCCGCGGCCAATGTTTATAATGCCGGCACCATCATCATAAACACGCCTGAAACCGACTACTCCGCCGGTTTAAAGGGCAGCGCATTGCCCTTTGTCAACCTGACAGGCCCTACCCAACTTCGTTTACGATTTGAAGTTGACGACAATAACAACTTGACTCCGGATATTTTAAGTTTCTTCAGCGGCAATGCCGTTAAGGTTGGTAACAGGCCGCAGCTGATTATTTCTTATTATGTGCCGTAAAAGTTTTGGAATTGGATAACAAACAGTCTCCGAAGCTTGGGGAAGCTGCGAAATTCATTAAGGTAAGAAGGTAACTCGCAATAAACAGCCGCCACCCGATTGTTCCCAGGTTCCGGAGACTGTGAAAATATTCAGGTTTAGACCAGAATTAAAGAATAACCACGAAGACACGAAGAGCGCGAAGTTTTCAATCTATTGAATTAGATAGTTATTTTTCTTCGTGTTCTTCGTGTCTTCGTGGTGACAAATGCTTTTAGCCTGATTATCGATAATACTTTCACAGCCACTCCAGCTTGGGGACCCAAATTCGAGAAGCTCCAGCTTCAAGAATTCTGGAAGCTGGAGCTTCCAGGGCCGCATTCCCAAGCCGGAGCTTGGGAACGAGTACTAAACCAGCGAAATACATTATGGTAATTACCAGCCATTAAGCAACTGAGCCGCTACTTGCCGGTCGGCGCCTTCCAATCCTTCGCCGAAGCCGCTATAGGCTTCCTCCAACACATGCCAGGCTTGCTCTTGCCTGCGTTGTTGCAAGCATAAGCCCGCCAGACTGGTGGCCGCGCGCAGTTCCAGGGCTTTCGCCCCCTGACGGCGACTGATGACAAGCGCCTGTATGAAACAATCTTCCGCAGCCTCCGGGACTGGTGGAGATAGCGCCTCCAGGCACAAGCCTTTGAGTCGATGAAACTCACTTTCAAAAAACCGGTCATCCTTTGCCCATACCACGTCAAGGGCTTCGTTTATTAGAGCCAGTGCTGCGTTAAACTGTCCCAATTGGATCTGTGCTTCCAACAAGGGTGCAAGGAACAAAATCTTGGCGCCGCTCATGATGGCGTCAATGGCATCCAGACTTTGCCGTATCAGGGCAATCCCTTCATTCCGGCCCTGCATCGCCAGCGCCCAGCCATAAGAACAGTTCGCCATGCCCAGCCAGAACGATAAGCCGTATTCATGCGACAGAGCGATGGCTTCCTGTGCCAGCAGCTTGGTTTTTTCAACCTGCTTCATCCAGCGATTCAGCATGGCGGCGTTGCTGAGCGCAAATCCCAGGCTAAAGGGATGGTCGATTTGCCGGGCCAAAGCCACTGTTCGTTGACTGACCTCATCCGCCTGTTTGGGGCGGCCCAGAAGCCACAGTACCAACAATAAAAGGGCGCCGCTCGAAACACAAATATTTTCACCGAATTGACTCACCATCAGTTCGTGGTGTGCCGGCTGATAAAGCGACATAGACTTTTCGAGATGGAGTCGGCCTTGCTCAGGTTGCCCGGTCCAGAACAAACTGTTACCCATGGCATAATGGGCTTGCTGGAGTTGCAGCAGGTCGTTGTTCTGTTCGGCCTGATGCAGCAGTTTTTCCGCGAGTTCCAGCGAGTGCGCATGACCCACGCGAGAGCTTGATGTCAACCACATGCCCCATAAGGCATTGTACAAGCCGGCATTGTCGCCCACGCTTCCGCTCAATTCCAAAGCCTGTTGGTAAGCCTGGCAGGCCTCACTGGAACCATAGCCGGTTGTGGCGATCAACGCAGTGCCCAAATTAAGATTGAACAGGATCTCCAGTTTTTTCAGTTCCGGGTCGGGCGGCAATGTCGTCAAGCCTTGCAATCCGGCCTGACAATGACCTATCGCTTCCAGATTGGCGGAATTCATGATGGCCCGTTGTCCGGCCTTGTTCCAATAAACAATCGCCTGCCGGTTTTCTCCTGCCGAAGTCAAATGTTGAGCGATAAGTTCAGGCCGAGTGCCTACGACATCAGGGAAATCGCGAGTCAGTATCCGGGCAATATGCTGATGGGCCGCTTGCCTGGCAACTTTGGTTTGGGATTGATAGGCCGCTTCCTGGATCAAGGCATGTTTGAACTGGCAGGTATTGTCATCCATTTGAAACACCAATCCGGCATCCTGCAGCGCGCTTAAGAAATGGGTCAGGACGGCAGGTTCGTCAGGGGAAATTTTGCCCAGCAAATCTACGGCAAACTCACGCCCCAGGGTGGCGGCAAGCTGTGCGGTGGCTTTGGCATTGCCGATATGATCGATACGCGTCGCGAGTAGATCATGCAAGGTTGCCGGTATCTCTGCACCGCCGTCTATGGCGACCATTTTCGCCATTTCTTCGATAAACAACGGGACCCCGTCGGCGCGTTCCACAATGCGGTGTATCGCATCGGCGGGCAGCTTGCTGTTTAAGGACAGCAGCATATCCGCCACATCATCGTCAACAAGGGGCATCAGTGGCAGCGACGTGAAAAGTTCTCCCATCCAGGGTGGAGTAAATTCAGGGCGGGCCGTAAACAGGGCAAGAATAGCCACCGGCGATTTTTGCCGAACGAACAATGTCAACAATTCCAGCGTGGAAGGGTCAGCCCAATGTAAATCTTCAACAATCAACAAAACAGGTGCTTGTGTCGCCAGGGCTTGCAACAAGGTCAGCAGAATGGAGAGAGTCTGTTCTTTCTGCTTTTGCGGCGAATAGCCGGACATTGGGCGATGTTGTGTCGGCAAGGCAAGCAACTGGGCAAGCAAGGGGAGGGCGTCTTCTGCCGATGTCGGGTAATGCGTCTTTAAATAACCGGCCAGCTTGGCGAATTTTACCTTCGGGCTGTCATTGGCGGCGAAATCAAGAATGTCTTCGAGCATTGCTATCAGCGGCTGGAAAGGTGACTGGCCCAACTCCGGGAAACAGCGTAACTCTCTGAGTACATGGGTTTGGCCGGTCAGCCGGGCTTTCATCGTGTGCAGCAAACGGGATTTGCCAAGACCCGCATCGCCCTGCACCAATACAATACGGCATGCACCCTGTACGGCTTCTTCCCATAACTCGATGAGTCTGTTTAGTTCGGATTTGCGTCCGGCTAACGGGGTCAGCTGCGCGGCAGCCTCCAGACGCGTACGGGCATGGCTTGCACCGGTAACGTTGAACAATTCCAATGGCCGTGCAAAACCCGGCAAGCTTTGCATGCCCAAACTCAGGTAAGCGAAGTAGCCGTCCACAAGACAACGTGTCTCTTCGCTGATCACAATAGCATTGGCCCCGGCGCTCTGTACTAACTGGATGGCGATCCGTGAGGTCCTGCCCACCGTATCCGGCACCGACGAGCCGCCGCCTGTGATAATAAGCCCTGTGTGGACACTGGCGCGAATATCGATCTCCCGGAATTGTTCGCCGGTGACCGCCAAGGCTGCTTCTACGGCATGGCGGGCGGCGTTTTCATGGGCCTTGGGGTAACCGAAATACGCCAACAAGCCACCGCCGTGGATTTGCTCGATATGTCCCGCGTGCCTGCGGATGATTGCCAGGCAGTGTGACTGCGGCGTTTGTAGTAAGGCCATCGCCTCATCGGCATCCTCAACCGAGGTCGGCTGCAATTCGCAATAGAGTACCGTTACCTGCCTCCGCTCCGCCGGCGTTTGCCCGATAGCGGACAGTAGGGATAGTGGAGATGTTGTTGATGTCGGGGGCGTTTCAGACCAAAACTCGCCGCTATGAATACGTTCGGCCAATTGCCGGGTGGCTTCGTCGGGTGTCAGGCCCAATTCATTTTTAAGGAAACGGCAGCAAATCTCGTACTGCTGGATAGCCGCGCTGGCTTGGTTATTCATCGCGTAACAACGCATAATCCGGCGATGGGTGTTTTCGTTCCAGGGTTCCAAATCCTTATGGCGTAAGGCGAATTGCAGCGCCTTTTGGTAATCGCCGGATTGTGTGTAACGTTCCGATAACCGCTCCAGTAAGGCGAGGGCATGGCGGTGCAGGGTTTCCCGTTGTATCTGGAGCCAATAGTCGAATCCAGGGCTGTCCGGCAAACTCAGGCCCGCCAGCAATTCGCCTTCGTAGAGAGCGATAACCCGCTCGTCGCGGCTTTGCAAGTCGTCAAGATTAACTTCTGCGGCGAGCCGCCAGCCATTGAAATCAAGCACATCGATATAGGCATTGGGACTAAAGCGGATGGCATTCTTACTGGCGGTAAACAGTGTCAGGCCGCTGGGTGCTTCCAGAGCGCCGCGCAAATTCGCCAAAGTACGCCGCAAATTATCCCGCGCGGCTTGTCTGTCATGTTCTCCCCACAACAATTCAGCCAACATGTCCCGGCTGTGGTCCTGCTCCCGTTCCAAGGCAAGATAGGCCAGCAGGGCGCGCATCTTATTGTAAAACCCGCCAATGGAAAGGTCGTTCAAACGGACATCGAAACCACCCAAAAGTCGAAGCTTCAGGCAATGATCCAGCGGGAAAGGGTTCATTTATTATTAATTGCTAATGGACGATCAGTGGACGATGGGGGTGTAGGCTCATTATTACAGAAAATGCTTGTTATTTGAACAATGTGTTTTCTGGAGTTTCTCGATCCGGACGGAAACGCGCGGTTTCCAGAAACTGAAAAATTACTTGGCCTAAGTAAAGCGGTAAAAATAAAATTTTTAAACACATTCAACTAGTTAAAGAGGAATATTTATGACAAATCCAGTAGAAATGGCATGGCTTCAGGATGAATTTATAGAAGCCGGAATAACGCCGGACGTACAAGACGTTTATACGCAAGAGTTTTTTATGAATGTTCGCCTGCGGGTGGATGGCTATGATGTTATGTATCGACGTCCCGGCCCTTCGGAATTCAGGCCGAAAGCTTTTATTGGCGTACTTCATCGTGACACGGGAGTGCTTCGGCTGCGGGGGCCTGCTCAGGAAGGGGCGGGTGTTGTCCGTTTGGATATCAAGCCCGAGCTAACGGATATTGTCAGATTTTATATAAGTGTAGAGGATGGGTCTGCACGTTCTCTATATCTGCCCTTAATTACATGGAGTAGATAGAACAACATAGCCCGGAGGCAAGGTAAGCGGAATCCGGGCTGTATTTTATCTGTGTCGTAAAGCCGAAGCCAATACCCGGTTGTAAGCGGGTTTTATCTCGACTAAAAGAGGACTTTGTGCGCCTTCATTCACTTCGTTATTTATAGGCTCCGGCTTGAAGAATTTTGGAAACTAGAACTTCCAAGACAGCATGTCCGAGTTATGGCTTGAGAACGAACCGAAAACGTAACCTGGATTTAACTGCCTCTTTTTCAAAGGGGGTGAAGAATAATTAAAAATCAACCTTATTGCTAAAATTTAAAGGATAGCGCCATGAGCAACAGCATTGTTTTTATCGATTCCAATCTTACCGACTACCAAAGTCTGTTGACTGAATTAGGCCCTGATGTTGAAGTCCATTTGTTAAACGCCGACCAAGACGGTGTTTTGCAAATGGCGGAAATCTTGAAAGGACGTACCGGACTGGACGCCATCCACATCCTGTCGCACGGCAGTGACGGTTCGCTGTCTTTAGGTTCCGGCGCCTTGAACAGCAGCAATCTGGCCCAGTATAAAGACGCTTTACAACAAATAGGCGACTCGCTGACGGCCACCGGCGACCTGCTTTTATACGGCTGTAACATCGCCGAAAACGGCCTTGGCATAAAGTTCATCAACCGTCTGGCGCGCCTCACCGGCGCCGATGTCGCCGCGTCAAACGACCCCACCGGCAATGCCGCGCTCGGCGGTGACTGGCAATTGGAGGCTTCCAACGGTCATATCGACAACGATCCTCTGGCGCTGAACGGCTATGCCTACACATTGGCCGTTGCCTCGCTGACTATCGATAACGGCGGGCCGAATGCGGCATTTCAAGCCGATGTGTTGTTTGCCAATGCTTCGCCGAGCTCTGTTCTTGAGAGAAACATTGAAAATACCGATACGAGCGAAAACTCCCAAATTCGTTTGCAAGCCGGCAGTGCGATTACGCTGAACGATTTAGCCGACGATACCCTGACCCTCGCCAACAACGTCAGTCTGGTATTACAAACCCGTAATAACACCGGATCCGGCGATAGCGCAACAGGCGGCATCAGCTTTCAAGACGTCAACGACACTATAATTGCATCCGGTACCGGTAGCTTGACCTTGCTGGCTGGAACCGGCGGCGGTACGCCCACGATGACGCTGGGTGGATTAAGCACCGGCGCCGGCGACCTCACTGTTGAAACGGCGGGCGGAATGAAGTTCACTCGTTCGATCTCGTCAGGCGACGGTGACATCCGACTCGCCGCCAACCAGCAAACCACGGCGACGGCAGGCGATTTTGTCGGCGTCATTTTCGACCAGGCCTTCGTTGCTGTGAACGGAACCGGTAACCTGAGCGTACTGGGCCGTGGTGGTAATGGACTCGATCGTCAAAGTGGCGTGGTTATCGGGGCCTACTCCGGCCTGAAAATTCGTGGCAATGGCGCGCTGACGATCAGCGGCGTCGGCGGCGACAACGCACAAGCAGACTACAGCTTCGGGGTGGATATATGGGGCGAAAAGACTGAGATATCCTCAGCAGGCGGCGCTATCAGCGTCACCGGACAGGGCGGCGCAGGCTTCGGCGCCGTCGGTATCTTTATAGGTAGTGACATCAGCGCGGGTGGCGCCGGATCGGTAACGATCAACGGCACCGGCGGCTCCGGGTCAGTACTTAAAGGCTTCGGTGTGTGGGTGACTTCTCATGCATCGATTGAATCGGAGGACGGTAGGGTCGCCGTCACCGGCCAGGGTGGTTCAGGCGCCATCAGTTACGGTGTGTACGTGACTGACGGGGCGCAGATCAACTCCGGCGGTAACGGATCGGTTTCGGTCACCGGTACCGGCGGCGGTTCCGCATCAGGATACATCAATCAGGGTGTGGTTGTGGTAAATGCTGGAAGAATCAGCGCCGCCGGGACCGGTACGGTCACCGTTACCGGTATCGGTGGCGCCGGTTCGGGCTTTGGCGTATTAGTATCTGATTCCGATAGCCAGATCTCTTCGGGCGGCGGTTCTGTCATCGTCACAGGACAAGGCGGCGGCTCCGGAGCGAGCGAAAAAAATTACGGCGTGTTTATAAATTCGGGCGGGCAGATCAGCGCGGGTGGCGCCGGGTCGGTGACAGTCAAAGGTACCGGCGGCGGTTCCGAATCGGGATTCTTTAATGATGGTGTCGTTGTGGACAATGCAGGACAGATCAGCACGGCGGGGATCGGCACGGTCACCGTGACCGGTATCGGTGGTGCGGGTTCGAGCAGCCACGGTGTAGGGGTATATGGCACCAATACTCAGATCACCTCGGGTGGTGGGTCGGTCATCGTCACCGGACAGGGCGGTAGCTCAGGAGCGAGCTCCGGACCAGGAGCAAGCTACGGAAATTTTGGTGTGCTCGTAGGCTGGGGCGCGCAGATCAGTGCGGGCGGTACCGGGTCGGTGACGGTCAACGGTACCGGCGGAGCTAGTCCGGGATTCAGCAACTACGGGGTTTCGATAACTTCAGATGCTCAAATCACTTCCGGCGGCGGTGCTGTCAGCGTCACTGGACAGGGGGGAGGTATAGGAACGAACGGCTCGGGCTGGGGCGTGTCATTGTTTGATGGCGCACAAATCAGCGCGGGGGGAGCAGGGTCGGTGACCGTCAGCGGCACCGGCAGCACTCATACGAAAGTTCATAACCTTGGTGTGACGGTCGGTCTTAACTCTCAAATCACCTCCGGTGGCGGCGATGTCAGAGTCACCGGACAGGGCGGTGGCTCCGGCGAAGATAGTTCCTTCTGCAGCGGCGTGGATGTAAGCTTTGGCGAGATCAGCGCGGGGGGTATCGGCATGGTTACGGTTATCGGCACCGGCGGCCTTGGGACAGGAAGCAACAACTACGGTGTTCGGGTAGCTTTAGGTGCTAAAATCACTTCCGGCGGCGGATCGGTTAACGTGACCGGCACCGGCAACGCCAACAGCGAGGCCATCTGTCTGACCGAGGGCGGTTCTATCACCACCGCCAACAGCAACGCATCCATCCTGATCACCGCCGACAGTCTGGCGATTACCGGCACAACCCTGGGATCGATCAACGCCGGCAGCGGAACTGTCACGGTACAGCCGCGCACAGCGGGAACCTTGATTAATCTGGGCGGCGCCGATGTGCTCAGCGGCAATCCACTCACCCTCGGCCTCACCGACATCGAGCTGGATCAAATCACCGCCGGTACGCTGGTGATTGGCCGTGCGAACGCCGGCGCTATAACGGTTAGCGATTCTATCACGCCGTTAAACACCGCCGACCTCAAGCTGATCACCGGGGCGAGTGTGCTCGATGGCAATAACGCCGACCTCAATCTCAGTGTCGCCGCCTTGAGCATCACCGCGCCGGGCGGTATCGGTGTAGGCGATTCCCTGGAAATAAACGCCGCCTCGCTCACCACCAACAGCAGCGGCGCCAACGGCAACCAGTTTATCGCCGAAGCGGATGGACTGACGGCCATTGATCTTAATGCCGGCAGCGGTCTGATCTCCCTTACCGCCGCGGGCGTTATCCAGGACAGCGACAGCAATGTCGATGTCCATGCCGATTCCGCCAAACTCGAAAGCGGCACCGGGGTGGGCGCAAACGGCAATGCCGTTGTCACGATTGTCGCCCATCTGGCGGCGCGCGTGTCGACCTCCGGGGATATCGTTATTCACAACAACGGAGCGCTGACCATTGACATCGTGGACGGTTTGATCGGTCTAAGCGCCGCAGCAGGCGCTATCAATCTCAGCACCAGCAGCCCGCTTACCGTCAGCGCCGATGTCATTGCAACCGGTAATGTTACGCTTGCGTCGAACGATTCCGCCGGTGGCGACGACGATTTGACCGTTAACAATAATGCGAGTGTCCAGTCTACAGGGGGCGACGTCATCCTGGATGCGGGTGATGATTTCACCTTGGCGGCCGGTGCTTCTATCACGTCCACGACAGGGAATGTAATTATCAGTGTCGATCCGGTCGGCGCCGATGCGGATACAGGCTTGGGCGGTATGTTCACCATTGCCGGTGCGATCACCAGCGGCGGCGTGACTTTATTACTGGGCGGCAATGATGACGATACTTTTAATATTCGCTCCGATTTGACCGCCAACGCCAACGGCAGCAACGGCAGCGACACCTTTAACTTTGGCAATGACGGCAGTTTGGGCGCCGGATTTATTGTAGGCGGCGGTGGTGCGGACGATATTATCAACGGTGACGCTAACGGCAATGTCTTCACCATCACCGGCGTCAACAGCGGCTCATTAACCGGCAAAACCAACAGCTGGAGCGCCATTGCCAATCTCGGCGGCGGTGCGGGGGTCGATAACTTTATCTTGAACGGCGGCAGTTTGAGCGGCACCCTTCGGAACTTTGGCGCCGGCGGCGATACGCTTTCCGGCACCGGCGACATCAGCGGAGCCCTGAGCGTCGGCAGCGGCGGCGTTATTTCGCCGGGCGTGGATAGTATCTCGGCAATCAACACCGGCAGCCTGACGCTCAGTGTTGGCGCCGAATTGGCGATGGACATTGACGGTAACGGTGGTGACGCCGATATTATCAATGTAAGCGGGTCGGTGAATCTGTCCGGCAGCACCCTCAACTTATTGAAGGCCGGTACGTTTACGATCGGCCAGAGTTTTACGCTGATCAACAATAACGGCGCCGATGCAGTTATAGGCACATTTGATGGTTTGGCGGAAGGAGCGAATGTATTGAAAATATTCCCGGGAGACATAGCCGGCTTTATTTCCTATACAGGGGGCAGCGGCAATGATGTCGTAGTGACGATTAGAGAATCCATTGAACCGACCTCCGAAATTGTGGTGGCCGATACATCGCTGACTGCGGGTGAAACGTCACTGGTCACGATAACGTTCTCGGAAGCCGTCACCGCATTTGACAACGCGGATTTAACGATCGCTAACGGCACATTGACGGCGGTTACCTCGTCGGATGGTGGCGTTACCTGGACCGCGACGCTGACACCGAATGCCAATATCATCGACGCCACCAACATTATCAGTTTGAATGATAGCGGCATTAGGGATCTAGCGGGCAATTTCGGTATAGGCACGACCCATTCCAACAACTACGCCATTGACAACGACGCCCCGCTGACCGCGATAACAGGACTGCCGGATTCAATCGACTATCAGGAAGGCAAACTCCCGGCCCAGCCGCTGCAACCCTGGAGCGCATTGGTTTTCCAGGATGCCGATGGCGGACGTATTCAGCAAGCGACCGTCAGCATTGACGGTTTTAAGCCGGGTGACTGGTTGCTGATCGATACCGGCAATAGCTCATTGTCGGCCCACTACAACAGCCTGACCGGCCTACTGACCCTCACCGGTGCGGGCAGCCAAGCAGCCTACCGACAGGTGTTGCAAAGCCTGAAATTCTTCAGCACCCGTGACATCATTACCCCGGAAAGCCGCGACCTGCAATTGACCGTGACTGATCCCTATGGCCATCTGATCAGCAGCCACACCGAACTGAGCCTGAAGCCGTCCATCATCATCGGCACACCGTTAACCGACAGCTTGAACGGCACCTATGCCTCCGATCTGATCCAGGGCCTGGCGTCGGACGACCAGCTTAACGGCTTCGGCGGCAATGACCGGCTGGAAGGCGGCAGCGGCAACGATAGCATGAACGGTGGCGCCGGCAACGACATCATACTCGGAGGCAACGGCGACGATACCTTGCTGGGCGGCATCGGTAATGACCGGGCGTTCGGCGGCGCCGGCAATGACCTGTTCAAAGGCGGTACTATCGGCAATGATCGTTATATCGGGGGAGGTGGGTTCGACACCGTGGACTATCGGGCTTCGACCGACGGCGTCACCGTCAGCCTGTTGAGCACTGCGCCGCAATTTGTCAGTACCGACAGCGGCAATGACACCCTGGTCAGCATCGAAAACCTGGGCGGCAGCCAATATAACGACAAACTGATCGGTAACGCCGTTAACAATCTGCTCATCGGCTATGGCGGAAACGACACCCTGAGCGGCGGTAAGGGCCAAGATACGCTCACCGGAGGCGGCGGTGTCGATCGCTTTGTTTTCAACACCGCGCCCGGTGCAGGCAACCTCGATACCCTGACCGATTTCCACTCCGGCCAGGACATCATTGTCTTATCCGCCGGTGTATTTACCGCCTACGCAGGACAGGTCGGCCAAACCGTCGGCCTCAGTGCCACGCTCAGCTATGACGCCGGCACCGGCCTGCTGGTGTATGACGCCGACGGCGCCGGCGCGCTGGCCGCCATCGACATCGCATTATTGGGTACAGTCAGCCATCCTGCCGCATTGGGTAACGATTTTCTGATTGTGGCCTGAGATAGCGATGGGCAATGGCGTTGATAGGCGTTACTCGTTCCCAAGCTCCGGATATTGTGAAGGTATTATCGAAAATCAGGCTGTAAGCATTTTTCACCACGAAGACACGAAGAACACGAAGAAAAATATCCAGTTAATTCAACATATTGAAAACTTCGTGATCTTCGTGTCTTCGTGGTGATGTCTTTAATCTGATCTAAAAGTGGGCTACTAAGGAATGAGCATGAAATAACTTGATCATTTGTATGTCCTCTCCCGGAGGGCGATGGGACAAGTTGTCGAAGTTATTTCATGCGCGGTCCTTACTAATCAGGTGTTGTTTTATCAACTCCTGTTTTTATACGACAAATATTTACCGCGACAACACAAAGCCCATTTCCCCGTTTTGCTCAACGCGCCAACCCGAGGCGCCGAGATGATCGAGGTAAGTCTCGTTAAGTGGAAGGTCTTTCTTGTCGACATCGTGATTGGGGAAGATGGAGACCAGAATGCCGTTTTTTGCCGGTAGGGTCAGCAGCTTTTTCAACGGCTCGTCTTTAAAGTCGTTGCCGTGCAGTATGGGGAAAACGTGACTGACGGGTACGGCGCAAATGACACGATAAACAAAACCATAGTTGGAAACGCCTAAACGCCCGTTCAATTGTGTGCAAAGCGGATCGGTGTGTTTGTTCTTTTCGATGTATTCCGCTACCGCGACCACATTGGCGTTATAAAAATTATATTCATACAGGGTCGGTATCTGGTAAATCCGCGTTAATAACAAACAGGAAGCCAGTGCCAGGCCGAGCTGGGTATTTATTTTAACGACGGTATTTTTCAGTATCAGTGCTAGAGCGACTAACAGCGCAAACAGGTAGGGTAGGGCATGACGCTCGGAAATCAGTTCACCCCACTGGTATTTGCTGCGGGCGGCGATAACAATGGCGGCGCCCAGCATGGCATAGAAAACGGAGATTAAAAATGCGTCCTTGTCCGGCTTTGGCCAGTGTTTCCAGGTTTTCAATACCTGATAGACCAGTAGTCCCAGGACGATAAGCAACACCAGAAGACCCGGCAAGGCTCTGGCAAAATAGCTGGACAAGCCTTCGAACGGCGTCAGAATATACAATTGGGCCTGGATAAAGGCATGGATGTTTTCGATGACGCCGACC
Source organism: Methylococcaceae bacterium (assembly GCA_005772825.1). Taxonomy (GTDB): domain Bacteria; phylum Pseudomonadota; class Gammaproteobacteria; order Methylococcales; family Methylomonadaceae; genus SXIP01. The sequence continues at coordinate 5,235 of SXIP01000023.1, read as the reverse complement.
GAGCTGGGCGGCATGGAATAGGGCTGAACTTTTCCGAAAACAAGAAAATTTCGGATCATCCAGGGCACCACGAGGATCAGACAACCGGCCAACCAGACACAGGCTATCGTAAAGTTTTTCCAGCGGTTTTGTTTACGCTCATCAGCCTGATGTCCGTCTGGAAAGAGAATAGTCCAGGCCATAAAACCGCCTATACTCAATACGAAGGCAAGATTGGCGTTTCTCAGCAGGTAGGCGAAGCCGACAAAGAGCCCGGCAACAAACCAGGCGATCAGGCTGTCGCCTGCTTTAAGAATCAGGCCCATACAGAAAATAACCACCAATACCGATAATATATCGGTCGAGGCAACATTGCCCCAACGTATGATGGCGGGCGTCAGCACCACCAGCACGGCGATGACCAGCGCTTGTTCGGCACCGACTATTTTTCGAAATGACAACACCAGACAGGCCGGGATCAGCGCCAATGCAGACAGGCCCAGCAACAGTGCGACCAGTTCAGGCGGCACATGCAGGAGTAGGCTGAAAATCGCTATCAAGATCGGGTAGCCGGGTGGGAAAAGCGGATCGGGGACAAAAGTCACCGAGGGTCTGTCCGGGCCGTAGAGCGCGCTTTCAAATACGCCCCGAGCCAGTAAACTCCTGGCCTGTTCAATGTAACAGGCGCTGTCCGGTGTATAGGGGTATACCGGCAGAAAATAAGCGATGGCGACTGCACCTAAGCCTATGAGTGCCGATAACACATAAATCGTCTGTAGCTTGGTCATTGTCAACAACCCTGGTTGGTTACTAACAGGATGCCTAATACCACCAGGCAGGTGCCGACAAAGCGGATCAGTGAAAAGGATTCACCGAGCCAAAACACGCCGAACAGCGCGGTAAGGATGAAGCCTAGGCCAACGAAGGGATAGGCGATACTCACGTCGACTCGCGCCAGTACGCCGAGCCAAAGCACGGCGCCGAGCGCGTAAAGGATGAGACCCAGCCAGACATAGAAGCTAGACGCCACGGCTATGACAATATCGAGCCAGCCGCCGGTCAGGCCTTGCTGCACGTTTGATGAAGACATGCCTTGTTTCAGTGTGATTTGGGCAACTGCCGAAATAGTCACGCTGATGAAAATAAGCGTCAGGATTGTCCAGGATACGTTCATCGATTTCATATTGATACCACCGTAATCAGCATCATGTTGATAAATACGATCCAGCTGACACGGTCTTTTAAACTATAGACCAGTGGATCATCGTGCATTTCGCCGCGTGCTGTTTTCAACCATAATCGGCTGACCCAATAAGCCATCAACGGACATAACATCCATAAAAACATCGGATGGGTATACTGGCTTTTACTTTCCGGGCTATCGATATATAAAGCCAGTACCAGGATTGATATATAGCCCGCTGCAACGCCCATCGCGCTGAGCATCGGGTAATCAGATACGCGGTAGTCCCGTCCTTTCATGACTTTGCGCCCGAGTTGTTGCAAGGCAAACAGTTCGGTGCAGCGCTTGACCAGCGCCAGACTCAGAAAGACAAACATCGAGAAACCCAGCAACCACGACGACACCGCCACTTCAATGGCATTGGCGCCGGCGACGATGCGTATGGTGTAGAGTGACGCCAGTAATAACACGTCCAGCAAGACAATTTTTTTAATGTAAAACGAATAGCTGATGGTCAAAACCAGGTAAGTTAGCAGGGTAAACAGGAAATAGCTGGAAAGCTGGGCAGCCAGTCCGAAGCCTGCGCCGAACAGCATGAACATCATCAAAATTCCGGCTATCAAGCCTATGTCACCGGCGGCAAAAGGGCGTTTGCATTTGCGCGGGTGATGTCGGTCCGCAGTCAGGTCAAGCAGGTCATTGAGCAGGTAGGTGGCCGATGCGATCAGGCCAAAGGCGGTAAAGGCCGCAGCGATTTCAAAGATGGCAGGCAGATTGAACGCATGCGCGGTCAACAGCGGTACACCCAGCAAGACATTTTTAGCCCATTGGTGCAGGCGCAATGCCCGCAACCAGGTTTTTATCCGGGCAGGCCTGTCCTCAAATACCTGCTGGATTTCCTTGGCGCAAGCCTCTGCCGCTTTAATCACGCCGCTATCGGGATTAACGACGATAGCTCGCCGTGCTTTGGCCCAGATCGGTAAGTCGGCGCGGGCGTTGCCTGCATAATCGAATGCCTCGCCCTGGCAGCAAGCCAGTATGGCGGTTAATTTCCGTTCACCTTTCAGGTTGTTATGCCCATCGCTGGCCAGCACTTGTGAAAAGAAGCCCAAGCGCTCCGCCACCGGTTCCGCCAATCGTCGGTCGGAAGCGGTCGCCAGCACTAAGGTCCTGCCGCTATCGGCTTCGCTTTGTAAATACTCAACGAAGGCTTTCTGTAGCGGCAAGGCGCTAAAATCGAGCGCCGAGCGTAGCGCAATCTCTTGTTTGAAACGTGCTTTACCGAACAGCAGCCAGTAAAACATGACCATTAACATCCAGGGCCGTTTTTTCAACAAAAAGAAAGCGCTTTCAATCAACAGGTCGGTTTTAATCAGGGTTCCGTCGAGATCAACAAACAGCGGCACGTCATCAGGCGGCGAGGCCTGATCCGAAGAAGATTGATCGGAAGATAAGGAGGTGTCTGTACTCATACGGCTGTATCTTGAGTTAATCTGATTTCCGCTTCGCGGTATTTTTCTGCGCAGTATTCAGCCACTTCAGCAGGCAGGGCAGGGCCGGGCGCGGTTTTGTTCCAGTCCAGTGTTTCCAGGTAATCACGAATATATTGCTTGTCGAAGCTGGGCGGACTGATACCGATCCGGTATTGGTCGGCAGGCCAGAAGCGTGACGAATCCGGTGTTAATGCTTCATCAATCAGGTATAAAACATCATTTTCATCGACACCGAATTCAAACTTGGTGTCGGCGATAATAATGCCGCGTTCCTTGGCGTAAGCGGCGGCCTCCTGGTAAAGCCGGAGGCTTGCATCGCGCACTTGTTCGGCCTTTTCCAGGCCCATCAACTCAACGGTCTGTTCAAAAGAGACGTTTTCGTCATGCTGATCAACCCCGGCTTTGGTGGATGGGGTATAAATGGCTTCCGGTAACTGCTGGGCTTGTTGCAAGCCGGCGGGTAATTCAATGCCGCAAACGCTGCCTGATTTTTGATAATCTTTCCAGCCCGAACCGATCAGATAACCACGGACAATGGCTTCAACCGGCAGCGGCTTCAGTTTTTTAACAACAATGGCCCGGCCTTCAATCTGCGCACGCTCGGCTGGATCGGGCACAACCTGTTCCAGCGGAATATCGGCCAAATGGTTGGGCATGACATGCTGCATTTTTTTAAACCAGAAGTTCGATACATTGGTTAAAACGCGTCCTTTACCGGGAATCGGGTCGGGCAAAATCACATCAAATGCCGACAGTCTGTCTGTCGTTACAATCAACATGGTTTTGTCATCAATATCATAAATATCACGCACTTTTCCGCGCGCACGCAGTTTTAATGAAGACAGTGCGGATTGGTAAAGCGCTTCTGGAACAGTCATAAATCCTCGCTAGAGTTTAAATAAGGTTGGTGATAATTCTACCATTGATCTTTACGAAACAGGCTTAAGGCGCGCGGTTTTCGGGTTTTCCTCGCCGGGGAGATGAAAACAGGAAAGAGCCTTCTTATCTGATAACACCGTCGTCTTCATCCTCCTCATCCGACAGCATCAGTTCGTTATTTGCATATTTATCCGCGTTTTCGGCGCCCAGTTTGATCATCAAGCGCACTTCATTTTTGGAATCCGCCGAGTTCAAGGCATCTTCGTAACTGATCTTGCCTTGCAGATAGAGATCATAGAGCGCCTGGTCGAATGTCTGCATACCGTGTTCACGGGAGTCTTTCATTAATTCCTTGAGCTTATAAACCTCGCCTTTACGGATATAATCCTTGGCCAGCGGTGTATTGATCAGGATTTCAATCGCCGGATAGCGGCCTTTGCCGTCAGAGCGCTTGATCAATTGCTGGGCGACTATGCCGCGTAAATTCAGCGACAAGTCCATTAATAACTGACCGTGCATTTCATCCGGGAAGAAATGTAAAATCCGGTCAAGGGCCTGGTTGGCATTGTTTGCATGCAGCGTCGATAAACATAAATGACCGGTTTCGGCAAAGGTAATCGCATTCTGCATGGTTTCCCGTGTCCTGATTTCTCCGATTAAAATGACATCGGGGGCCTGGCGCAAGGTGTTTTTCAGGGCGACCTCATAGGATTCGGTATCCAGCCCCACCTCCCGTTGAGTGATAATACAACCCAGATGCGGGTGTACAAACTCGATGGGGTCTTCGATGGTAATAATATGACCGCTGCTGTTTTGATTGCGATGCTTGATCAGGGCCGCTAACGAGGTTGACTTACCGGTACCGGTTGCGCCGACAAAGATAATCAGGCCGCGTTTTTCCATGATCAGGTCTTTTAAAATCGGCGGTAAATGTATTGAATCGGCATCGGGTATTTCATTTTCGATGCGGCGCAACACCATGCCTGCGCAATCGCGCTGGGTAAAGGCGCTGACCCGGAAGCGCCCCAGTTTCTCATCATGGATGGCGAACTGGCATTCCTTGGTGTTTTCAAACTCGTTAATCTGGGCCTGAGTCATGATGCCGAGTACGATTTTTAAAGACTGCTCCGCTGTCAGCGGCGTTTTGGAGAGCTCAACCAGCCTGCCGTCAACTTTTATGGTCGGCATCCTGCCGGCTGTTATGAATAAATCCGACGCTTTTTTCTGCGCCATATGCGCCAGTAATGCAGTAAAATCCATAACGCCTCCTAACGGAACATATCTTTATTGACGGCCTTAACAATAGCCGATTTTGCGGTAATCTGGTTTTTCTCAACCAATTCCTTAAGATTCTGGTCGAGTGTCTGCATGCCTTCCTTGCGGCCTGTTTGAATCGCTGAATACATTTGCGCCACTTTGGCTTCGCGAATCAGGTTTCTGATAGCCGATGTGCCGACCATGATCTCGTGTGCGGCGACACGGCCGCCGCCCACTTTTTTAAGCAGCGTTTGCGAGATAACGGCTTGTAATGATTCGGACAGCATGGACCTGATCATTTCTTTTTCCGCAGCGGGAAATACGTCAATAATACGATCGATGGTTTTAGCGGCGGAGGTCGTATGCAGCGTGCCGAAAACAAGGTGACCGGTTTCCGCAGCTGTCAAAGCCAGACGGATGGTTTCCAGGTCGCGCATTTCACCG
>SXIP01000248.1 GCA_005772825.1 Methylococcaceae bacterium | reverse complement strand
TTCCAGGTGTTTAAGGACAACATCGACTCTTGTATTGCCGGGCTGGATATCCGTTTTAAAGACAAAATGCAATCTTTAATGACCATGAATTTCCAGCTGTTTTCTAAAAAAACCGAAAACTTGACCGTTTGAAGTATAGTTCCAAAAATCAACAGGTGTGGACTATTACAAAATACTGTGCCGTTTTTAATCATGCCGTTAGGAATAGATTGATTCTTGTCTTCGCCATAATCAAAATGTTAAAGTCGATTTCAGCGACAACTAAAATTAAACCGAAAAACCAACCCATGAGTGACACCATCCAGCGCAACACCCGCTTCTCCAACAAGCCTCTCGAAGAAAGAGCGCATTGGTATTCCACAGCGGCCCAGGCTTATGATAAAGCGAGAGCCCGCTACCCTTATGAATTGATCTCATATATTGCCGAACTGACGCAGTTGAGCTCCGCCTCAAGGCTACTCGAAATCGGCTGCGGCCCCGGCATAGCAACGACGTCGTTTGCAGAATGGGGATGTTCAATCGTGTGTGTCGAGCCTAATCCCGAGTTTTGCGAATTAGCCCGGAATAACTGCAAGCCTTTTCCGAAGGTCGTGATCAAGCAGTCTTCGTTTGAACAATGGCCGATAGAAACATCGACGTTCGATGCGGTGGTTTCGGCATCGGCTTTTCACTGGATACAGCCGGAAGTGGGCCATCCAAAGGTTGCCGAAGCGTTGCGCGATGACGGTTATTTTATCCTGCTGTGGAACAAGGAACCGCAGCCGAGCCCGGAGTTGTGGCCGTCGTTTACCAAAATCTATAACCGGCAGGATTTATCCTCGCTTGGCCGGTTCGAAACTGAGGCGGCACGGCAGCAAGCCCTGAAAACGCTGGTACAGCCCACCATCGATTCAGGCTTGTTCAAAAAAGTGGCTTCGCAACAGGTTAGGATGGAAAAAACCTATACGGCTGAAGACTACCTGTTGTTGTTAAGCAGCTTTTCTCCCTATATCAGCCTGGAAGAATCGCGGCGCAACAACCTTTTTGCAGTGCTTAAAAAGCAGATCGACGATAATCTGGGGGGCGTGATCAATCTGTCTTATATTTCCGCAGCGGACATTTTTCAAAAAATAACCGCGTAATTAATCGGTTAAAAATCATCAGAAACATCTTCTCAATTCATCATCGAGCCAGCGTTCCAGCACCGTGAGCAGATAGCTTTGCTCATCGGGCGTCAGGACGCGATCCTTCGGTATCCTGTGCCATTTCTCCAGGCAAACCCGGCAACAACAAGCGGTGGCATGTTGCGCGACAAAGACCGGATGGCCCCGAAACGGCGTCTGTTTGCCGTCATTTTCTATAACCGCCGGGGCCAATCGCTTGGCAATAAAGTCTGCGGCGTGATCGATAACGGTCGGCAGGCCTTTTGTCTGCAAATAGGCAAGGTCTTTTGCCTGAAGATGGAATTTGCTGCGGAAAGCCGATCTTGACAATACCTGGAAAAGTTCGTTTATATCTCTCATCGGTATTAAGCGCGCCTGTCCAGTTTACGGTAGCTGATGGCTTCACTTAAATGCCTGACCTCTATTGACGGTGAACCGGCAAGGTCGGCTATTGTCAGTGCAAGTTTTAAAATGCGGTGATAGGCGCGATTCGACAGGCCGAATTTATCCATTGCCTGCTCCAAAAGCTGATGGCCTTGATCGGAGACGTTACAGAAATGCTTGACTTCCTTGGCCGATAACGCGGCATTGGCTTTGCCGCTACGGGCAACTGCGATATTTCTTGCGGCAACGACACGGGCGCGAATTTTTTCACTGTTTTCTTCACCTTCCGGCGAGCCTTTGCGCAAAACTTCATGCGATACACGCGGCACTTCCAGATGCATGTCGATACGATCCAGCAAGGGCCCGGATATGCGGGCACGATAACGCATGACTTGCTCGGAGGTGCAATGACAGCGGCCCGAGGCATCGCCCAAATAACCGCACGGGCACGGATTCATCGCAGCGATCAACTGAAACCGGGCAGGGAAATCGACCTGCCTCGCCGCACGGGAAATGGTGATATGGCCTGTTTCCAGAGGCTCCCGCAAGACTTCCAGCACCTTTCTGTCGAACTCGGGCAGTTCATCAAGAAACAAGGTGCCGTTATGGGCGAGCGATATTTCACCGGGGCGTGGATTGCTGCCACCGCCTACCAACGCCGCCGCTGAGGCGGTATGATGCGGTGCGCGGTAAGGCGGTTTCAACCAGTTGGCGACATCAAGACCCTGATCGCTAATCGACGCAATGGCGGCTGTTTCCTGGGCCTGTTGTTCGGACAATAACGGCAAGATGGTCGGCAAGCGCGCTGCCAGCATCGATTTTCCGGTGCCGGGCGGGCCCAGCATTAGCAGGTTATGCGCCCCGGCAGCGGCGATTTCAAAGGCGCGTTTGACATGGTATTGACCATGCACATCGGCAAAATCCAGGCTGTCTATTGGTGCGGGTTGTTCCGCTTGTTGAAACTCGGTTTTAATCTGCGTCTGACCGCCCAGATGGGCGCAAACTTCTAACAAATGTACTGCCGGGATGATTTCAATGTCGTTGACCAGAGCGGCTTCAGCGGTATTTTCTTTGGGAAGGATCAGCTTCCTTTGCTGGTTTCTGGCCTGTATCGCAATCGGCAAAACACCGTTGATGGGCCGCAATTCACCGCCTAACGACAGCTCGCCGACGCATTCGTATTGATCGAGCTTGGCGACAGGGATTTGCCCCGATGCCGCGAGAATCCCCAAGGCAATGGCGAGGTCAAAACGGCCGCCTTCCTTGGGTAAATCGGCAGGCGCGAGATTGACGGTGATACGCTGGGCGGGAAATTCAAAACGGGAATTTAATATTGCCCCCCTTACCCTATCCTTGCTTTCTTTAACCGCCGTTTCCGGCAAACCGACAATATTCAGTGCGGGCAATCCATTAGCAACATGCACTTCTACAGTGACAAGCGGTGCTTCTATGCCGGAACGACCCCGGCTGTAAATAACGGCTAAGGCCACTATCCCTTAATCCATAAACAGCGAGAGTTCACTCCCCTCTCCTTTTGGGAGAGGGGTCGGGGGAAAGGGACGCCTATCATCCATGCGCCGCTGACTACAGTTCTTCTTTACTCAGCACTTGCTGCTCTATTTCCGCAACACGCTTTTCCAAATCTTCCAGTTTTGAGCGGGTTTTAGCCAGGACCATTTTTTGCACTTCAAATTCTTCACGGCTAACCAGGTCCAGTTTACCCAAGGCGCTTTGTAAAATGGCATGGAAGTTTTTTTCCATATCTTCTTTCAGGTTGTTTAAACCGGGCGGTATGGCACCCGCCAGGCGATTGGCAATATCATCAATGGTTTTAGTATCAAACATGGGGTATCTCACAGATAAGGGAAAGGGTAAACAGGCATGCTAGTCAGCCTGCTTAGGGGGAACAACATTATCTTCAGCCAGCACATGCTCACGGCATATCTTTTTTGCATCGAACTGGCTTAATTGTAACTGGGTTAAATTACACAGATAGTTTTCCTGAAGCCGGACAAAATTAACACAGGAGTGGCATACACCAAAGCTTTTGGCATTATTGGCTTTTTGCAACTCGGCCAACATAGCGCTTAAAGAGGCCTCAATCGACGTGAATTTTTTTGAAGAGACGGCCTCTTGAGCCTGCTCAAAAATATCCAGCGGTTTCACATCATTCAATAATTGTGTTCCTGCGGGCGATAAAGCAAGATGCACCACACGGCCGTCGAGCTTATCCTGGCACTTTTCAATATAGCCTTTTCGTTCAAGCACCTGTAAGGATTGGGAAACGGTGCCTTTCGTTAAGCCCAAATAGTCGGCAACCGACGCCGGCGTATCGCTAAACCGGTTACAGGTCGCCAAATAATCCAGCACCTGGACATGAACGGGTTGTAAGCCGATAGCGGCATATTTTTTCCGTTCTTCAGAGCGCAACAGATTGCTGATACGCTCAATTAATCTGAAGGTGTTTAAATCTTGCATTGCACTATAAAGAAAATGTTTTTTTGAAAAACTCGGGTTGCGCCATAGCCGCTTTGTGTATGTCGGCATTATAGTAAACCGTATCAAATGACTTGTCGGCGCAATCCTGCTCCCTGAATTTTAACAGATCGGCCTTGCTGGCGATGGTCGCGCTCCACCAGCCGGAAGGATACAGACATTGCGGAAAAAACAAGGTCTGCAACGTTTTGAAACCGGCTTGGCTCATCGCGTTACGCATCTCGCCGATGAGTTTCATGTGATACAAGGCCGACTCGCTTTGTTGCACCACCATGCCGTTCTCCGACAAGCAGTTATAACAGTCGCGGTAAAAGGCTTCACTGAACAAGCCTTCCGCCGGTCCGATCGGGTCGGTGCTGTCAACGATAATAATATCAACCGAGTCAGGCGCCGCATCTTTTACCCATTTGATACCGTCGATAAATCTCAGATCAGCGCGGGGGTCGTTATTGGACTCGCATAATTCAGGAAAATAGATTTCCGCCAGACGGGTAACGCGTTCATCAATATCGATCTGCAAGGCTTGTTCAACCGATTGATGCTTTAACACTTCTTTCAAAGTACCGCAGTCGCCGCCGCCGATAATCCAGACCCTTTTAGGATCGGGATGGCTGTACAGGGCCGGATGGCTCATCATCTCGTGATAAAAAAAGTTATCGCGGGTAGATACCATAGTGCAACCGTCAATCACCATCAGGTTACCGAACGTTTCGGTTTCATAAATTTCAAGATACTGAAACTCGGATTGCTCCTCGTGCAGTTTTTGTTTTATTTTTAACGAAAAGGCTGATTCGGCGCCCGGCACTTGCTCGGTAAACCACTCGGATGGATTCATTGCTTGGAGTTCCTGAAAAATAAATAAAAGATTAGATAGCCATTATAACCGGTTTATCTCTTTAAATTATCGATACTAAAATCATCCAGGTGTAAAACCAGGCCGCCAATGGCAATTGAAATAAGATAACTGAGGGTCGGCGAGCCGGGAAAAAGATAGGTATCCAACAATCCCCAAACGCCGCGCCACAGCATGACAATCGCCAAAATGATAACAATCGCATTGCCGTTGGGGTGGCGTCCCTTAAGCTCGACTAATCTAGGGTCCTCTTTGAATTTTTTGAACATGACTTTAATACCGTAGATTGAGAAAAACCTTATTATACTTAAGTTTGTAACAAAAGATTGCGTCAAAGTACATTTTGAAACAAGCGGGTTGACTCTTGATAAAACTGTTCTAAATTTAGTCGATACTTAACCTAAATAAAAAGCCCCGCACACAGGAGAAAAATATGGCCGACATCGACCAACAAGCCGCTACATCAGTCAATTCGCAAATAACCGACAGCGTAACGCAGACAAACGTAAAGATTCTCTCTGAAACTCCCGCCAGCGCAGTAGGAAATCTCTATCAGGCAATCGCCCAGTCGCTGTCGATTGCCGCGCAAAATGCAGTTAATGCGCAACAACAGATATACGTCACCATGCAGGCGGCAACGACGATGGGTGTAGCAAACCTGTACAACCTGGATACGGCGTCCACGGGCGTGTCCACCGAATCAACGCCGCAACTCGACGAGGCCCTGAAACTGATCCAGTCCTCCAGACCGGCATCTGACTCCATGCTTATCGTCGAAGCAGCAGACACCAACGCCGCCGATGCAAGCCCATCGACAAACGACGAATTTGCCGGCCACATCCGTTCAGTGGCGGACACCTTCGCCGAATCGCTTGAACACCTCAGTGAAGTCGCCTACATTCAACTCCTGCAAACCATCCAGCTTGCCGCAACCGCAGCCACGCTGGCCGAATTGATTAAAGCGCCCGATCTGCTTCAAAGCTACGAACGCGTACTGGAGACTATCAAGAATCTGCGCTGATGTTTTCGGGTAAGGGTGCAAAATTTCGATGATAGCCTTAATAACCAACGCATAGACCGGTTAGGTATACTTCGATGGGACACGGTGCGGGGTCGATCCGGGCGATACCCGCCACCGTATCACGCGGAATGGCTGGAATTAAACAGGCTTGCGTATAACGACGAAAATTACAACTTGGGAAACAAAGAAAACTTTATTGCACCAAATTCCATTTCCCGGTATTGGGATTCAAACAAGCACGACGGTTTTCGGGGATGCGTTTTCCGTTACGCAAAATCAGGGTTTCTTCCATGTTAATGCATTTTTGCTTGAACTGCTGGTTGTAGCCTTGCTGACCGATGGGCTTGAGTACAAACACATTTCCGGTTTTTGGGTTGACCCATTGCCGCGGTTGATTGACCGATCCGGATTGCATCAGTCCGCCTAACTGCTGTAGCCGGAAAGTCTTGTCGTCCGGAGCCAGTTGCGAGCCGATTTGACCATTCAAAACACTGCCGGCCATGCTCTGAATAATAGAGCCCAGAACAGCACCCTGAACACCGCCGCCAAGTGCGGTGCTTGTGGCGGAACCCAAACCGTAGGTTGGATTATTACCGTACGCCCCGCCTCCGCCCATGCACCCGGCAATAAACATTAGCGCCGTCATAGATGCAAGGCATCTGAGTTTATAGAAGTTATTTTTCATACATGACATCCCGTAATTAAGATTGTGTTGAGACAAATGCCGTAGGTCCACGGCGGAAAAATCAGCGTCTGTTGAGCGTGCAACTCTTGAACAAAGTTATTTTGCTCGTATTGCCGAATGCAGTGAAGCTGCCTGCAAAGCCAATTTGAATCTATTGTAGATGACTACCGATTAAATAGTAGGGTTCTATCAGTAATCTTTCTGTTCGATAGCGTACATAGCCGCCGGATGCTGTGAATTGCAGCGCCCATAGTAAATAACGATGAGGCCATTTCTCACTTGAGGCAAAGGCGGGGATACGGTACGCTGAGCATCCAATCTGGAAATTCTACAAAAAGAATCACTATGTCAAATAAAAAACCCATCCTCGGTTTCATCGGTATCGGCTTGATGGGCAAGCCCTTGACCTTACGTTTGCTGAATGCCGGTTTCAGCGTCAATGTCTGGAACCGCAGCCCGGAAAAGTTGCAGGCGGTCGTTGATGCCGGCGCCGTTGCCTGTCCTCTGATTGCCGATTTGGTGAAAGCGTCGGATGTCATTATTTTGTGCTTGGCGGATACGGCGATAGTCGAATTGGTTGTCCGCAATGATATTCTGCACAACGGCTCACCCGGCAAGCTGCTGATTGATTTATCCAGCATTCACCCCGATAACACGCGGCAATTGGCGGCGCTGTTGTATGAAAAATGCGCCATGCATTGGGTCGATGCGCCGGTTTCCGGTGGTGTGGCCGGCGCCGAACAAGGCAGTCTGGCGATCATGGCGGGCGGTAATGCAGAAAGCATTGAAATTGCGCGTAGCGTGTTGGCTCCACTGTATAAACAACTGACGCATATGGGCGATGTCGGCAGCGGCCAGGTGACTAAAATATGTAACCAGATGATTGTCAGTTGCAATGTGTTGGTGATCGCCGAAATGATGGCGCTGGCAAAACAGGCCGGTGTCGATGCCGAAAAAATACCGGCAGCGCTGGCAGGCGGATTTGCCGATTCCAAACCCTTGCAAATCGTTGCGCCGGAAATGGCCGCCGAAGCCTTTGAGCCGGTTAAATGGCGGGTCAAAACCTTGTTGAAGGATTTGAATATGGCCGTTGATTTATCGGTCAAGCAAGGTAACGCCATCCCGATGTCGGGTCTTGCCGCCCAGCTCATGCAGTTGCACGGCAGCCACGGATACCTGGAACAAGACCCGTCAACACTCATTAAATTATTTGCCAAATCCTCAGCCGATGCTTAACTTTACCGCCAACTTAAGTCTGCTGTTTACCGAAACAGACCTGATCCACCGCTTCAAGGCCGCTAGGCAACAGGGTTTTACCGCCGTTGAAATCCAGTTCCCCTATAGTTTAAGCGCCGAAATCATCGGCAATATTCTGGAAGATAACGGACTGAAACTGGTGCTGTTTAATGTCGCTGCCGATGATTTGCTGCAAGGCGGCGAAGGCCTCGCCTGTGTACCTGAAAAACGCGAGCAGTTCCGAGAAGCCCTTGCGCAAACAGCCGACTATGCACAACGCTTGCAACCGCATGCAGTTAATGTTCTGCCCGGCTGTTGTCATGATACAAACCGCTTACAGGATTACCGGCAAACCTTTACGGATAATCTGCGTATCGCGGTTGAAACATTGGCGCCGCTGGGTATTAAAACCGTCTTCGAGGCCGTCAACACCCATGATATGCCCGGTTTCATTATCCATAGCGGCCAACAGATGCTGGATGTGCTGGAGCAGTTCAGGCACCCTGCCCTTTTTATGCAATACGATATTTATCACATGCAGATGATGGGCGAAAATCCGGCTGAATTTATCGCCCGCTATTCCGACAAAATCGGCCATATTCAGTTTGCCGATTGCCCCGGACGCGGCCAGCCCGGCACCGGACGTATTGATTTTGCAGAGGTTTTTTCAGCCATTGAAAAATCGGCTTATTCGGGCTGGGTCGGCGCCGAATACAAACCGGTCGGCGCGACGTCTGACAGCCTGGGCTGGTTTCGTTGATTCGGCTTTGAAGCTTATTATGCTTTCGTTAATTTGAGGTATTTCTGATACAGACTTTCCTGATCCTCAACATGATCGGGATCTTTGCTGATGCAATCGACCGGGCACACTTCGACACACTGGGGCAAGTCGTGATGACCTATGCATTCAGTACACAAGGCAGGGTCGATGATATAAATATCCTCGCCCTGGTAAATGGCCCCATTCGGGCATTCCGGCTCGCAAACATCGCAATTGATACATTCTTCATCAATAATTAGGGACATCGTTACTCCTGGCTAAATTTTTCTAGGCTAAATTTATCGATTAGCCGGTGGTGAACAATGTCAGGGACAAAACAGGACACATCGCCATGCAGCCGTGCAATTTCCCTGATCATGCTCGAAGAGATAAACTCGTATTGTTCCGCCGGCGTCAGGAACACGGTTTCCAACGTCGGCGCCAGACGCCGGTTCATACCGGCCATCTGAAACTCGTATTCAAAATCGGATACCGCGCGCAAGCCGCGTAAAATAACGCTGGCTCCCTGCTGTTTGGCGCAGTCGACCAGCAAATTGTCGAAGCCTATCACCTCGACATTATCAAATTCCGGCGTGACGTCCTTAACCAAAGCCACGCGTTCTTCCAGCGTGAACAGCGGTGTTTTTCCCCTGTTCACAGCCACCGCGACAATCACCTTCCGGTAAAGTCTTGAAGCCCTGGCAATCAAATCCAGATGCCCGTTAGTAATGGGGTCAAAGGTACCCGGATAAATTGCGATAATTTGCATAGTGTCGATCTTCAAAAAAAGGCGGCGATTTTATACCAGGACGCCGGTTTAAAACACTCATTTCATTCAATTATACCGCATTGACTGTAACAGCACCCAAACATCGGGGCGCTGTTTATAAACAAATCATTTCAGTCAGTGAATCATCCTCATGTCATTAAAAATTAACGCTTCTGTCATCCTATTTTCATTGACTCTTCACGAAACTGACACCTTCCTTGATTAATGTATCCCGCTGTTTATTCACTATTTGGGACGCTTATGAAAAAAATAACTGCCGAGATACCCGGCAAACCGGTCAGACGCCTGGACTGTTTTATCGCCGATTCAGCAGCCTTGATCAAGGAAGCCCAGGCATTACGTTTCCGCGTATTCGCCAAAGAAATGGGCGCCAAACTCAAGACTGAATCCGAAGGCCTGGATTATGATGACGTCGATGACTATTGCGACCATTTAATCGTCTACGATAACGTCGATAAAAAAATAGTCGGCTACACGCGTTTACTGAATCAATATCAGGCAAAACGCTTGGGCCGCTTTTATTCCCAGAGTGAATTCGATTTAAACCAGGTATTAACGTTGCCGGGACGTTTTCTGGAAATTGGCAGGACTTGCGTTGATCCCGATTATCGAGGCAGCGCCGTGCTGACAACGCTTTGGTCTGCATTGGTGCAATACGCGCTGGAAGGCGGGTTTAATTACCTGCTGGGCTGCGCCAGCATTACACCCGGCCCGAGCGGGTTTGCGGTAGAGGCGGTTTACAGGAATATCGATGCGAAAAACATCGCCCCGTCCTCGCTTCAGGTTACTCCCAGCGTACCGGTACCGGAAAGCTTGAGATGCAGTCGCGATGAGTCAGGCATACCACCCTTGCTTAAGGCTTACTTGCGCTTCGGCGCGCTGGTTTGCGGCGAACCCTGCTGGGATGAAGACTTTAACTGCATGGATTTATTCGTGTTATTGCCGCTGGATCAATTACAGGAACGTTATAGCAAACACTATATGAAAGACTATCGGGCTGGTAATGAAATTAAAAATACGGCTGTTTTATAAGCTTTTTCTTATTATCCTGCTGTTTGTCAACGGCTGCGTCATTGCCGCAGGCGTTTTTCCTGTCATCAATGCCCTCTGTTCGGCAAACAACGCAAAAACCAGGCGCGACAAGATCAAAAAGCAGTGGTTGCAACGCTTCAGTTCTATTATGCGCCTGCATATAGTCAGGGAGGGAGAACTGCCCAAACAAGCTGCTGTTTTGGTCAGTAATCACATTTCCTGGCTCGATATTATCGTTATCGGTCAACATTTGCCCGTCTATTTCGTCGCCAAAAGCGATATTTCAAGCTGGCCTGTGATTGGTTACCTGTCCAGGCAGGCAGGCACCATTTTTATTCGTCGCGGCGATAAGAAACATATTCTGGAAACGGCGGAAAAAATGGTCTGGCTATTAAAACAGAACAACACCATTGTCGCCTTCCCTGAAGGTACAACAACCTCCGGCGATGAAGTCCTGGGTTTTCATGCGTCTTTATTTCAACCGGCGTTATTAACGAAGTCGCTTATTCATCCGGTAGCCATTCAATATCGAGGCATAGCGAAAGAACAAGCGCCCTTTATCGGTGATGATGCCTTTGTGCCGCATTTAATCAAAATGCTGTCACTGGAGAAAATCGAGGTCAGCCTCAGCTTTTTGCCGGTCATCAATAGTTCCGGCAAAAGCCGCCACGCTGTCAGTAACGAAGCCAGAGAGATGATACTGAAGCAAATTTCCAATGACTTACCGGCCGATATGACCGTAATCCGGGCTTAAAAAAACCGGGCGGATTAGCAACAGCTTCTATTTCCCCCGGTTTTTACTGAGTATTTCAGAAGCAACGATATCCCCGCGTGTTCGATGATAGGTTGATAAATGCTATCCACATTTCGCAATCCGAACGTTATCATATCCTTGGCTAAACCATCATCAAATTAGCCCTATCGATTGCGCGTACTGTTAGGTGGGCCAACCGATGGGATTAATCCTCCGATAATCATTGAACCAAAGGACTGTGACCGTGTTTGTAAATCCATTAACCCGGCAAATCACCGATTTTATTTCCAGCATAGGCATCCCTATACAGGCAGGCGAAACACCTGATAACGTAATCTTGCCCGGCATCCTGATTGATAAAGGCGTGTTGGTGGTGGACGAGAGCAAGCTGAAATATCCGGGAGATTTGTTGCATGAAGCCGGTCATTTGGCGGTGATGCCAAGCGCGCAACGCAATACCTTGCACAATGATGTCAGTAAAAATGCCGGTGATGAACTGGCTGCGTTAGCCTGGTCATGGGCGGCGCTGATGTATTTAAACCTGCCGCCCGAAGTCGTATTTCATCCCGACGGCTATAAGGGCCAGTCGGACTGGTTGATAGATACTTTCAGTAACGGCGGCAACATAGGTGTACCGCTATTACAGTGGATGGGCTTGACCAGCGAATCGGGCAAAGCGTTGCAACCCGGATCAAAGGCGTTTCCGCACATGCGGCGCTGGCTCAGAGAATAATGCCGGTGTTGCTTTTATCAAGCAACACCCGAGTCATGCAAACAAAACCTTAATCGGCAACCCCCAGAATAACCGCACCGGCTTTAAATACCGCTGTCACCGGCCGGCCTTTACTTAAGCCTAATGTTTCAATACTGTCGTTGGTAACCGTCGCGACAACCTGTTCTCCACCGCTTAATTCGATATCAACTTCGGTATTGACCGCACCGGTTTTAACGGCGCCTACAGTACCCGGCAACTGGTTGCGCGCCGAAAGCCGATACCCGCCGAAGTCGGTGACGATGATAATTTGCGGCGCCTTGACCAGAGCAAGGACCGCCATGCCTTCTTTGATGGACAAGGTTTCGACGGATTCTTTAGTAATGGAAGCGACGATGGTTTCGCCACCTTTCAAGCTGACATGAACTTCGGCATTCACCGCGCCAGTAACTACGGTGCTGACAATACCGCTAAATTGATTACGAGCACTTGCTTTCATAATGATTCTCCGGGAAAAATGAGTTAATTGTTTAATATCGATGTGCCCTTGATTTGCACAAAAACCGCCATGCCAACCCGCAAAGCCAATAATAGCGCCGATTTACGGGTTATATGCGCCAGTAGCGGCTGTTTTCCAACCTGTAATTGCACCACGCACTGACCGGCCTGATCATCGGTAAATCCGCTGATGACAGCAGGCAGTACATTGAGAATGCTGCTAGACGTCGGTGCTTCCAACGCGATGCTGACATCACGGGCGTAAATCTGCACTCGTAACGAGGTGCCGATCGCAGCGTCAATTGCCGGCAAACTGAGCACACCGCCGTCAAAAGCCACGTCGGTAAGGTGATAATCCGCTTCGTGTGCGACGATGTTAACCTGCCAAACCGTGGCCGCATCCCGATCTTGCGCCATCGGTAAATCGAGACGGCTTAAGGTTTCCGACAAGTCACCCGCAGCGATTGACTTGCCATCGGCCAGAATGACCAGATAATCCGCCAGTTGCAGGACTTCCTGCTGGGAATGCGTGACGTACAGGATGGGAATTTTCAGTTCCCGGTGCAGGCGGCCCAGAAACGGCAGTATTTCCTGCTTGCGCTTGGCATCCAGTGATGCCAGCGGTTCGTCCATCAACAACACTTCAGGATTCAACACCAGCGCCCGCGCGATAGCCACCCGCTGCCGTTCGCCGCCGGATAAGCGCATCGGTAGTCGCTCAAGCAAATGGTCGATACCCAGCAAGTCGATCGTTTTCTTGAGTTCGACAGCTCCCGGTGATTGATTAATCCGCTTCAGGCCGATTTGCAGGTTTTAAGCGACCGTCAGGTGCGGAAACAGTTTGGCTTCCTGAAACACATATCCGAGAGAACGTTTATAGGTTGGTAATAAAACCCCGTGCTCGCTATCCTGCCAAATGTTGCCGTTGATTTTTAACAATCCCTGCGGTGCGTGTTGTAACCCGGCGATACAACGCAACAGTGTCGTTTTGCCGGAACCGGAATGACCGAACAGCACGCTAATGCCAGAGCCCGGCAAATGCAGGTCAACCGACAGTTGAAAACCGCCGTAATCGAGTTGAAAGAGGGCTTCTATCGTTCCGGTCATTTCAGCGGGTTCGCTTCAGGTTGGGTTTTCAGCACCGTGTATAGAAACAGCAGCACCGAAAATGAAAACATCAGCAATCCACCGGCCATCCAATGGGCTTGCTCGTATTCCAGCGCTTCGACATGATTGTAAATCTGCATCGACACCACTCGGGTTTTATCGGGGATATTACCGCCAACCATTAATACAACGCCGAATTCGCCAACGGTATGGGCAAAACTCAAAATCGCCGCGCTCAAAAAACCGGGGCGGGCCAAAGGCACCACTACCCTGAAAAACGTATCCAGCGGACTTGCGCGTAGCGTCGCCGCCGCTTCCAGCAGATGCTCGCTTATCCCGGAAAAGGCGGTCTGCAAGGGTTGTACAACAAACGGCAGGGAATACAGCACCGACGCCGCGACTAAACCGGCAAAGGTAAACGGCAAAGTCCCCAAGCCCAGTTCGGTGGTTAATCGGCCAATCGGTCCGCTCGGTCCCATCAGCACCAGCAAATAAAAGCCCAACACGGTCGGAGGCAAGACCAGCGGTAAGGCGACCAAGGTATTACAGACGCCTTTCCAGCGTGACCGGGTTCGCGCCAGCCACCAAGCCAGCGGCGTTCCCATTAACAGCATCAATAGCGTCGCAATGCCTGCCACCTTGCAGGTCAGCCATAAGGCGGAAATATCAGCGGCTGTCGGCATATTATTCAGGGAGGCCAAAACCGTATTTTTTAATGATCGCCAACGCGGTTGGTGATTTAAGAAAATCCATCAAGGCAAGGGCTGCCGGGTTTTCAACACCGGTTTTCAGTAAAACGGCTGTCTGACGAAATGGGCTATGCAGATTATCGGGAACAATCCATCCCGAACCGCTGCCAATTTTTCCAGTACTCACATCAATCACTTGTGCAAACGCTACAAAACCCAATTCGACATTGCCTGTGCTAACAAACTGAAAAGTTTGCGCGATATTTTCGCCTTCCACGAGAAGCGCTTGCAACTTATCGAATACGCCCAGACTTTTCATCGTTTCTTTGGCCGCCACACCGTATGGCGCATGTACTGGATTGGCAATAGCAATATGCTTAAAACCACCTGTTGATAAAATCCGACCTTCATTATCAACATAATTGTCCATCTTCGACCACAGCACCAATTTACCTATGGCATAAACAAAATGGCTATCGGCAACAGCAAAACCCGTTTTTTCCAATTCCAGAGGATATTTTTCGTTTGCCGACAAAAACACTTCAAACGGCGCGCCGTTTTGAATTTGTGCAAAAGATTTGCCGGAGGAGCCGAATGACAGATTGGCATGGTGACCGGTGGCTTTGTCAAACGCCTCGGCAATATCAGTCATTGGCTTGGTAAAGTCAGAGGCAACCGTAACGAGCGTTGTTGCCGCCTGGCCGGTCGAGGCAAACAACAGCAGGCACAAAATAAATACCGGATAATTTATCGATTTAAATAACATATCAATCTCCTGAGGCAATAACTAAAAATCTCTGCACATAGAAATAATCAACATCCACTGAACCGGCGGTAGGTAGTGAATTTTTAGCTAAATGCCCTATTTACCTTGGATTGATTGTGTTCGGGCTTATGGCAGAAACAATGAAATAAAACACGGGGCCAGCTTAATTTCATTATGTATAAAAGTAAATAACGGCTTTTATAAACAAATTATTTATAGTTAAGAAATAAAGCTGGCCTACCCGGAGACAGCGGCGGGAAATGAATCGGTAGAAAAAAGCAACCGTTTACAATAATCGACATGGAGATGATAGACAGCTTCAGTTTTTCTATCCTGAAACTGGAAGCCGCCTTAAAAACATTAAAAGCTCATCCGTTTGAGCCGAGCAGCGCCTGTAAACGTTCTACGCCGACAGGTTCTTCCATTTGCACGGGTACGATGGCAAGACGATGTGCATTATGTTGCCTGACATTTTCGATCTGCTGCTGTTCTTGAACCGCACGTTGCCGTAACAGCATAGACGACGGCTGAGTTGCCGCCAGACTGTTATTGACAATCCACGCCCAGGGCTCTATGCCGGCCCGGCGCAAATCCTGCTGCAAACCGGCTGCCTCAAGTACAGGGGTCGTTTCCGCCAACGTAACAATCAGCACTTTGGTCAGTTCAGGGTCCTGAAGACGCATCATAGGTGTCGTAAAGTTTACGGATTTGCCTTCCATGTGACGGCTAATTTCACGATGATAAGATCCTGTTGCATCCAGTAACAACAGGGTATGCCCGGTCGGTGCGGTATCCATCACGACAAAATGCGCAGTCGATTCGCTAACAATGCGTGAGAAAGCCTGAAACACTGCAATTTCCTCGGTGCAGGGAGAGCGTAAATCTTCTTC